>JBKPAZ010000180.1:0-34802 GCA_046726655.1 Chloroflexota bacterium
GTACTGGCCCTGTATGGATATGATAAGTACAAAAAGCAACTTCTAATGGTACCATTGAACTCACTCAAGATGTTTATAATGGATACGTTCCTTTACAGCTCAGTTCCGATTTTCTTCATGAGTTGGGTAGCGCCGATGAGCGTATATATCCCTGTAAAAGGGCAGTGTTGCAGGTTCAGATCTGCATATGAAGAGTAGTTAGATGACAGAGCCTAATTATGAAACAATTGCCGAAGGAATGGAAGAGTATTCTGGTGATGATTCGGTTGAGAATAGGTTATAATTTTCCTGAAAAGAGTATATCATGGAAGGTTTTATCAAAATGACTCAAGGTTTCTCAATACTGCTGTAGAGAGAAGCCCATACCTCACAAAAAATAAGGTAATTACCCGATGACATTAAGGGACCTTGATTTGTTATAGTATGCTATATCATCATTTGAAAGTGTTATAACGGAAGAGAAGAGAGAGCAATTGATGCAGCGTTTTGTAGAGGAAGTCGTATCTATCGCAGATGCCTGCCTTGGAGGTCTGCAAGGTCACTCGGCGCTCTTAATTGGGTCGGAGGAGCAACGACAACCGTACAGGTTAATGTTGCAACAAAGGGGAGTGAAGTATATCTACCAGGAAGAGACACCTTGCAATGTGTCCGCAATCATACCTCATGTGCAGTTACTTATGAACCTGCCTGCTCCCTTTACTCCTTCGCATACAGTTCCGCTACTTACAGCCTCGGCTATAGCCCGTGGGTGCGTTGGGCGTCGAACTCCGCTGCTCATCTTTGACCTCGCCGAATTTACCTCAGTTGAAGAACTGGCAGGTTTATTGCCCGCTGTCTGCCTCTATACCCCTGATGACCTTCAAAGTATATTGAGCAGGGACCAGGTGCAAATCCCGTAGGGGGATGGTACAATAAAGGAAGTTTCTAGCTCTTTTCATTTGAGGAATACATGGAAGTCATTAAAATATCTCCCCGTGGCTATTGCTATGGTGTGGTTGATGCATTGCAAATAGTTCGTCAAGTAGCCAAGGATCCCACACACCCGCGGCCCATCTATATTATTGGACAAATTGTACATAACCGCCATGCCATTGAAGAACTCAGCAACCTGGGTGTGATCACACTCGATGGTGCAGATCGAGCGAGTATCCTGGAGCAAGTCACCGAAGGAACGGTCATTTTTACCGCACACGGCGTTTCTCCGCTTGTAAAACGCAAAGCGCGAGAACGCGGTTTGAATTGTATCGATGCAACCTGCCCCGATGTAGCCGTCACACATGACCTTGTGCGGGATTTAGCAGCTGCCGGTTACTACATCCTCTATATCGGCAAGAAAGGACATCCCGAGCCCGAGGGTGTGCTCGGCGAGGTTCCAGGCCATATTAGCCTGGTGGAGAATGAAGCCGATGTCGATGCGCTGGCGCTGGTGCCGGAACAAGAACAAAAATTGGCTGTTTCTACCCAGACAACACTTTCCCAGTGGGATACGCGACGTGTTATCGAGCATATTAAAGCGAAGTATCCTCATGCAGAGGTGCACATCGATATCTGCGCAGCGACCCAGAGCCGCCAGGAAGCGGTTGTAGCACAGGCGAAGGGGGCCGATTTGACAGTGATCGTTGGTGATCCGCGCAGCAATAACACGAATCGTCTCGTCCAGGTTTCGGAGGAATTAGCGGGTGTTCCGGCTGTACGGATTGAAGATCTATCTCAATTGAATACCGATTGGTTAAAAGGGAAAAAACGCATTGCCGTCAGTGCTGGAGCCTCGACCCCCAGCCAGTTGACGCGAGAGGTCATTCGCTTTATTGAACAATATCAACCAGAATCGTAGGAGCTACTAAAGATTGCTCAAAGAAAGTATATTTTATGAAGACGTTGAAGCAAGCACTAGGAGAGTGTACTGAAGAGCAATTGGGCCAACTTGCACGGTGGTGGGGTATTGGCGATACTCCTGATGAAGGCTGGCGACGTCACTACGGGCTGTTGATTCAGTATATGCAGGACCTGATTGCTGTTCGTTTTGCCTGGGAACAGCTCTCAGAGGATGAACGCAAGGTATTGCACAATACGCTTAATTTCTCAGCCTCAAGCGGAGCGTTGCACGATGTGATCCTCAAAATTACACGCTTGCCTGAGGCCAACTTTGAGAAGGCGCTTGCTACGCTCAAGCAATATATGCTGCTGTTAGAGGAACAGACAGTGATAAAAACTGCCAGGGCGATGACGAGTTCGGTATCCAGGCAAGAGAAACCACCTGCTATATTGACAACGAAGCTCTATATAGCTAATGAACTGCTAGATGCCTTGCATGCCATTGGGAGCGAGATCTATACACCCCAGTATGACCGGTCACAGATGAAGCTTGAAAACATTCTGGCAAGGCTGAATCAGGACAGGCTTTACGAAATTGGTCGTCTCTATGGTTTTATGCTGCATGACTACTATTCACGCACACTCCCCAGTGCGCGCCTGTCTGGACAACTGGTACAGCCCGATGTATCCATGTATGCCTGGGAGCATTTCGATGCCAATACTCGTCAGCTTTGTAAGTGGTTATGCGAAAACGAGGGTGTAGTCAGTATACAGGCTGCACGCGAGTATACGGGCTTTGACAACCTTACCTTGTCTGCAGCCATTCATACACTTGAAAGCTATGCTATGGCTTTTGATACGTTTTCAGGGCCTGAGAGAAAACTGTTCGTGCCGCGTGAATTGCTCAAAAATTTGAAGAAAGCTGTGGCGCAGCCCGAGAGTGTAGATGAAGTGGCCCCTGCAGGCCTGGTAAACCTCGATACGCCCCCACAATCAATACGCCAGGGTGATACACGTATGTTGAATGATCTGGCAACTATCATCGGGGCGATGTTCCAGCAGAATATTGAGCCAACACAAGCAGGGAAGGTGCCAAAACGTATTGCGAACAAGCTTCAACCAATGTTGCAGATAACACCACGCGTCCAGGTTTATTATGACGATGATACTACTCTTGATATGTTGTTCGCTATCGCGAAGAAGCTCGGACTTGTGACAAGTACCAAGTCGTCAGTAGATACTAGTAAACCGCGCTATGAACGAGGGCCTTTGTTTGAGCAATGGTCAAAAATGGATGTGGTTGATCAGACCCACGATCTGCTCGAGTACTGGCTCAAGGGTCAGCAATGGCTTGATATTGCGGGTGTGAACTTTAACCCGAGCAACAGTTACTATCTTGACATCATGGCTGGACGCAAAGCCGTCGTGTCACAATTAAGCAAATGTACTCCAGGGCGTTGGTACACTGTAAAGTCGTTGCTGCATACAATGAAAGCGCAAGACCCATATGTACTGCGCCCAAGGCAGGCCGACATGGGTTTAGCTGGCTTTCGTAGCGCCAAGAATATGCTTGCAAATTGGTATACGTCTGATGGGGAAATTATTATAGGGGTGCTCAGTTCTACCCTCTATGAATTGGGCATCGTTGCGTTAGGATACCAACGACCTCATTTGCCAGAAAAGGATAAACCTATCAATCCCGATGCCTTCATGCTTACTGACCTGGCAAGTGCTGTCCTGTCAACCGAAGCGGAGCCGTCGTATAGCCCTGCCACGCCTGCGAATGGTCGTTCGCTGATAGTGCAGCCAAATTTTGAACTACTTCTATTGCAACCTGATCTGCCTACTGTGTATAGACTGTTGCCTTTTGCGCAGATCAATCAGGTAGGGGTTGTCAGTCGCCTGACACTGACACGAAATTCAGTGTTGCGTGGTTTAGAAGCTGGTATGAATATCGAGCAAATACTGCAAATCCTTGAACAGCGTAGCCAGAAAGAATTGCCGCAAAATGTGGTCTATACCTTGCATGACTGGACAAAACTGTACAAGGAGGTAAATATCTCGCAGGTGCTTTTACTCGAAGTGCCAGGCGAAGCCTTAGCAGATGAGCTCTGTTCCTCACCTAAGCTAAAAGTCCTTGGCTTACGCAGGCTTGCCCCCTGTGTCATTGCTGTAAGTAGCGATACCAGCCTGACAGAATTACGCCGCACGCTGGACAAAGAGGGCATTGTGGTAAGAATCAGGGGCGACATCGTTACTAAACCGGCTGTAAGTACTTCGTACCGCAGGTATTAGTGAGACAGCAGGCATGGCCTACCTGGAAACTATTCTTACTGTGGTCCAATCAGTGTGTGACGAATCAGCATCAGGTGAGTCAGGGGGCCGAGGCCTCCAGGTACCGGGGTTAGAAATGAAGCAACCTCTTTAACGCCCTCGAAGTCTACGTCTCCGATCACTTTTCCACCTATAGGATTAATTCCTGCATCTAATACAACTGCGCCGGGCTTCACCATGTCGGCAGTAATACTGGCCGGTCGCCCGATACTCACCACGAGAATATCTGCGCTCCTGGTGATACTCGCAAGGTCCTGGGTGTAGGAGTGACAGATCGTCACTGTTGCGTCGTAACGTATCAGCACGAGGGCTATTGGCTTGCCTCCAATATTACTACGCCCAACAACTACAGCATTGCGGCCAGCGATTGGAATGCTCGCATCTTGTAATACAGTGAGGATAACATCAGCAGTGGAGGGAATAAAGTTGGGAAAGCCGAGCAGCAAGTTTCCTGCATTGCGCGGCCCAAGTCCATCTACATCCTTCTCAGGACGCAAAACCTCAGTTACTACCTGCTGCCGTATATGTGATGGCAGCGGCAGCAAGAGCAAGACGCCATCGGTATTGGGATTATTGCTCAAAGAGGCAACCTCCGCACGCAGCTCTTCCTCTTCAACCTCGAAGGGATATGCCAGCGTCGCGCAGCCCAGGCCAATCGTGCGGCAAGCTCGCACTAATTGCCTGCTATAGACCTCGGCGGCTCCATCGTGTCCTGCTATTATTTGCGCCAGGCGAGGGGAACGATGTTGCTGTTTGCGAAACTGTGCAGCCTCGCTTTGCAGTTCAGCGGTCATGCGTGCGACAAGCGGTTTGCTGTCAAAAATAGTTGCTGTCATCGATGCTTTTTCTCCAACTTGCCAAACTACTGCTCATCATATCACAAACCCTGAACCACTTAGGGGCCCTTAGGGGAGACGATTGGTAAATAGTATGCAAATGCGCTACAATGCCTTCTGAAATCAGTAGAGCGCATTTTCTGTACTCCAGAATGCGTTGAAGAATGTTCCCCGTTGGTAGCCCTTCGGTACCATCTGCACCAAAAAGAGAGGATTTTCATGGCAGGTGATTGTTCATTTGATATAGTATCGCAGTTTGACGAGCAGGAACTTGTCAATGCTATCGATCAGACAAGGCGGGAGGTATCCACCCGCTTTGATTTGAAGGATACGAAAACAGAAATCGTGCATAACAAGGATAATATTACGATTGTTACCGATAGTTCGCTTACGCTCAGGAGTGTGCGCGACATTCTTGAAACCAAGGCGATACGTCGTGGTTTATCGCTAAAGATTTTTAAAGCGGGCAAAGAGGAAAATGCCGCTGGCGGCAAAGTTCGCCAGGTCATTCAGTTGCAGCAAGGTCTTTCGCAAGATCTGGCGAAACAGATCAGTAAGCACATTCGCGATGTCTATCCCAAAGTGCGACCACAAATCCAGGGAGATGCTATTCGCGTGGTTGCGAAAAGCCGTGATGAATTGCAAGCGGTGATCGGGCTACTCAAACAGAAAGAATATCCTGTGGCGTTGCAATATATCAACTATCGAGGATAGGACTTGGAAGGTACTTTAGTACCAAATTTTGAGCCTGATATCTCAAGAATCCCAAAATTGTAGTAACCTAGTTTTAACTAAGGTACCCTGTTATAGGTGTCATGAGCAAAGTCTCTGCACTTTTCTATATTGAGGAAGTGAACCTTTCATGCCTGGGAACAGACAAGTTTTCAGCACAGCAATGAATGCAGCCGATCGATTTCGCTGGGATAGCCAGTGGAAGGAGGCGGCGGATGAGTATCAACGAGCATTGGCAGAGTTCCCAGATGATGCGGCTGCGCGTGGTGGGCTAGGTTTTTGCTACATGCAAACGAAGCAGTGGCAAAAGGCGCTAGCCGAGTATGAGTACATTCTCAAGCGTGATCCTAGCAACGTGATCGCCCTGAGTAAGACAGCCGAGTTATATGTAATCTTAAACAGGCGGGACGATGCATACAAAGCTTATATGCACCTTGCAGAATTATATTCGCAGGCAGGTCAAGGTGCTCGAGCGGAAGCTGCATGGCAAAAGGCGGTGCAATTGTCTTCCACTCATCCGGAGCCTCACGAGCGACTTGCAGCTTACTATCTTGGGAAAAAAGATATTGCGTTGATGGTTCAGGAGCGTTTGGCTGCAGCTCAGGGGTTTTTACAACGTAATGATAGTGTGGCGGCGACTATGCAATGCGAGGAAGTGCTGCGTGTCGATGCTACCAATACACAGGCACAGCGCGTTCTCTCACAAATCAGAGGACAAAAGCAGCTTTCTGGGCCGCTTCCACAGGGAGCAGGCGTGGCGTATTCAGCGCCAGCGGCTAAAGAAGCAGATAGGTCTACTACGGGCGATCTGTCTTCTGGTCCCTTAGCTAACAAAGGGAATGCGGCTGGCATGGTTTCTTTAAGCAATACAAGCGGAGGTAATACTGGCATCATGGGTAATATGGGTAGCGCGGGCAATTTTGGTGGAGCGGGAAATCCTGGGCCGGCTCTTGCTGCGACAGGCATGACCGGTGGAGGGACGGGACCAGCCCCTCGTAAACGAATAACAGCCAGCCAGATCACTGGCGTGCTCAGACAGGCTCAAACCTTTCAAACCCAGGGTCGTTTCACCGATGCTATCGACCTGTGTGAACAGATTCTTGAAAGCGGCTTTGATCGGCCTGATGCTCGCTACTTTTTGGGGTGGCTTTATCAAGAACAGGGACGCTGGGATGAGGCAATTCGGCAGTTTCACACGTTGCTGAACGATCCCGATTATGCGCTTTCGTGCTACTATGCGTTAGGGCAGTGCTATCGCGCAAAGGGTGACATGCGGACGGCTACGCAACATTTCGATGAAGCTGTTGATCGTGTGAATCTGGACGCCTTGACCATCGAAGAATCCGATCAACTCGTGCAACTCTGCCAGGAAGCGGCTGAAGCGCATCGACTACTGGGCGAACAAGAACAAGCCTTGACTGTCTATAATGCTCTGCTCGGTTTCCTAAGTAGCCGGAAATGGAATGACAAAGTTGCCCAGGTTGAGTTTATGCTCAAACAGGCGCAGAACACACCACTTCCGCCCCAATCTAGGTCTACCCCCCCACCAGCGCCGGTACCACCAGGGAACACAACACGCGTGTTGCCACCCGAGCAGGTGACGATGAAGCAGCAAGCACCTTCCATGCCTGCTCCGCCAAATGCGCTTGATGGGGCGACAGTTGTATCGAGTATGGGTGACTCTCCAGCGATGGGAACGCCTCCAGCAAAAGTGCAGCCGCCTGTGCCGTCAACAACATCTGGCTCTCTCGGCGAACTGCCCGATTGGTTAACGGGTATTCTGAATGACGCAGATAAGACTGAGCTTGTTAATAAGCAAGCAGCGTCAGTTCCTGCACAGTCCGCGCCTGTGCCACCAGTATCGCAGGAGGCGCTGACCAACCAACCTACGATTGAGCAGCCTGTCGCACCCGTTCTCACGACATCAACATCGTGGCTAACGGATCAAGCGAAGCCTGCCAATGCTACGAGTGTCTCGCCAGCCGAACAATCGCCTGTGTCTCCCGAACAACGGCCAGCTGCGCTTGCCCAGTCTGCTCCAAAGGAAGAATCACCTGTAGTATCGGAACCGTCGACGACAACCGCTTCGATAGAGCAACCTGTTATGGCAGAACAACCGGTTCAGATTGCTCATGTACAAGAGCAGACAGCGTTACCGGTGGTACAAGAACTGCCTGGTAAGGATCAGCCACGCATGGCGTCACAGGTCTCTTCAGCTAAGGAATCAACTGACAGGGTCGAAGACTTGCTGAGTCAGATAGCAGGCTCCGGTGGGAAAGAGGGAATATTACAACGGGTAAGCGAGTCTGTACTGACCAGCACTGCCAATCTACCGGAAAACATCCGTTTGCAAGTTGTACAGTGCATACAAGATATTCAGCGGTATATCGATCATGGGCTACTCACACCTGCCACCGAAGAGTGTTTGCGCGTCATCGATATGGCTCCTCAGTATCTCGATATTCACCAGGTGTTGTGCGAGATCTACATTCGTCAGGGCAAGATCGACCAGGCGATTACCAAGTATGCTATCCTGATTGATACCTATGTAGTGAATGGTCGCATAGACGATGCTGTTGCGACGTATCGACGCATCCTGCAATTGGAACCCAACAACCTGACCTATCGAGTGCGTTTGATTCAGCTGCTTGCTACGCAGGGCAACAAGGAGGATTTGTTGCGTGAGCGGAGCCTGGCGGCAGAGTCGTACCTGCGCCTGGGCTATATGGATCGCGCCCTGACGGAGCTTGAACAAGCGTTACAGGAAAGTCCAACAAGTGTGACGACTCGCTTGAACTATGCACTGGCCTTACAAAAATTGGGGCGCTCCCAGCAGGCAGTGGCCGAGTATCAGCGGGTGCTGCAAGTGGATCCTCGTAATATTACGGCACTGGTGCGCTGGCATATTGCGATGATTACCGGGGTTGGAACAGCTCGTGCTACAACGCTGGAGGTGTTGACCCGTATTCGCTGGCAGTTGCGCGGTGAGGGTCAGAGGAATTACGAAACGGTAGTGCGGGAATACACCCAGGCGGCGGAAACCTATCCGAATAATGCTGATGTTCGATTTGCGATTGGTCAGATGCACCAGCAGTCTGGTTACTTTGACCAGGCTCTCGATGCCTACCAATACGCAATACGGGACAGCTCGTATGAGGTAATGGCTCGAGTCAGCTCAGCCCACTGCTTATTAACTCAGGGCAAACCCGAAGCTGCAATTCAACAACTTGAGCAGGCACTACAAAGTGTTCGCAGTGGCCAACGTGGCACGAACGATCCCGCTGATTGGGCGGCGCGTCCGCGCGAAGAAGGTGAAGAGCACCAGGCGCCGGAAGTAGAGATCTCGCTGTTATTGGCGAAAGCCTATGGGCGTGTCGGTAAACAGGAGCAGATGCAGGCTATCTTGCGCCAGTTGAAGCAGACGACACCTCAACAAGACGAAGTTTCCTCTGCATTGGCAGAAATATCCGCACGGCAGGGAAATATCGATAGCGCGCTTCAAGAGTATGCTGACCTGGTACAATCCTATCGAAATAAGCGCCAGGTGGAGAATGCTCTGAGTGTTTTGAATGAAATGATGCGCCTGGCTCCCCAGGATCCTCGTGCCCATGCAGAGTTAGGTGACATCTACGTGGGACGTGGCCTGTTAGAAGAAGGGATAGCGGAATTGCGCTTGCTGGCGGATATCTACCTGCGCCGGAATCAGCTCGGCGAGGCTGGAGATACGCTACGGCGTATCGGCGATATCTATGCGGAGATGGGGAACACCGATGATGCGTTCATGAACCTGCGCCGTGCTGTCGAACTCAAACCCAACGATATGGATCTCTTGCGTGAGGCAGTTGGCTACTGCTGGAAGATTGGTCGAGCCAGAGAGGCAACCCAGTATCAATTGATCATTGCTCACCATTACTTTGAGACGAACCAGGTCAAAGAATCGGTTGCGGCACTTCAACAGTTAATCGCGATTGATCGCACCAACTATGAGGCCTACGACATGCTCGGGCAGACCTACCAATCCGTGGGCGAGTATGAGCAGGCCAGTCGTGTCTATAAAAATCTTGCCAGGGCGAACCCGGGTGGGTCCGTTGCGAAAGAGCGCCTGGCAATGCTGCAAGAGTTGCGTGCGCAAAGCGCATAGTTGGACGCTGCCAATCAAGGATGTCCTGCGAAAAGTCAATACTCTGTGGGTCCCAAACGCCGAGCTTCTTGGCCTTATGATAGAGGCGCATCGGCAGTATATTCTGGCACAAAACTCGGCTGCTGGTTGTGGTGAATGTGTCGTGGGTGGTTGTCATGATCCCTACTTTCTTGGGCGTTAGTCGGCAATCTACGGCTATTACCATTTTACCTCAAGAAACGTCGTGGTTAAGCTAGAAAGGTGAAAGCTGATCGAAGGCAAGATTAGGAGGCTAGCTTTTCTAGAAATTCATCGGGTCGTGACCAATTAGCTACTTCGGAGATATCTTCTACTAGTCGGTAATCCTCTTCTGTCCATACATCTAGGGTATCATCAAATAGCGAGATAAACTTGAGTGGTTCCTGCCCTAAAGTCAAGTAGCTTAGATCATGCCATGCAGCAGATGTGTAGGCTGCTAAACTTCGTGCTGCTGTGCGGCTTCCTGTGCTCAATATAGTAACCAAGGAACTACGCTGTGGAAGCCTTGTATGGAAATCAGGTTTCCAAACCCTGCCAGACCTACCAGAAAGTCGTGGGCTACGCTCAAATTTAATTTGGTGTTCTCGGAGGAAATCCTCAACTTCATCAGTTACAATTCCACTTACTTGGCTTCTGAAAGTGAACCAAAGATCTGATACCCTTAGTGCAGCTTGAGATAGACGCGTAACAGCCTGAGCAAAGTCTTCTGATTGCTTGAATCGAACTATAAGCATCCCACGATAAAACTCGATTCCATGATTGAGGCAGATATCATTAATAAGCTGACGTTGCTTCGAGGATTTTCGTTGTGTTACCGTTTGCATTCGAAGCCAACGGAGGGTTTCACCAAGATCAGTCAACCTAATAAATTCTCCCTCTTCCTTAAAGAAGAGATCAATAACATCACCATCTGGGTAAAGGAAAGGAGTTCTGATCCTAATGTATTCATTTAAGGTAGAGCATATAAAAAGCTCTCCAAATTTTTCTGTAATTTGTTCACATGGCGTTGACATTAGAAAAGCTCCAATTGTAATGGTGGGGGTGTGTGCATCACCCCATTATGAGTAATACGTGACTCATTACAAAACTGTTGCCAAACGGCTACTGGATCATTCAGAGAAGCTATGATATCTTCTGGCACATAAGCTTCCTTGTCTCGTAACTGCTCATTCCAGCGGTGCTTGTGCTTTTCTCCGACATTGGTGCAGGTTGGATTATGATGATCCTTACCCATATCCAATGCATAGATTCGACCAAATGAAGGATGGATTAGGGCATATGTGAGCGTTTGAGCTGTTGAATTGTAACTACCCTTCACAAAAAGAGTATACCCCATCTGCGAAGTAACCTCAATACGAAATTCTACGGTGGGTGAATGATCCTCATCCTCACTCCATGAAATATCTCCGTTAATCCGCTTTGTTGTGTCTTCCATGAGCTTCTCAAACTCACTTTGAATCATCTTCTCATCTCCAAAATATCTTTCGTCTAAGCTCTTTCAATAGCATTTTCTGTTGCATCGCGTCTAAAATGGTAAAAGGCGGTGGAAAATGAATATACCGATGGGTTTCGTATCTGACTAATAATAAGTGTTATGGTAAAGGTGCCCCTGACTTCTGTTTAGCTTGTGTTTCAATTTTCCTCCTCCATTCTCTCTCACCCCTCCTCCGCTTCATCTCCAACAACCGCATATACAGCTTATAGATCAATGGCTTGTATACCAGGTCGTGTGTTTCCAGGAAGCGCAGTGCGTAGCCTCCAAAGCCCCTCTTAAACAGATACACTCCCCAGAGTTCTTGACCCTCCTCTAATACATCGGGGATGCCGCGAAAATTGTAGTACCAGCAGCCGTGTGATTTTGCCCACTGCATACCGGTCCACTGCAGCAGGTGATTGGGCATCAAGTTGCGCCGCTCGTTTGAGGATGCACCATACATGTACCAGCTCCATCGTCCTAAGCGCAGCACAATAATACCTGCAATTGCCTTGCCCTCGTATTCCGCCAGGAAGAGCGCGGCTTTGTCTTCATCGCTATAGAGGCGCATCACATCTTCATAATGCTGCTTGTTATGGATGAAAAATTGATCGCGCTCACTCGTCGTCTCGTAGATGTGATAAAACGTATCCAGGTCAGCCTGTCCCTCGCCTCTACGTACAGTGACACCTTTGCGATTGGCTAAACGCACGTTATAGCGCCATTTTTCTTTCATGCCTGCCAGTATCTCTTGTTCAGCGGGCCGCAAGTCGAGTACCCACTCATTGCGCACATGAACTGCATAAGGATTAGGACGAAAGCCCCTTTTTCGCAATGCCACCTGCCATTGATCATTCCCACCTGGTACACTGGGCTCGATTTTAAGCATGAATGCGCCTCGTCTGTGTGCCTCTGCCAATATATAATTGAGCAGGACATCCATTGCGGGCGAATCAGGATCATCAATGACGGGGCCGCGAGCCGCGTAAAAATAAGTTTGTCTTAGGACTGGAGCGCGGGTAATCAAAAGCAGCATAGCGGCGCAGAGTTGCCCTTGATCATTTACAACGCCAATACGCAGCGCCTCTGCTCCCAGGTGAGGAGCCAGCTCGGCCCACTCATATGATTGCGTAATATTGCAACATTCCGATGCCGCCACGAAATCGTTCCATTGCTGGCGATCGGTAATGATACGCGCCTCCATTTGTGTTCTCTCAATTTGAATCATCCTTGCCCCTGTCTCCTTCAACCCTGATGGTCGCCCTTACCTCTGGCGGCTCGTTCCAACTCTACCTTCTTGCGTTCCTTGTGCCGGTGAGTGCGGCGGATTTCCACCGATTTGCGCCAGGCGTTATAGATGAGGGGGCGGTAAACATAGTCTTGTGTTGGCATGTTCAGGCGTGAGAAGCCTCCGAAACCTTTCTTATATTCATATACTCCCCACATCTCTTCACCCGGCTCTAGAATTTCGGGAATCGTGCGAAAATCGAAATAGGAGCAGCCGCGGGCCTTAGCCCATTGAATGCAGCGATACTGTAGCAAGTAGGTGGGTTTGAGATTGCGTTTGTTAGTAGAGGAGGCTCCAAACATATCCCAGCACCAATCACCGAAGCGAATCAGCATCTTGGCGGCGATTGCTTCTCCCTCGTGTTCGGCAAGGTAGAGTACAGCGCTGCCTTGACCGGCGAACTGGCGCAAAATCTCCCTGTGGTAGTCCTTCTTGTGGATGAAGAACGCGTCGCGTTCGCTTGTGATTTTGAGCAGTTCGTAATATGCATCAAAATCAGCGTCGTTTTCTGCTTCGCGTACGATAACTCCCTTGCGCTCTGCGATGCGTACATTCTGCCGCCATGTCATCTTAAAGTTAGCTAGCAATTGTTCATCGCCTGGTCGAATATCGAGTACCCAACTTCGCCGACCATGTACTGCGTGGGGATTTGTCTGAAACCCCAGATCATGGTATGCTGCCATCCACCTGTCAATTTGTGGGTCGTCATCGGCGATATTTGGTTCCAGGCGTAGTACCACTGCGTGCTCCGCGCGTGCGATCTTCTGGACGCTTTCGATCAGAGCAGCTAGAGCAGGGGAATCCTGGTGTGCTACGGTAGGCCCACGCGAGCTGTAAAGCCAGTTGAAGCGTACTCCGGGTACTGGTATAGGAATGGGGACAGGAGATACGGTCAACATCATGGCGCCAACTATCCGTCCATTTTCCAGGGCTCCCAGGCGGTAAATATGCCCACCAAGGAATCGATTTAGTTCGCCCCATTCATATGATTGCAGCAGATGGCCTCGCGGCTGGCTGGTTAAAAATGCGTTCCATTGCGCCTTATCAGTAATTTCCTGAATGTTGATAGTCATACTCCAATCAAAGGCTCTCTAAGTATTCGCTGCGAAGTATGCTGTAGACACGAACGTCATGGTATTTGCCGAAACGTAAGATCACCTGGCGTAGTCTTCCTTCAAACTTCATGCCAGCCTTCTCGTCTGCCCGCCAACCGCCAACGTTCTCTTCCATATCCTGAGTTTGAATACGATTGAGGTTGAGTTCCATAAAACCATAGCGGAACATCAATTTTGTAGCCTCGGTGCCGTACCCTTTGCCCCATATAGAACGATCACCGATAATTACATAGAACTCGGCGTTCTGGTTAATATAATTGATGTCTTTCAGCCCAACAAGGCCAATGAGCCGGTTATCGCTTTTAAGGGTCACCCCAAAGATGATATGCTTGCCATCTTTATAGAGTTGCTCAAGTCGTTCTTTGCCGCGTGTGTCGCTGGTGGGATAAATTGAAAAATCGCGGCGGATCTCTTCATCGTTCATCCATGTTGCATATAAGTGGTTATCCTGTGCAGGCTCTAATGGCCGAAGGTAGATGCGCTCTCCCACAATAAATGGGTTCTGCATCTGCGAGATATCTTGTGTCATACGTGCGAATGAACTCCCTTCTTTTGTACGAAGGCAAGTATAGCATAGGTAATGTGGAGAGGCAATTGAGAAAGCAAGTTCACCCGATATTAAAGGTCACTCTGACGCTGGTAAGTAGATCTCAGTTGAGGCTGTGATCTTATTCTTATCATCAGTCGAGATCACGTCAAACCCTCCCACGACGAACGCTTGCCTGTTGCTCAGGGTGGCTGTCGCACCAAGGTAATGCCGAGAATGCAACTTGAGGGCAGAGACCCATGTCCCGGTCATGGAAGCATAGCGCTCACTGGTTCCCAGGGTATCGCCTCCAGCGACCAGAATCGTGCCATCCTCAACTTGTAAAGCCTCCTGTCCGAGGGGATTTTGTCGAGCATAGTTCATGCTGGCTCCCGGCAGCCACCTTTTCATGGAGGGATCATAGATCTCGGTGGTTGGCGTCACTTCGCCGTTCGGGAGCTGACCACCGATCACCAGGACTCGTCCATCAGGAAGCAAGGCTGAGGTGAAGTCTGCACGTGGAAAATGCATATTCGGGAGAGCGGCCCAGGTATTCGTCTTAGGGTCATAAAGTTCAGCACTATTGGTCATCCACTGATTATCATTTGTGTTATTATGTTTATCATTCCTGGTCCTACCGCCAGCGACCAGGACGGTGCCATCGTGCAGACGTATAGCTACATGGTCGTACCGACGAGTCACCATGTTTCCTGTCAAGGACCAGTCGTCAGTTTTAGGGTCATACAGTTCGGCGGGATAGTACGGCGCTCCTCCAGCTATTAATACTTTTCCAGTCTGCAACATTGTTGCGGTATGTCTCGCACGGGCATATTTCATTGGATATTTTGTCAATGTCCAGGTCTCGTTTGTCGGATAATAGAGTTCAGCAGAGCTTGTGGGTATCGTACCAACGCCACCTGTCACAAGCACCTTATCATTGGGTAACAAGGTCGCGGTATGTTTGGCTCGTGCCTCGTTGAGGCTGCCCCGTGTCTTGCGCCAGGTACCTCTGGTCGGGTCAAAGAGTTCGCTCTGAGCCGTCGAGGACTTATTCTGGAGCACGCCGCCCTCAATCAAGACCTGTCCATTGGGTAAGAGCGTCGCACGGAAGAAGCTGCGAGCCAGCAGCATGTTGCTCGCCTGCGTCCACTTTGCCTGAGGAAGAAGCCTTGTTTGAGGATGGAGCGCTGCCCATGTTAAGCTACTGCCTGCCGCTCCTCCTACCACCAGGCAGGCAAGGCCGATAATGACGGTCCGGCGTGAGAGCTTGTGTGTAGATGATGAAGGGAGCGTCTCAGGCGGGTGAGCTGGAAGATCCATTTCGTTCTCCATGCCTGAACGAGCATCGCTTGCCTCTGTGCCTGGCTGCTTGTAATGTTCCTGGTCGTGCTCCTGCTCTGTTGCAAGGCTAAGCTCATGTTGCTGTTCGGGTTGTTGCTCACGTTCAGATTTATGGTGCAAGCTCCGTTGGTTCGCCAGCAATTCCTGAAACCATTGTTCATCGAAGGGGACTTTCAGACCTCTCTCCTGAGCTGCTTCCCACAGATCTATCGCTTCCGCTTGCTCCTGTCCTTCGGCAAAGGCTCTATTTGCGACGTAGAGTTCAATCAAGCGTTTCAGGTTCTGCGCTGTTGGTTTGCTCTGACCCGCCTCCCAGTTGCGTAAGGCCGCTGCGCTCACGCCAACTAACCCGGCTAAACGCTGTTGTGAAAGCCCGGTGCGGTTGTTGAACAACAACAACTTATCTCTCAACCGGGAGGGTTCTCCCGAACGTCCTGAACTCTCCTGCCGTAGAAAAACCATCGCTCTCCCTTTCAAAAACGCCCGTGCTTGGGTATCATCACAAGCAATCGCAAGCAACCGCAACCAAATATGAGAAGCCAGAGAAACTAAAATGAATTGATGATGCAGGTCTTTTCCGCTTAAGCTTGAGATGCACCTGGTTGCAAACTTTTTAGAATTGCTGTCAGGCACAAGATAATGCTCCCGTTGTGGGGTATGCAGGCACAAGCTTGAAGTCCTCAACAGTGAGAACGAATGCGATGACGTAGAGAGATGTGGATGGGAGCAAAGTCCTAGCCAATTCGCTCGCGGTACCTGTCCAGCCTGCGTCGTTCGCTTCGCCTTTATTGGCCACCTCCTCCTTATGGAAATGGAACAGGAGGGGAGTAATAATGAAAGGATAAGTTAATGAGTTATACTTTTCTCAAATTCGCAAAATATCAAGTTCCTCAGGTTCTCGCACTGGTAAGCGGCCATACACCACTCTATGTTTCCATCAGATATTTAGAAGAAGCGAAGACTGCCCACCAGTTAACAAAAGCAATGAATAAGATACAGAGCATCTTATGGAAATTAACATCGGATGCGCAACTCATGGCGAGTCAAAGAGTGACGGCTGTTCTGAGTCAGCATGTACTTAAGGCTTCAGGTGCTTCGCTGAGATTGGAGGCTGCAGGTTGGTTGCGTTTACTCGTACAAACAGGAATCGTTATACAACCGGAGACAGTATTCATAACACTGGTAACAGCAGCTATCCACGCATCACAAGGAGATACCCAGGAGAATGCTCACGAACTTAGAACCTATCTCAAATTGATTTTCGAGAGTATTTGGCCGTTTCGTTCTCCCTATGCTGCATTTCCCCGGGAGTTATTTCCTTCTCATGAAGTGTTTTACCCCCTGATTCCTCTGCTTAGCCAAGCTGATACTGATATGCAAGAGTCCTTGCTTATCATTTTGGCAGAATTACCAACGCTGGACAATGTTGAGATCGAAGAACATTTGCTTCCTTCGGCACTTATCGAGTCAAGCCACGCTGATCCCGAACGTCGAAGAAGAGTGCCTTGTATCCTGGAAGATTGAGAAGCAAGCGAGGGCCGATGAATCGGCGGTGTGCGCGATAAATCGGCACCTACGGATGTCCGGATTCGTTTGGTATTGCGCATTGTCAGGGAGTGATGCTTCACTTCACTATGCGCAGAAATAATACAACAACACGTTGGTATCCGGGCTTCGAGTAATGGGATGCAAAATGCGATTTAAATCAACGCGAATGGCCCCAATTGACGAATCGTTGTCCTATCTCTACATGGTCGGCGCTGCGTATTTCTCGGCATAATCTCCGATGATGGGAAGCTTGTAGTACTTGCCCTGGAATGCGTAAACCATCAGTATGATCCATATGGCCAGTAATGCAAGTGGCAGCAGAATGGTAAGGCAGGTAAAAACAAATCCTAATGGAGCCAGGATAACAGTAGCATAAAGGAAAGACTGAACGGTGAAGAGCACTACAAACAGCACGATCCAGAACGCATTAAAGATAATCGATTGCATAGCGTGGAAGCGCACGAAGCGATTTTGCTTCTCTCCTAAGTAGAAAATGAGTCCGCCGACGATTGAAAACAGGTAGCTTAGCCCGGCCGCGACATTGGCGTCCATGCCCATCGAAGTGGGGCCATTTGGGTTAGGAATAGCTGTGGGAGGAGCACTGTATGGCTGCTGATATCCACCCTGCTGATAGGGACCTTGTTGTTGATATCCACCCGGCTGGTAGCCGCTTTGCTGTTGATACCCACCGTACTGTTGGTAGCCACTTTGTTGTTGATAGCCGCCTTCTTGTCCAGGCTGATTAGGATTTTGTCCCTGATTTGGATTCCATGACATAGAACATACCTCGTTTTCTTCTAAGATATACGTATGAGTCATTGATAAAAGACAAACAAACCAATAGTTTTGCCAGGTTACAAGCGCTTAGTTCCACTAGCTATTACGTACTGTACACTGAGGGGTTGTATTTGTATAGTTACCAAGCTAAAAATCCTACTCATTCTATGTTTGGGCATGTGGGTAGGAATCACCTGACAAACGCTCTGCGGGTGGAATAATCAATGCAGGGCGCTCGGGTTCGTTTTCTTCATTTTTGCGCTGTTCATCGTCGGGTGTAATAGGTCGACGCAGTTTATGTTTGCGAGGAACCGATTCACGCTCATCCAAATGCAAAGGTCGCATCTGCGGGGCACCCTGGTCGTGCTGTTCCTGGTTTTCTGCATTGAGAGGTGTTTTTAAGAGCGCCGCCTCAATCACTTGATCCATAGAATCTACCATAACAAAGTTGACGCGCTGGCGGATTTTAGCCGGAATCTCAGCCAGGTCCTTCTTATTTTCTAGCGGGATAAGCAGGCTATAGATATTCGCGTGGTGTGCGGCCAATACTTTCTCTTTCAGTCCGCCAATACCTAGCACGCGCCCTCGCAGGGTTATTTCACCTGTCATCGCAATACCAGAATGTACAGGGCGTCCGGTTAGCGCTGAAATAAGGGCTGTGGCGATAGTAATGCCCGCGGATGGCCCATCTTTGGGAAGAGCATTTTCCGGCATATGGATGTGCAAATCGGTGCTATCCTGGAAATTAGGATCAATCTGCAACTCCTCGGCGCGCGAGCGGATGTAGGAGAGCGCTGCATACGCAGATTCGCGCATCACCTCTCCTAATTGGCCTGTGATGAGCAGTTCACCTTTTCCTGCCATTGTAGCAACTTCAACCGGCAATAAAATCCCACCTATCTCGGTCACAGCCAGGCCCATTGCCACGCCAACCTGCGTTTTTTGCACGATTGGGCTTTCGGTGTAGCGAGGAGTACCAAGATACTGCTCCAGACTATTGCTTGTGAGCCGTAGATGTGAATCTGGTTTCTCGATGATTCGTCGTGCCGCTTTTCGGCAAATTGTTGCCAGTTGCCGTTCAAGATTACGCACGCCAGCCTCACGAGTATAGCCGGTAACGATTTGTTGCATAACAGATTGCGGAATCTTTAACTGCTCTGGGGCAAGACCATGCTCTGCCAGTACAGTAGGCAAGAGGTGGCGCAAACCAATATTTACTTTCTCCTCGAGCATATAGCCTGGGAGATCAATAATGTCCATGCGGTCGGCTAGCGCACGTGGAATCTGGTATTTCACATTTCCGGTACAGATAAAAAATACCTCTGAAAGGTCGAAAGGTACTTCCAGGTAATGATCAGTAAAGTTGCTGTTCTGCTCAGGATCGAGGACTTCTAAGAGCGCCGCAGCAGGATCTCCCCGGTACTCCGAAGAAAGCTTGTCAATCTCATCGAGTAAGAAAACGGGATTGCGAACCCCAACTGTCTTCATTGATTGAATAATGCGGCCTGGAAGAGCGCCTACGTATGTGCGGCGATGGCCGCGTATTTCGGCCTCGTCATGCACACCACCCAGTGAAATACGTGCAAATTTGCGACCGAGGGCGCGGGCTATTGAATGGCCCAGCGATGTTTTACCGACTCCTGGGGGACCAATGAAGCAAAGAATCTGCCCCTGGCTTTCTCTCCTGGTGTACCCATCCCTGAAAGCAAGTTTCTGACGCAACTCGCGCACTGCCAGGAACTCGATGATACGTTCCTTAATTCCCTCAAGCCCGTAATGGTCTTCATCTAATACTCGTCGTGTATAATCAATGCTGAAGCTGTCGTCGCTGCGCTCAGTCCAGGGTAATGCCAGTAACCAATCGATATATGAACGCAAAATCGCGATCTCGGCTGATTGGGGTGGGGTGCGCTCAAGCCGGTCGATCTCTTTGCGCACTCTGGTCGCGATCTCTGGAGGCATCGACTTTTCGTTTATCCTGGCAAGCAACTCGCTCACTTCGCTAGAAGTCTCCATTCCCAGCTCTTCCTGGATCGCGCGCAATTGCTCGCGCAGATAGAACTCCTTCTGCGTACGATCTACCTGTGAACGTACTCGGTTGCGAATAGTCGCTTCC
Organism: Chloroflexota bacterium; assembly: GCA_046726655.1. Taxonomy (GTDB): domain Bacteria; phylum Chloroflexota; class Ktedonobacteria; order Ktedonobacterales; family Ktedonobacteraceae; genus DATMNR01. Next base: position 20,062 of record JBKPAZ010000180.1, read on the forward strand.
AGTTCCAGAATTTCAATTTCGTTGCCCATAATCACACAAATTTTCTCGAGGCGTGCTATTGGGTTCGATGTCTCCAGCAGATCTTGTTGCTGTTCAGGATCGGTCACGAGGTGCGCCGCAAGCATGTCTGAAAGCCGGGCTGCGGCTTTCAGGGCAACTATCGAGTTAATATCTTCTACTGAAAAGCGACGGTTCAGTTGAGCATAGCGCTCGAAGAGGTTAGTGGCATGGCGTACCAGTGCATCAGCTTGTGGGTCACGAGTATGGATTTCCTTTGGGGTGGTCACACTTACCCGTAGAAAAGGTTCCAGGTCATCGTACTCTTCAATCTGTACGCGGCGTATACCACTTAACAGCATCTGGAAGCTGCCGTCTGGTTGTCGATGCAAGGTTGTAACTTCTACCAGCGTGCCCGTAGGATAAATATCCTTAGGCTGGGGATCATCGATATCGGGATCACGTTGAGATGCGGCAACGAGCAAGTGTTCAGGTTGCATCAGAGCTTCTTCAACTGCGCGCACCGACTTTTCGCGTGCAACTGCCAATGTCATACGTGTGCGAGGAAAGACGACCATATTTTTTAACGCCACGAGTGGATATATCTCATAGTTATCCGTATGTGTTTCCTGGCGTTCTTGTTCGCTCACGTATTTTTCACCTTGCTAGTGTACAAAAAGGGGGATTTTCGGAGAACCCGGCTCTTGCATTCCCCGGATGCGCGGCCCCCCGTGCCCTGGCAAGGGGCGAACCCCCTGCACCTCTTTCCTGAAAAAGAAAGTGAATAAAAACGGATGAGCCTGCATTAAGCAGACTCATCTTCAGAATATGCTGTTGCACGCTCGGTGCGCGTAATCAGCAATGGTTTGTTACGTTGTGTAATCACATCGCTGTTGATAATGACTTTCTTTACATCCATGCGCGACGGGATTTCGTACATTATTTCAAGCAGAATATCCTCGATGATACTGCGTAACCCTCGCGCTCCTGTGCGTTGTTTTAAAGCGCCTTCGGCTGCTGCATCGAGGGCGTCCTGGGTAAATACCAGTTCAACCCGGTCAAGCTGTAAGAACTTTTGATACTGCTTGACAATCGCGTTTTTCGGTTCAGTCAAGATGCGGATCAGCGCATCTTTGTCCAGGCTGTCTAATGAGACGGCAACAGGCAAACGTCCCACAAACTCAGGAATCAAGCCGTATTTGAGCAGGTCATCCGGAATGAGTTTGGTTAGAACCGGCTCCTCGGGCTGCTCAGGTGCCGCAGTTGACCTGAAGCCCATCGTCTTGTTGCTGCCCAGACGTTGCTCGACGATCTTGTCAAGTCCTTCAAAAGCGCCGCCGCAAATGAACAGAATATTGGCTGTGTTGATCTGGATAAAATCCTGGTGTGGGTGCTTACGTCCACCCTGTGGTGGCACGTTGGCGATCGTGCCCTCGATAATCTTAAGCAGGGCTTGCTGTACGCCCTCGCCCGAAACGTCGCGAGTGATGGATGGATTATCAGACTTGCGCGCAATTTTATCGATTTCATCGATATACACGATGCCTCGCTCTGCTCGCGCCACGTCAAAGTCCGCCGTCTGAATCAGTCGCAGGAGAATGTTTTCGACATCCTCGCCGACGTATCCTGCTTCTGTCAGAGCTGTGGCATCAGCGATGCAGAAAGGCACATCCAATATCTTTGCGAGTGTCTGTGCCAGCAACGTTTTACCGCATCCCGTAGGGCCGATGAGCAGAATGTTACTCTTGCCCAGCTCTACATCGTCAATTTGCATGCCTACGCCGATGCGTTTGTAGTGGTTGTATACGGCCACGGCCAGTGCCTTCTTGGCTCGCTCCTGCCCGATCACGTATTGACTGAGTTGCTCATAAATCTTCTTAGGTGGGGGGATCTTACCTGTTTGCAGACGCGGCTTCGTGATAGTAGCTTGCTCCTCTTCGATGATCTCTCGACAAAGGTCGATACACTCATCACAAATGTAGACACCCCCAGGACCAGCGATAAGTCGCTGAACCTGGTCTTGACTCTTGCCGCAGAAAGAGCAGCGATAAGTAGTTCGTATATTTTTCGAATTTGCCACGTCTGTTACCTTTCCCTGATAGGGCTTCAGCCTCAGTTCTGCGAGCGCGCATCCTTTCTTTCGCGCCCATAGACCAGATTTACTGTATCTCTATGCCTGTACCGGCTGTTTCATCTGTGATAGTTTTTTCTGCTTCTCCAGTCTCACTGCCGGAGAGCGATGGCTGGGAGTTATCCTCCTCCATCTCATGGGTGTCCACAGCCTCTACTTCGCCTGCAAGAGTGGCTGCACTGGTGGGCTCAAATTGGGTTTCTACACCTGGCTCTTCCTTACTGTCTTCAATCTCAGGCTCCGTTGTCAGTTCAACCAGGCGTGTGATGGCTTTTTCACGCAGCAGGCTCTGTGCCAGTGCTCGAAGCTGCCCTTCGGTTTGGGGCAGGTTTTGTCCAATCTGGGCATAAGCTCGGAAGAGAGCTTCCACCTCTTCGGGTTTAACACTGATCTCTTCTTTCTTGATGACTTCATCAAGCACGAGTTGACGTTTCACTCGCTGTTCGGCATCAGGCTCCAGTTCCTTCAGATATTCTGCGCGTGACTTCTTTAGCAGCATCAGGTATTGATCCAGAGTCATGTGTTGTTGCTCCAGCAAATGCGAGAACTGGTGCACCATCTCTTCCGTTTCTTCCTGAATCAGCACAGGATGAACCGTAAAGTGTGATTGCTCGATGATTGCATTCATGACTGTTTCTCGCAGTTCATCGCGTATACGTCGCTGCTTGCTTTCGAGTAGATTGTCACTGATAGCTTTGCGCAGATCTTCCAGCGTCTGGTACTCGTCATTGCTTATCTGGGCAGCCAGGGCGTCATCGAGTTCAGGAAGTTCTTTGAACTCCACTTTGTGGAGTGTGACTGTATATTGCGCTTCTTTCCCTGCGAGTTTCTCATTGCTGTAATCGGCTGGTATGGTGGTGGTAAATGTCTTGCTTTCGCCCACCTGCATACCTGCAATATGCGCATCCATACCCGCAAAAAGCCCGTGTCGCTCCTCTGTCAGTTCAAAGGGATTGTCTTTCAGATCAGAAATGCCCTCTTCGTCTACCGTCAGCTTCAGATCCATGGTCACGCGATCACCCATTTGGGCAGGACGCTCGACAACGTCCCAGCGTGCCTGGCGATTGCGCCGTGACTCAAGCTCTTGCTCAACCTCCTCGGATGTGACGATAGGCTCTTCACGTTCAAAATGGAGTGAACGATAATCGCACAACTCAACTGGAGTCAGAATGGGCACTTTGAGGCTAAAGTGGTAAGGCTGACCCATCTCAAAAACGGGCGCATCCATTTCAGGCTGTTTGAGAGGAGTGAGGTCGTATTCTTTGAGAGCGTTGCGGTAGGCCTCGGACATTAAGTCATCGAGACCTTCTTGATAGATATATTCCTTGCCGAGTTTGCGTTCTACCAGTGAACGGGGGGCCTTCCCCCGGCGAAAGCCATGTATGTCAACTTTTTGTACCAGCTTGCGGTATGCCTTGTCTGAAGCTTTTTCCACTTCATCCCAGGAAAAATCAAATTCAACGAGTGCCTCACTGCTTGGCAACTTTTCAACCGAGACCTTCACGTTACCTCCAACACATGTATCATGCCGTGTTTCCATCTTGGCAATGGCCACACAGCTAGCCCCTACATTCTATACTATACTTTGATTATACCTAAGGCAAGCTTCAAATGGGAAGTATTGAGGGACGAACGCTCCCAATTGACTACCCAAAGCCAGGCGAGAGGCACACCTTATCCCTGTGCGGACACAAAGGAACGATGATGATCTCGATATGCGCGCTCACTTAGGCTCAGGTAAACCTGGAGCGGGAGACGGGGATCGAACCCGTGACTTTCTCCTTGGCAAGGAGATGCTCTACCACTGAGCCACTCCCGCATGATTGCGATTCTACCAGACAAAGGATGCACTACCCATAGTCTTTATCCGGTGGGCGGTGAGAGACTCGAACTCTCATGGCTTGCGCCAACGGATCCTAAGTCCGCCCTGTCTACCAATTTCAGCAACCGCCCGTAATTCTCTTCTGGAAATAGAAAAAACCTCACTTCACGATGATACATCAGTACACAAGCTACTGTCAAGACAAACACGGGGCGGCATTCCGTTTGGGCTACTGAGCAAGTCAGACTAATTTGCGCCACACTCTTGTAGCATGATAGAATGAGACAATTCGTGTTCCACTCAGAAGAGGACAGGCAGGCCAGGCTATGCAACAAAATCCGACATCAGCAACTACTTTCTCAGACCTGCATCGACCCGATCTGTATATCAACCGTGAGTTGAGTTGGGTCGAGTTCAACAGGCGCGTCCTTGAAGAGGCGCAGGATAGCCGCCATCCGTTACTGGAGCGCGTGAAGTTTCTCTCTATCTTCGAAACCAACCTCGACGAGTTCATCATGATTCGCCTCGCTGGACTGAAAGATCAGCTAGCCGCCCATGTAACCAATGTCAGCCCTGACGGCCTCAACGCAGAGCAACAGTTACGTGCTGTGCGTCAATGCCTGGCCCCACTGGTGCAACAGGTGCGACTGTGCTGGCGGGATGAGCTTATGCCATTGCTTGAAGCACAACATATCCATATCCTTGATTATGAACAACTGGATGTCAAACAACGCGCTGCGATGCGAACCTACTTTGAGCAGGAGATTTTTCCAGTCTTAACCCCTCTCGCTGTTGATGCCGGTCATCGTTTTCCACATATCTCTAACCGCAGTCTCAACCTGGCGGTCGTCATTACTGATACCACCTATGGCGAGCGCTTTGCGCGTGTCAAAGTTCCCCCGTCTTTGCCGCGTCTGATACCCGTGCCGTTTAGAGCAAAACAGCAAGGAGCAAAGGCTTTTGTATGGATCGAGCAGGTCATTGCTGCTAACCTGAGTATGCTCTTTCCAGGTTTTGATATTTGGGAGACCTACCCGTTTCGGGTACTGCGTGATGCAGATATTGAGTTGCGCGAAGACGATGCTGCTGACCTACTTATTGAAACTATTGAACAGGGTGTGCGAGACCGGCGGTTTGGTTCGGTTGTTGACCTTGCGGTTAATCCGTCAATGCCTTTGCGTATTCGTAGCCTGCTACTTGACAGCCTGGAGATCACTTTAGATGATCTGACAGTTATCGATGGCCCACTTGGTATGGGCGATGTCATGGAATTGCAGCGCCTGGATCGACCAGAATTAAAGGATCCACCGTTTATACCACGAACGCCGCCGGAACTTCGTAAAGATCATGATCTCTTTGCGGCTATTCGACAGCATGACCTGTTGATGCACCATCCTTACGATACATTTGACTCTGTGGTGGAGTTCATTCGTGTAGCCGCGCATGATCCACAGGTACTGGCGATTAAACAGACGCTGTATCGAGTAGGGACGAACTCGCCTGTCGTCAATGCGCTGATGGAAGCGGTTGAAAACGGCAAACAGGTAGCGGTGCTGATCGAACTGAAGGCGCGTTTCGATGAGGAGAATAATATCGAATGGGCAAGAGCCTTAGAGCGTGCCGGCGTGCATGTAGTGTATGGCCTGGTAGAGTTGAATGGGTATATCGGCTTGAAGACACATGCGAAGATTGCGCTGGTGGTTCGTAAGGAGGCCGATGGTTTGCATCGCTACGTCCACCTGGGAACTGGGAACTATAACGCTACTACTGCACGTATCTACGAAGACCTCTGCCTGCTAACTTGCCGCCCGGAGATCGGAGCGGATGCCACGGCGCTCTTTAACTTGCTGACCGGATATTCGCGTCAAAGTACGTATAGCAAGCTACTGGTTGCTCCCCTGGGATTGCGGAAGGGCATTGTGGAGCGCATTGAGCGCGAAATTGAATTTCATCGTGAGCATGGCAATGGACACTTGATGTTTAAGATGAACGCACTGGTGGACCCAGAAGTTATCCATGCGGTCTATCGCGCATCCCAGGCAGGGGTATGCATTGATCTGATTATACGAGGTATTTGTTGCCTGCGCCCGGGGGTCGAGGGCGTAAGTGAAACCATTCGTGTGAGAAGTCTCGTTGGACGTTTCCTGGAGCATAGTCGCATTTACTATTTTAGAAACGGCGGGGATGAAGAAATACTTTTGGGCAGCGCCGATATGATGCAGCGGAACCTGGACGGTCGCGTTGAGACGCTTTTCCCAATAGATGACCCTGTATTGCGTGGGGCAATCCTCGAGCGTGTACTGAAGCCCGAGCTCGCTGATACGGCGAATGCGCGCGAATTGTTGCCTGATGGGCACTATTTACGAGTGCAACCTGCACCAGGAGATGCGCCATTTGATAGCCAGGAATGGTTCATTTCGCATCCACTACTCGGTTCTGATACTGACCCCCATAACTTTATGATCAGTGCCGTGCCGTCTGGTGCGTGATGAGTCGTAGGAGAAAAAGGCTACAGCAAAAGTATTGACGGATCAGGAGAGGGATGTTATAGTGTGGCGCATAGAAATTGTATGCCAAGGTAGCTCAGTTGGTAGAGCACAGCACTGAAAATGCTGGTGTCGTCGGTTCGATTCCGTCCCTTGGCACCATGCCATGCATAACAAGAGCCTTAAGCGGCTTCTTTCCTGGCTTGAGACTTTTAATTTCGACCAGGTTTTTCTTGTTGACAGCAAAACGGCCAGCAATAGTCGATGATACCCTAAGTATTCCTCGTGATCTTGTTCAGGCAAAGCTCCTTCCTATCTGACAAGCTGCCACTCTCCTTGCCATCTCTGCATCATTCACATGAACCTTGTGAAGCTGCGGATGACTCATAAAACGGTAGAGGTGTCAGGTAAATGAGACGATGATTTGTGAGACGAGTTTATTAGACTCGTGCGTATCACTAGGTGGGGTGGTATTGGGTGTTTATAGTGGTGTTTCAAGAAATGGAAGATCAGAGTTCCTCGGGAAAACCCAACTGTTTATGCCAAATCGTTCGACTGTTGAGATACCTGGATGCGTTTCATGTCGAGGAAGAGTGGGTCTGTCTCATTGTTCATCCTGATCTATGCGAAGCCACAAAGAGGCTTACGCATGGCATCGTCACCTGGTTCCACGCTGGAACCAGGTGACGATGCGGCGCGAAATGCATGTGCGAGGGCGAGACGTACGTATCTTGTGCTCCTTCGGCATCCGAAGCTGTGCGGAGCAGGATGGCAGGCACTCGGTACTCATTACGCGCATTTACGGTCCCAAGAGCGTTTCAGGCTGAGGAATAGGTCGTTCGATCAACAACTTCACTGCCATAACCGAGACCCAAACAAGGGCGTTAAGCGTCGTGAACACGAAGGCACTATTCATCCAAAGATGCCCTGTCGAAAGCCCTGCCAGGGAGATGAAGAAGAGCACACCAGTCACTACAGAGTATATGGCCCATCCTCGAAGGTGTTGCTCCACAAAGCGGCGGGCAAACACGAAACACGCAGCGATCAATGCCAGGAATGATACTGACCCCACGATGAGATGGACCATGCCGTGCCAACTGAGAGTGCTAGCGTTTGCTGGTGTCCCGGGGGGGAAGCCAAGACCAGGGTCAGCCCGAAAGAATGCGGCAAGGATCAGTCCTACGCCTAAGACCGCGATCAGCCTGGGTCCCCATGTTCCACCACGGCTGCCACGCATTACGTGTCGCATCCCCACTGCACACGCGACGAACAGCATGCCAGTGAGCAGGAAGTTGCAGATCTGAATCCACCCAAATCTCCATTGGAGAGCAGACTCAGTGCGTGACGCGTGAGATCAAACCCTGGGCGGGTGAAAGCCTGAGTCAAACCCACGATGGTGAAAAAGGGACCAGCGACTATACCACAGACAAGAAGCGCTCTGGTCAGCTTCGTAGTCTGAAGGTCGGATGTGCTCTCTTGTGAAATGACGTGTTGCATTGCATTCTCCTTATCTAATTCGGGCTCCATGTTTATGCCGGTTGATAGGTGAGCCAAACGGCGCCAGTCGTGTACGCCTTGGAGTTGACCAGTCGCAGCGTCGTTCGGTTTGCGTCTTGAAAGAGTCTCTTGCCATTGCCCAACACCAGTGGACAGACGACCAGCAGATACTCATCGATGAGATGATGATCCATGAGTGTGCGAACTAGGTCGCCACTGCCCAGAATCGTTATGGCCTGACGAAAGTGTTGCTTGAGCTGGGATACTTCTTCGGCGATATTACCCTTGATCAGCCTGGAATTGTTCCATGTCGCCTCCTGCAGGGAAGTTGAAACGACAAACTTTGGGATGCTGTTAAATCGATCAGCCATATCACCTGTTCGCTCGGGCCAGGCGGCTGCCATTTCTTCATAGGTCCGACGTCCATAGAGCAGCGCATCACACTGAAAGAGGTTTCCGCCGATCTCCATGCCCATTTCTTCATTCAGGAATGGTCCATTCCATTGATCAGGCGCTTCCATCACTCCATCCAGTGTTAAAAATTCTGCAACTTGTAATGTGCCCATGGTAATTCTCCTTCTCTAGCCTTGGTTGTGTGTGTGGTCGCTGCTTTCGAGTGAGAGCAGCGTCAAACTCAAATGATGAATCTTCGTAAGCACTCCATGGAGTGCTGGCTGGTCCTTGAGCGTGCCTGAAAGTTGAGATGTGCCATCTGGCTCATGCACGATCTGTAATCCCTCCAGCCACTCCTGCCAGCCCAGATCAATGTGCCCTTTGATGCGAATCGAGACGTGCATCGACATATTCCTTTCGTTCTGATTGGGCCACGCTTGCTCTACGTGAGAAAAGTATAGCCGGGAAGCGGGGGACTTTCATCACCTGTGTTCGTGATTAGATGGGTGATTGTGCAGCCGTGTTGGGAAATCCATGGGAAGGCAGTTTTCCACAACATGGAGGGATGTGTCTTTTGGACAGTTGTTAGAGGATCTGTAACTGTTGGGCTACAGCGATGGCTTCGGCGCGGCGGCTCACGTCCAGCTTGCGATAGATACTGCTGACCTGTGTCTTAATGGTATTAGTGGAGACAATCAGTGTCTCTGCCATCTCCGCATACGTCTGTCCAGTGACCAGAAGACGTAGCACTCGTAACTCCTGTCGTGAGAGAGGCTCAATCCAATTCCTTTGCACTTCGGCAGCTTCTGACTGAGACTGGATCTCTTGCTGATTCATGGCTTTATGAGTGTGTGCCACTTTCTCCTGCTTAAAGGCCACTAGCAAGCGCGACACATAGGGCCTGGAAAGGATAGGAGCATTTCGGTTCATTCCATCTGCTTGTAGAGTGTCTGAATACAGTTTATCATGAGCTTCTAGGATTGTCTCCAGTGCCTGTTGCATGGGTTTACCTGCATCCAGGTACAGGCGAACCCAGCCCTCTGGCTCGGTTATTGTGAGCAGGCGAGACGCGACAGGAGCCATCTGCTCATCCTTACCTGCATGATGCAAGGCGACCACATAGAGCGCCATCCATTCGAGTGATTTCTCGATATCTGCTGACTGATCAAGGTACTCTCTAAAGCGTTCCAGAGTCTCGACTGCTCTGGCATACCGCTGCTGCGCTAAAAGGACACGTACCAGTAGTAGTACCTCCCATTTGCGTAAGGGGTCCCAGGCCTCTAGAGAGAGCGCGGTCTGCTCTGCCCAGTTGCTTGCTTCAACCAGGTTGCCCTGGGCCAGCCACATCTGAACGCGAGTCTCCGTCACCCATCGAATATTGTTGGAATATTCCTCAAGTTCAAGTAGTGACTCTGCCTTCTGCAATGCCTTTTGTGCCATGCTCAGATCTCCTCTTGCAAGCGCGAGTCGCACTACAGCTCTCTCTCCCATGGCCAGGAGTTCTACTTGCTGCCAGTCCTGCGCAATACGGAGCAAATGGAGCATCGCGTCAGATGCCTCATCCAACCGATTCCAGGTGTAAAAGATGTCGAAGAGGGAGGCAAATAAATATCCTGCTATGGCGGTGCTCCCTCCGATCTGTTTGAGTAAGGCAATTGCCTCCAGACATTCTTGATGAGCCTGGTGCAGTTGTCCTGCATGGATATATGCTCTGGCCAGCCAGGTCATCACTCTGAACGTCACCAGATAGTCCCCTGCTTCGCTTATCCACAGCTTTGCCGAACGCAGTCTTTCCACCAGGAGAGTACTGTCTTGCTGAAGCGTCAAGGTCAGCCAGAAGGCGAATGAGAGCGGGATCAATTGCCAACTGACCTCCTCATCGGGGGACAGTGCTTCTATCTCTTGTGACAAGAGACGCAGGCGCTCTTTGTCTCGACGTCCCATGATGGCTCTGACCTCGATCAAAGCACGTAGTAGGCATAAACGCCTTTCGATCAACGTCACCTCTGCCTCTGAGAGCAAAAGTGACTGCCTACTGCGCAGGATTTCTTCAAAGCGCATGATGGTTCGCTGCACCTGGGCGGTCATACTGGCATGCACCATTTTGGTACTGATATGAACAGAGTCGAGAAAGCGAAGAGCAGCATTGAGGGCCAGACGTGTATGTGCACATAGGACGGGGTCTGGCAAGGTGAGTACCCAATGGTGGACGGTTCTCGCTTCCCCACTAAACCAGAAGTGAGGGGCCGCTTGCTCCATCAAGGAGGCGGCAAGCGGATAGTCAGGTGCAGCTAGCGCGTGTGCAACAGCCTCACGCCACTCGCCTCGCATCTCGTACCACCGTGCAGCACGTTGATGTAAAAGTGGCACCAGTTCTGGTTGGGAAGCATGCAAACGGGCACGCAGCGCTTCACGAAACAGATCATGATACCTGTACCACTGCCGCTGCTCATCCAATGGCACCACAAAGAGGTTGGCTCGCTCTAGCTCCTCAAGCATCTCCTGACTCACCTGGAGCGTTGTACCCGCGGTGATTACCTGACATAAGGCGGCATTCATGCGGGTGAGAATTGATGTCTGGAGCAGAAAATGCTGAAGTGGAACGGGCAAGCGCGCAAGAATGTCCTGTTGCACATAGTCAAGGAGATAGCGGTAGCTACCAGTAAAGTCCAAAACCCAATCGGAGGGATTCTGCTGCTTGCGTAGGGAGAGGGCTGCCAGTTGCAGACCCGCGATCCAGCCCTCAGTCCGCCGTTGCAAAATGGCCACGTCTTCGTTTGAAAGAGGCAAGGTCATGTGTTGCAAGAGAAAGCTGGTTGCCTCTTCTTGGGTAAAGAGCAAATCACTGGAGCGGATCTCGAGCAGTTGGCCTCTTACACGCAATCTTGAGAGGGGGAGATCTGGATCAGTACGTGTAGCGAGCACCAGGTGTAAACGATCGGGCAGATGGTCAAGCAAGAAGAGCAATGAGTCGTGAATAGCCTGGTCAGAGATCACATGGTAGTCATCCAGAATGAGTGTGAAATCTCTAGAGTCTTGCATGATTTCGTTGAGTAAGGTCGTTAAGATGGTTGACATCGGGGGAGGTTGAGTCGAGTGTAGCCAGGCAAGAGCCTTCTGACCAAGTTTGGGCATGAATATACGCAGCGCAGCAATGATAGACGACCAGAAGCGGATCGGATCATTGTCCAACTCGTCGAGGGAGAGCCAGGTAAATGCTTGTTCAGATCCCCTAAGCTCTATGCTCTGCCCTCTCCCTTCACTTGTAGGTAGCTTGGAATGTGTCGTTACCCATGTTGAGAGTAGGGTGGTCTTCCCACTGCCAGCAGATGCAGAGACGAGCGTCAATGGGTGAAGGTGTGCCGCATCGAGTTCCCTGAGCAGACGAGAGCGTTCTACCAGTAAATTGGGAAGACGAGGAGGAGAGAGTTTGGTAGAGAGCAGCACTCCCTTCTGCTCCAACGAGAGTGGTGCCGTTTCCGGAGCAAGAATGGCAGGCGAGGGGAAGCCGTTTAGCTCATGCGCCACCTTCTCTAGGCGTTCAAGAGTCACCATCGCAGTTCGTCCGAGATAGCGTTTCCTGGTAATACTCTGGGTGGTATGATAGGCATACCAGTAACCAGCTCCTCGTTGCCGGGACTCTTTAAGCACACTGAGTTGACCGTATTGCCCCTGGAAAGAGAAAGAGAAATGCGACGTCAACCAGGCCAGCCATGGTTCCTCGTATCCTGGCATCAGAAACAGCGGTGGAGAGTCAGGGCAAAGAAGTGCATAGGTTTTGCTCTGGGCGGACCAGGTGAGTGTATGGGTGGCTGGCTTTGGCATAGCTTCCTTTCACAGATCAAGTTTCATCCCCAACGCCCCAACATAGGGTGATTATAGCACACAAAGAGACAGTGGCCAACCGCCTTTCAACCTGGTGCAGCAGGACGCTCGTGTGATCTGAAGCCGTTGTAGTGATTCAGGTAAACATGCCATGGGCGTATCGCACGATTAACCAAGCGTGAAGTCTACTCGAGAGTGAGGTGACAGCCACCGGCAGTATGGAGCCGATACGCACCCATACGCCTCCTCTTTCCACGGGCAGTGGATCATGAGGGCTCAGGCTGGTCTGTCGTCCTCTCTCCTCGCTTCTCGACAGATCCCCTGTCACAGCAAACGATCCAGCGTGTTGATTAAAGCCTCTGCATAGCTCACCTGCACCGTTGCGCTCCTGGCGCTTCATGGAGGAACTTCCTGGTATGTCACACTCGTTCTCTACATGTGTGATGGTTTTGTGAGATGAGGGGAGCAGTTTGTGACCGTCTCGTGAGAGAGATCTTTCAGGCTTGTACTATGGGAAAGTGTGATCATTCTGAGAACCTTCTTGAGAAGAGAAAGGAGTCAGGGAGATGAATGATTTCTCCATGTCATCACAAACCGAACAATCGATACCCCAATTGAACACATCTTATCCTCGTAGTGTCGAACCTGGCACACATGCCCAACAAGTGGAATCTACACAGAAGTCTCCTGGAGACGAAGTAGGAGCAATAGGAAAGCCTGCTCCTGCTGCAAAAAGCATACGGTTGTTCTTCGTTGATCATCTGCGTGCGTTTCTCATTATCCTGGTGATCATGCATCACCTGGCCATCACCTATGGGGCGTCAGGCTCATTCGTCTACCATGATACCACGAACGCACTCACATCTTACTTATTGACCATCCTTGTAGCGACCGATCAGGCGTTCTTCATGGGGTTGTTCTTCTTGATCTCCGCCTACTTTACTCCAGGAGCCTATGATCGCAAAGGGGCCGGTCCGTTTCTGCGTGACCGGTTGTTACGCCTGGGTATTCCCTTGCTGATCTACGACATTCTCATCGCTCCTTTCGTTTTGTATATGGCCGCAGGATTTCCAGGATCGTATTGGAATTACTACACCACCTACATGCTCTCACTGCGCAGCATCGGTGATGGACCGGTCTGGTTCATCGAGCTCTTGCTCTTCTTCGTCGTGTTCTACGCGCTCTGGCGCATATGCGCCACCTGGTGGTCACATGCTCACCCCCAGAAGACGGCACCCACGCAGTCCATCACCTTCGCTCGCAGGCATCCCTACCCGACGACTGGAGAAATGCTTCTGTTTATTGTTGGCCTGGCGCTGCTCACCTTTGTGGTGCGGATCTGGTTCCCGCAAAACTGGTGGGTCCTGCCATTGAATCAAAATGTCGGGTACTTTCCTCAATACATTAGTCTGTTCATCGTGGGTCTGATCGCCTATCGACGCGGGTGGTTTACCAAGATACCGGACGCGGTGGGCAAGCGATGGTTGTGGGTTGCGCTCATTGACCTCGTGCTCTTCGTGGTGCTCTTCGTGCTCATGGGAATAGTGGGATTGGGAGGAAGGATCGACAACTTTTTGGGCGGACTCCACTGGCAAGCCCTGGTTTTCGCCTTCTGGGAAGCCATCATGTGTGTGGCGCTCTGTACCGGCCTGCTGGTCTTCTTCCGCAAACATGTGAACCGTCAGGGGAGGGTGTGGAACTTTCTCTCGGCTAATGCCTATGCGACCTACATCTTTCACCCAGTCATCCTGGTGGGTATCGCCTATAGCTTGCATTTCGTCACGCTCTACCCGTTGCTCAAATTTGGTCTCGCCGTCATGATCGCAGTCCCATGCTGTTTCGCGCTGGGCGCTCTTGTGCGTATGCTTCCCTACGCGAAGCGCATTTTTTGAAAGCTCACCATGAGCATGTTGCCCTGCACAGCTGGTCACCCTGAGAGGATGAAGAAGCCAGGAAGAAGCCCCCAGAGGGGAAAGGAGAAGACGATGGCATCTCAGACGGAACGAACAACATCCCAGCTTCCAATTCGCCTACCCAGACTGGGTTCATTTCAACAGTCCAACGCCTGTCTTTCCTGCTTCTGATCCTGTCTCACAGCAAGCATCTTGCTTTTTTTGCTAAGAAGTGAGTAAAGGCGGGTCAAAGCCTGGCTGGCATTCTGGTGGCTGTTCCTTTGGGCCAAACGTAGGGAATACGAAAATCTCTCGTCAAAGAAGGAGAACAATCGTGAGTACAAACATGATCCAGACGGGAATGTTCGCAGCAGTTAAGCAGTTCGCAGTGCATAAGATATGGAACCGGCAGCAGCTAGAAGCATTTCAGAGAAGCGAACTCGCGAACCTGCGGGAGTTCGCGTATGCTCATTCACCTTTTTACCGGGAATTCCACAGCGGGCTTCTGGATCGTCCTTTACAAGAATTACCTGTGTTGACTAAAGCCGTCATGATGGAGCATTTTGATGAGATCGTAACAGATCCAAAGATCCATTTGGCGGAGGTGGAAGCGCATTTGTCGACGCTTCATGATGACGCACAGTTTTTGGATACGTATTGGGTCATGGCTACCTCGGGGAGTACCGGCAGTCCTGGGA
>JBKPAZ010000181.1:0-13536 GCA_046726655.1 Chloroflexota bacterium
GGCGTAATCCTTTCGGGTGCCGGCTATTGATCATTATTCCAGTCCCGATCCCTTGATAATTCCCGCAAGTGCTTGTGCGGCTCTTTTCAATCCTACATTATACGCATATGATATAGCAAGCTTTGATCTTGTTTGAACCGATACTGCCAGGGATTTAGGCCAGCTGCCAAGATTTCGCACAAAAAGGCCTGGGTGTGACTGGACTGTGTGGGCAAGGACTGGTCATCGGAGGGAGGCGCGTTTCCGACCGGCGCAAGCACACAAGGGGCTTAGGTGGTTTTTACCTGGAGGGCTGCTGGCTTCGAGCCGTGTATCGTACGCTCCTATGGGTGTGACACCAACGCTGGCGCCACAGAACGAAGTGCTCTGCCTGCAGCTCTTAGTACACAACCGCATTAATAAGGATCGAAATTCATCCTATTTGCTAGCATGTGAGTGCAGGCCAGAGCAGATCGCAATACCCTTTCAATTTCAGCCCATTTCTCTGGGGTTGGGTACTGAGCTCAGCATGAGCATCTAATGGCCCTGCTAAACCAATTGTTGCAGTTCCTGAATCCGTTTGTCATAATCCACCGCATAGACGGCGTGAACATCGAAGCTCACCACGTCCATAAATGGCTGTAGCATCGCTGTGAGTTCGTGCGGATCATCGGTTTCAACGAGTAAGAAGCCTGCTCCACCTCCAGCGAGGTTATACCAGCCTTTGAGACTTTCGGGGCGGTGACCGCCTGCAGCCTGGTGTTGTTCGATGACCCGCTGCGCAACCTGTTGGCGTGACGTGTGATGATGCCATTTAAAACGGCAGTACCAGAGCATTGTTGACCTCCTTGTCTTTTGCTACACGTTGTCTTCATTGCTCGAGGAGTTGTCAGAGAAGAGACACACACATTATTACGCTCATACTGTTAAAAGTCAATAGTAGTTTTTGCGGCAGTCCCCCATAAACTGGTGGAAAGGAGTCCTACAAAGCAGGAGTGATGGAAACTCCTGCGAAGACTGTTGGAAAGAAAGACGTTTTTCATTGGCTGAGCTGAGTAAGGAGTCTTTCCCTCATATTTCATTTGAGAGGCAGCCGCTCGAGGGTTCCACTACGCTTGGATAGATACAGCAGGCAGTGGGAGGTGGATGGATTACGTGGAAATGCGAACCGGAAATTTTGTCGCAGTTGTCGCGGTTGTCGCGGTTGTCGCGGTTGTATCGATTGTATCGCTCCTCAAAAAAACCTTCGAGGGTTGTATTGCGTCTTGCCCTAACTCGCACGATTGTGCTATACTTACTTTCAGTAAGAACACTGTTTGTTCTACTGCATGCTATGTGGATGCCCCCGGCTCAATGATGCCACCAATTTCGCGAACGTTGAATCTCCTCTAATGACTTCGATGAGCGATGTCTAGCCGTCGAAACCGCCTGGCCCAACGCAGGTGCCTTCTAGCAATAAGCGCATGATGTTTTTCAGGAGGGCTACCGATGCAACGTTACATGATCGACCCTGCTTATCCACTTTACGATGCTGATTGGGAACATGACGCCTGTGGAACAGGCTTTCTCGCTCAAGTCTCTGGCGATGCCAGCCACCAGTTGGTACAAACCGCGCTTGAAGCTCTTACCCGACTCACTCATCGTGGCGCTCAAGACGCAGATGCCGAAACAAGCGATGGCGCAGGCCTGCTGACGCAGATTCCGAGGAAGATTTTTTGTGAGGAACTTCAAGCGCAGGGGATTGCAGTCCCAGATCCTGAGGATCTCGCCGCCGGTATGCTCTTTTTACCATCACAGGAGCGCTTACCGGAAGCATATGTGCAAAGCCGTCAAATCATCGAGCAGACACTTCATGAAGTAGGTCTCGGTTGGCCAGAAGGGCTCCCCGCCTGTTGGCGCAATCCTCCCATCGATTATGCTCATCTCGGCACACGAGCGCGTGAAACTGCACCGGGCATTGCCCAGGTGCTTCTTATGCGCCCTATCCATCTTAGCCTCAAGCAGTATGAGAGGACCCTTTACCATGCGCGGCGTCTGATAGAGCAACGCTTGCAGAAATCGGAAATCAAAGATTGCTATATCGTCTCGCTTTCTCGGAGTACAATTATCTATAAAGGACTCCTGGCTCCGAATGAACTGGCAAGCTTCTATCGTGACCTGGCTGATCCTCGCTATACGAGCGCATTTGCCATCTTTCACCAGCGCTATAGTACCAACACCTTTCCCTCCTGGTCATTAGCTCAACCTATGCGATTACTAGCGCACAATGGTGAAATAAATACCATTCAAGGTAATCGCAACTGGATGCAGGCTCGCGAAGCAGCGCTGTTCTTTCCAGATTGGGGGAATGCATTTCATGAGCTTCTGCCTGTTATTCAACCAGGCGGAAGCGATTCGGCCCAGTTAGATAATGTGTTAGAATTGCTTACACTGGCTGAGCGAGATGTGCTACACAGTTTGCAGATGCTCATTCCCCCGGCCTGGGAGCACAATCCTGAGCTGGCAAGCGCGCAGCGGGCCTGGTGCGAATATCACGCAGGTATGATCGAGCCATGGGATGGTCCTGCGGCATTGGCCTTTAGTGATGGTCGTATTGTTGGCGCTGCGTTGGATCGCAATGGACTGCGCCCCGCTCGTTATACGCTCACATCGAACGGACTGCTGATCCTGGCATCTGAGGCGGGGGTTGTACCCTGTGACGCTCACGAGGTGGTTGAAAATGGCCGGCTGGGACCCGGAGAGATGATCGCCGTAGATCTGGAGCATGGTGTGTTGCTACGTAACGCTGAGATTAAAGCAGCCCTGTCGCAACGCCAGCCATACCAGGAATGGTTAGACACGAACCTCGTTCGCCTGGCAGACATATCACAACTGCCGCTACCATCTACGAACGATACCCTTGACGCGGATACCTTATTCCACCGCCAGCAACTCTTCGGCTATACGCACGAGGATGTGGAGCTAGTTCTTCGTCCGATGTTGTCAGAACACAAAGAGCCAATATGGAGTATGGGCGATGACACTCCGCTGGCCGTGCTCTCAGGTCACTCTCGATCCCTCTCGGATTTCTTTCACCAGCGATTTGCACAGGTCACCAATCCTCCTATTGATCCCCTGCGCGAGCAGATCGTCATGTCGCTCGACTGCTATCTTGGTCATCGCCGGAATCTACTGACAGAGACTGCGCTGCACGCGCGACTATTGCATCTAGAGACGCCTCTTTTAAGCGAGAGTCAACTCGAGACACTCTGTAGTCTAGAGGGCTTCCCCTCTCAAACGCTTAGCGCCACATTTGCAAGCGACGCCGGGCCGGCAGCGCTCGAGTGCACTTTGGATAATCTAGAGCATGAAGCTGTTTCCGCGGTTGCTGGGGGCGTTACATTGCTCATCTTGAGTGACGCCATGGCTAACCTGGACCAGGCACCAATACCAATGCTGCTGGCGGTCGGATCAGTCCACCAGGCCCTTATCCGGTCAGGGTTGCGAACCGATGCATCTCTGATCTGCGAAACCAGCGCTGCCTGGGACGTTCACCAGATTGCGCTCTTGCTGGGCTATGGAGCTGAAGCAGTTGTGGCTTCACTTGCGCTTGCAAGTGTACGCGCCCTGGCAGGAGAACGGCGCCTGGAGACCCTTACGCGAGAAGAGGCCGCGGAGCGCTACCTGCACGTCATTGAAGAGGGCCTGCGAAAAGTCATGGCACGTATGGGTATCTCAACAATCCGTAACATCACCGGCGCTGGCCAGTTCGAGATCTTTGGTCTGCATCCGGATTTGATCCGGCGCTGCTTCGCTGGTTCTGGCACAGTGTTAGCTCATCCTGGCAAGATCAATCTCACTCAAATTGCCGGGCAAGTGATCGAGCGGGTTGATAGAATCAAGCAGGAACAGGCGGCAGCTTCTTCAGAAGAGAAACCAGTTGTTCCCGAAATCAGTCGACGACGCAAATTGACCGACATCGGACGCTATCGTTTTCGCCGCGATGGGGAGTATCACGCCTACAATCCCTCAATTATCCGCGCATTGCAAAAAGCGGCGCAGAGTGGTGATATGGCTGACTACCGGGAATTTACGACGCTAGTTTACCAGCGCCCACCTACAGCTCTGCGAGATTTAGTCACATTCGTGCCAACGGACGCGATTCCCTTAGATCAGGTTGAGCCGGTGGAATCTATTCGTGCGCGCTTTGTCATCTCAGCTATGTCGCTTGGAGCACTGAGTCCCGAGACGCATCGTACCATTGCTGCCGCCATGAACAGCATTGGAGGACGCAATAATACTGGTGAAGGTGGCGAAGACCCCGACTGGTACCATGAGCAAATCAACGGCTATCCTGTCAGCAGCAAGATCAAGCAAGTGGCGTCTGCCCGCTTTGGGGTCACTACAGAATACCTGGTGCGCGCTGAAGAATTGGAGATCAAGATGGCTCAGGGATCAAAGCCCGGGGAAGGTGGGCAGTTGCCGCCAGCCAAAGTTACTCCCTTTATCGCGCGACTTCGTCATACGTCACCGCATGTGCCGCTGATCTCGCCTCCGCCGCATCACGACATCTATAGCATAGAAGACCTTGCCCAGTTAATTTACGATCTGAAGCAGGTCAACCCGAAAGCTCGTGTTGGTGTCAAACTTGTTTCGAGCATCGGCGTTGGCACAATTGCAGCAGGCGTTGCGAAGGCTCATGCTGACTACATTCAGATAAGCGGACATGATGGAGGCACTGGAGCCTCACCAATGCAGTCTATCAAGCATACTGGTATTCCATGGGAGCGTGGGTTAGCAGAAGCACAGCAGGTACTGGTGCGCAATGGACTGCGCGGTCGTGTCAGGTTGCGTGTAGATGGTGGTTTGAAGACAGGGCGTGACGTAGTGATTGGGGCCATGCTGGGCGCCGAGGAATTTGGCTTTGGCACGGCCAGCCTGGTTGCGTTGGGCTGTGATATGGCTCGTCAGTGCCATCTGAATACTTGTCCCACGGGTATTGCTACACAGCGTGAGGACTTGCGAGCGAAGTTTACGGGTACGCCGCAAATGCTCATTCATTATCTTACTCTGGTAGCCGAGGAGACCCGCGAATGGATGGCTCAGTTGGGTGTGAGCCGTCTGGATGACCTGGTGGGGCGAGCTGATCTCCTGCAATCGGTTGAGGAGACAACTCTTGATCTTGAACCAATACTCATCGCAGCACCTCGAGGATGTGCTGGATCACAATCCGCGCTACCTCAATCACCACTATCTGAGCAGTTATCCGTTGAGTCGGAAGCAGCATTGCGTGGCGAACATAGCGTGTTGATACAACATCACATATCCAACTCTGATCGCTCAGTTGGGGCCAATCTTGCTGGAGAGATTGCACGCCGCTACGGCAATAGCGGTTTACCTGGTGTGAGTATTACCTGTCTATTTCAAGGAGCAGCGGGCCAAAGTTTTGGGGCGTTTTGTATGCCCGGCATGCACCTTTTACTTCATGGCGTGGCTAATGACTATGTTGGAAAAAGCATGACAGGCGGGCAGGTTATCTTGATGCCGCCACCTGTTGCCAGTTTTGCCGCTCACAAAAACACTATTCTGGGCAATACTGCTCTCTACGGGGCAACAGGCGGGCAATTGTTTGCCGCAGGATATGCTGGTGAGCGATTTGCTGTGCGGAATAGTGGTGCGCTAGCCGTTGTAGAAGGTGTAGGAGCGCACGCTTGCGAGTATATGACCGGCGGTATTGTGGTCGTTCTTGGTGAAACTGGACGGAACTTTGGCGCAGGCATGTCCGCCGGCGTTGCGTATGTACTGGATCTGGCGGGAGTTTTTCCTCAGCGCTGCAATACCGAACTGGTGGAGTTGCAGCGCATCCACGATCTCGACGAAATAGAGGCATTGCGTACTATCATTCAATGGCATCGCAAAAAGACGCGCAGTTGGCGTGCCGCTCAGATTGTAGCTGAGTGGAGTCGAATGCAGCGTGCTTTCTGGCGCGTTTTACCACGTGATATTGGCGGGAGTGGGCAGGGCACCATCCGAACAGCATG
Source organism: Chloroflexota bacterium (assembly GCA_046726655.1). Lineage (GTDB taxonomy): Bacteria > Chloroflexota > Ktedonobacteria > Ktedonobacterales > Ktedonobacteraceae > DATMNR01. The sequence continues at coordinate 6,000 of JBKPAZ010000181.1, forward strand.
CGACTATGTGGATGCTCATGCCTATAGCGCAGAACTTATCTATAAATGAAAGGTCATGGGCGATGAAATGAAAAGGTCAACTCGCCTCTTAACGCACCGACTTTCAGTGTTACTTGCGGACAATCATGGTTCCCTTGAGATCCTTCGCTGCGCTCAGGATGACAAGATGACCGACTTTCAGTGTTACTTGCGCACGATCATGGTTCCTGCCCCCTGATCGGTGAACAATTCGCGCAGCAACACGTGTGGCTCTCTACCATCTACAATATGCACACGTGGTACGGCAAACAAGGCGTTGAGGCAGGCGGTAACTTTGGGGATCATGCCCCCGCTAATGATGCCTTCTTCAATAAGTTGCAGCGCTTCTGCCTCGGTCAATTCTGAGATCAATGACCCATCAGTTCGGCAGATGCCAACGACATTGCTCAAAAAGATGAGCTTCTCGGCATTGAGCGCTCCTGCCAGGTGCGCTGCCACCAGATCTGCATTGATATTCAAGCAGGTTCCGCTCTGTGACTGGCCCAGTGGCGCAATCACAGGAATATATCCCTGGTCGATCAATGTTTGCACCAGCGTGGGATCAACCGATTCTATTTCACCCACAAAACCCAGTTCTTCGTCGATAATGCGCGCGCGTATCATATTGCCATCAGTCCCGCTCAAACCGATGGCGTTGCCGCCCATCTGCGAAGCTATCAAGACCAGGCCCGAATTCACCTGGCCCAGTAAAACCATGCGCACAATATCTAATGTCTGGGCATCGGTGACGCGCAGACCATTCTCGAAACGCGTGGGCATATTGAGTTTGCTCAACCACTCATTGATGTATGGACCACCGCCATGCACCAGCAGCGGGTGAGCCCCCAGCGCCTGCAGCCAGATGATATCCTGTAAGACACTGCGCTGGTGTTCGAGTGTACTGCCACCCAGTTTAATGACGAGTGTCTTCTCTCTTAAAAAGTCGATGTAGGGAAGCGCCTCACGCAATACCTTTGCGATCAGGTGATGCTGATTGAGAACATTGCCTTCCGTTGTTAATGAAAAAGTAGTAGCCTTCGTCAAGATAACCCCTCCTAGAGCATCCGCTATGGGTATAGAGGTACCGCTGGTAATCCAGTAGTCTCTGGAAATCCAAAAAGCCGGTTTGCATTCTGAATTGCCTGACCTGCGGCACCTTTGACGAGGTTATCCAGGCAAGAAATCACCAGGAGACGCCTGGTACGTGCATCCACCATTGGATAGATGAAGCATAGATTGCTGCCATAGGTCCATTTCGTGTGTGGCGGTTGATCTGCCACGCGCACAAAGGGCTCACCGGCATAGAACTCTTCATAGAGCGAACGAAGCTCCGCCGTTGTAGAGACCCGCTCCTGATTCAGATCTGCATAGCATGTTGCGAGTATTCCACGTGTCATTGGTACCAGGTGCGGTACAAATGTTAAACGCAGCGCATGAACAGGATGTCCTCCTGCATGCGCCACGGCTGCGAGTTCTTGCATAATCTCCGGTAAATGACGATGCCCGTCGAGGCTATACGCGCTCACGTCCTCGTTCGATTCAGCATAGTGTGTGCCAGCTGTCAGAGACCTCCCCGCGCCACTGATACCCGATTTGGCATCAATGATCACATCTGGTCCTATGATACCTGTAGCCAATGCGGGTATCAAAGCAAGAATGGCAGCCGTGGCATAGCAGCCGGGATTTGCGACGAGCGAGGCACCCTCGATAGAGACACGATAACGTTCGCATAGCCCATACACTGCCGTCTCCAGTAATGCTGGGGCTGGATGCGTATGCTTATACCACTCCTTGTAAAGAGCAAAGTCTCGCAAACGAAAATCGGCGGAGAGATCCACCACCCTGGTACCTCTCTCAAGCAGGGTCACTACAGATTCTGCCGCTGCTGCATGCGGCAGGCACACAAAAGCGAGATCAGTCTGCCCTGGCTCCTCAGTGATTACAAGCCGGGGATCAACTTGCGCATTCGACGTGGCATGAAACTGGGGAAAGACTTCACCCAATCGCTTCCCAACGGCGCTGCGAGCAGTGACCGATGTTACTGCGAACTGGGGGTGCAGCGATACTAAGCGCAGCAACTCCAATGCGGTGTAGCTTGTCACATTCACAATTGAAACCGAGATCATTTCGTGTCTCCTACCTCACGGGTGCTTGCAGCAAATTACCCTCTATGCCAATTTCAGGCAAAAGTTGTGCCTGTGCCTGGGTTGTAAGTGGTAGGCCCCACAATTTGATGAAGCCCAGCGCAGCATTGTGATCGAATTGATCGCCGCTATCATACGTTGCCAGGCTATGGTTATAGAGCGAATGCTCCGATTTGCGTCCAACAACAATGCAGTGACCATGGGTAAGCTTCAAGCGCACGATACCACTCACAAATCGTTGCGTACTGTGCATGTACGTAGCAAGGTCCTGATGCAGGGCGCTATACCATTGGCCGTCATAAATGAGGCGCGAGTATTCGGCTGCCACTACTTCCTTGAATCGTGCCTGGTCGCGACTCAGCGTCATACTTTCTAATGAGCGATGCGCGTTGTGCAACACAACAGCAGCGGGAGCCTCGTACACTTCGCGTGATTTAATGCCCACCAGGCGATTCTCGATGTGATCGATACGTCCGATACCGTAACTCCCGGCTAGCTTGTTCAATGTTTCAATCAATGCCACGCCATCCATCTCCTCACCATTCAACTCCACAGGTATACCCTGCTGGAATGTGATCTCAATATAGGCAGGTTCACGTGGCTGTGATCCGTTGTTGTGCTTACTGAGATCGGGATTAGATGTCCATGCGTAGACTTCTTCGGGTGGTTCAGCCCAGGGATCTTCCAGGATGCCGCACTCGATGCTCCGACCCCACAGGTTTTGATCGACCGAATAAGGGCTGGCATTGGTCACCTGTATCGGGATGTGATGCTCGGTAGCATAGGCAATTTCGTTGTCACGAGTCATGCTCCACTCGCGTACCGGAGCGATTATTTTCAGATCGGGCGCAAGCGTATTGATCGAGACATCGAAGCGAACCTGGTCATTGCCTTTGCCTGTGCAACCATGTGCCACAGCAGTCGCACCCTCTGCGCGTGCCACCTCGACCAGCAGGCGAGCGATCAGTGGACGCGCCAGAGCGGTTGCCAGGGGATATGCTCCCTCGTAAATGGCACCCGCTTGCAACGCGGGCCACACGAAGTAACGCACGAAGTCAGCGCGGCCATCGACAACCAGCGCTTTCACGGCCCCAATCTTCTCAGCGCGAGCTGCGATGGCTGGCAGATCACGTGCATTCCCGACATCGATCGTCACCGTAATCACATCCAGGTTATATTGTTCTTTGATCCAACGGATAGCCACCGAAGTATCTAATCCGCCCGAATAGGCAAGTACGACTGTTGCCATACTATCATTCCTCCTGTCATACTATTATTCCTCCTGTCAGGGTATTTGAAGATGCCGGGCGACCGCCAGGGTCGCCCCTACATCTCTGGTCCCCAGTTCATTGATTGCTGACCAGCTTTTCTATTGCCGCTGTAAAAGTTTCTGCACGTTTCTCCCATGCTGCTTTGGCATCCTCTAGCTGCTTTTGCACCTGGGCCAGCCCCAGATTACCTGCTCCGCCCAGGTGACTACGAGCAGCCAATCGTCCGGCAAGCTGCTCCTGGCTCTCCACTGGCAATGGAAGATGACGATCCAATTGTGCTGTTACTTCAGCCCCCACGATGCGATAGGCATCACGGAACGGCAGCTTAGCAACGGCAGCGAGATCATAGGCGCGGTCGGCAGCAAAGAGTTCAAAAGTGCAGGCGGCAGTCAGGCGCTCGGAATTGACTTCTAGCTTGCTGACGACCAGCGTACATATCTCCAGGCTCTCCTGGACCAGATCCAGCGCCTCCATAAAGGGACGTTTTGTCTCCTGGTAGTCCATGTTATAGCCAGAAGGCAGACCACTGACAATGCCTAGAATCTGCTGTTGCAGCGCCAGCATCGTCTGAGTGCGCGCCCTGACCAGCTCCATCACTCCCAGATTACGCTTCTGTGGCATGATACTGCTGCCGGTGCAGAGTTCCTGTGGTATCTGAAAGAAGCCGTATTCAACCGTAGAAAAGAGCAGAATATCCTGCGCAAGTTTGCTCAGGTCGAGCATGATTTGCGCAAGCACCTGCACGATAGCTGCTTCGATCTTACCACGGCTATTCTGCACGTAGATGACGTTATGCTGGACGCGGGAGAACCCCAGCAGGTCTGCGCAAAACTGCCGGTCAATAGCGATTGGTACGCCGTAGCCGGCGGCGGAGCCTAGTGGTGACTGATCGTTGAGCTTATACGCAGCCGAGAGCAGTTGCTCGTCATCAAGCAGAGCCTCAGCAAAGCTTGCTGCCCATAGGCCTACAGAAGACAGCATTGCTCGCTGCATGTGTGTATAGCCTGGCATGGGAATGGCGGTATGAGCATCCGCTAGCTCGAGCAATGCTGAGCAGAGACGACATAGTTTGACTGCCACATTGTGCAGTTGCTCTTTGCTATATAAGCGCAGGTCTAGCAGCACCTGGTCATTACGTGAGCGCGCCATGTGGATTTTTTTGCCCGCTGCACCTGCATTTGCTGCCAGGTAATTCTCTACGCAGGTATGTACATCCTCATCTTCTAACGTGATGGTGAACGCGTGCTCCGCTTCAAGTTCTAGAACATTGCGAAGTGTATCTTGCAATGCTTGATGCTCAGACTCTGTCAGCACGCCGATTTTTGTCAGCATAGCAATGTGCGCAAGTGATCCCCACACATCATGGCGAATCAGCCGTGCATCAAGCAGGCTGTTCTGTGCAGCTTCGAAGTGTTCCACCTGCTCATTCAATTGATAGCCTTTCTGCCAGAGCTTCGTCATACCTATTCCCCTTTGAAAGCAGTGGATGCCAACGTGTTGCGCCGCGCAATCAATTCAAATGGTAGGCCGCGAATATGGGCGGCGGGGGCGCATTCCTTCTGATTGAAGCTGGCGCTCTTAATTGAGCGAATATCGGGGAAGAAGAGTCCACTGGCCGACGATCGTGAGCGAATATCGATATTGCCCTTGTAGAGTTCTATGGTGTATTGGCCGCTCACAACTTTCTGTGTGGTCGCGATAAAAGCATCGATGGCATCTTTCAACGGGTGGAACCACTCGCCATGGTAAACAAGACTGGCCCATTGCGCATCGAGCTGGCGCTTCACCTGAATTTCCTCTTTGGTCAGGCAGAATTGCTCGAGGTCGCGATGCAGCCTCAATAGAATGGTCGCAGCGGGCGCTTCATAGATCTCGCGGGATTTCATACCCATAATGCCATCCTCGAAGAGATCGATTTTGCCGATACCATTGGACCCACCAATGATATTCAGTTGCTCAATAATCTGATCGAGTGGCAGCGCCATACCATTCAATGCCACGGGTAAGCCATTCTGCCAACTCAAAGTGAGAGTAGCAGGCTTATCAGGAGCTTTAGCTGGTGGCGTCAGCCACATCCAGATTGAATCTGGTAGTTCGGTGGCCAGGTCAATGCCGCCACTGGCGATTGAACGACACCACATGGTCTTATCATCGCCACCGGCTATGACCTCCTCGACGGCTACGCCATAATATTCCATCAACAACTGTTCCTCTCCGCGTGTGAGATCAAAGTCACGCACAGGAACAAAGATGGGCATAGCTGGTGCGAAGAGGCTGAAGACATTGTGCATCCGATACTGATCATTGCCCTTGCCAGTAGAGCCTTCCATCAAGGCGTCACAGCCTAACTCCAGGGCCTTCTTTGCCACGCGAGCAGCGATAAGTTGACGAGTCATGGAGGTAGAAACGGGGTAGCCATTGTAATCAGAATTTGCCTGGATTGCTTTGCTGAGCCACTGTTCGGTAAATTCTTGCTTTGCATCAATCACTAGTGGCGAGATACCTAGCTTCGCTGCTCTTTCGGTACTCTGCTGTATCTCGGCCTCACCCTGGCCGACATCAACTGTAATAGCTGTGAGTTTGCGAGCGTGGTATTTCAAACGGGAAAGTTTGACGCAGAGCGTCGAGTCGAGTCCGCCCGAATAGGCCAGGGCGATGTGTTTGCCTTGTGGCACGTCAACCTCAGCGATTTTCTGCAACGCCAGGTTGAGCCCACTGTCAACGATAGTCATGGTCTGGGTCATGCCTGTCTGACTGCTGGTTGCCATTGTGTAATACTCCTTCAACTCCCTCAACTGTCGAGATGAGGGTGGTGAGGTTGGGGAAGGGATCCTTACAGTCAACTGCAATAAAAAACCCCCGCCCCTTCCTTGACGATATTGAAGGGACGAGAGTGCAGGGATTAATGTTTTTCACCCTGGCGGAATGCCTTGGTCAGCATTCCTGGTTACACACCCGTGGTGCCACCCTAATTGCCTTTCAATCTCAAATGAGATGCCTCACGCTGGCGACGCCTTTTCTACCACGTTGTAGTTAAGGTGGAAAGACCGCTTGTTCCTGGTTGTCGTGCTGCGTGGGAACCACCCACCTGTTCCTACTTGCCTTTTTCAGAAGATACTCAATTGAAATCATCTTCCAGAAAGCTTTCTTCGGTCAGCCGCTCACGAAGGCGTTCTGAGTCGCGTTTCCATTCCGAACTTCCACTCTGTATCGGATCGCTGTTGGTCGCCAAGCTCATACTTCGTTCGTTCAACGCGGGTCAGCCTGTATGTCTGGGCACAAACCATTGCGCCCACATTTTTGTATGAATTAAGCATAGCAGGAGATAAGCGTTACTGTCAAGGGCCTATCTTACAACTTTGTAAAGTGGCTCCGTGCTCGTTCTAGCCTTGCGTTACGGTACAATTGCTCCGCCAGATGTAAAGTGCAGCATAATCGCGGCTATGTAAAATCCGATGTACGTAACGTGGTCTCTTGCTTATCCTAGCGCGTTCTAGTGGCATGTGTGTACGCGGTGCGGTAGAGAGATGGCATAGGCAAGCATGCGGGCCTGGGCGTTGATGCATGAGTAACGGGGCCGCCCGTGTGCATGTGTAGGTACTGCGGAGGGCGCTATAGCTCGGATGATGGCGCTTATGGTACGTTTTGAGATCGCAGAGGAAGGATTGCAAAACGCAAACGGGCGCGGCTTTATGCTCATACTACATGGCTGCTCCGATCACTTTTGCCCATAGTTGAGTTTATAATAGAGTGTATATGGGCGGTAGTTTTTTTGTAGCAATATGCAAGAAAATTCCCCATTGGTAGAGGTAAAATAGCGCCTACTAATCCCCCATAGTAAGCGTCGTGTGACTAGTCGTGTGTCTTTGCTGCGAGTAGGCTGCTATAATTGCCGTCACGGTTTAGCGCCTCAATTGCTAATGTCGGTGTTGGTAACAGCCCACGCCGCGCAGCCACAAGCACCCATTTGTTGATGGTAATTGAATAATGACCACTTGCTAACGAGAAATGTGGCCGCTAAGACCAGACCTACAAAAAAAGTTAATCGAAAAACCTTACCACTTGATAACCGCCCACTAGTGTTTTGCAGCGCAACCACCAACC
>JBKPAZ010000182.1:0-6214 GCA_046726655.1 Chloroflexota bacterium
TTGTCGCTCAAGCAGTTGCAGTTGCGTGAAGAACGTTACCGGGCATTTCGCCAGCACTGGTACCAGTTGCAGGCACGCGATATTCGGCGTGAACTGCTGGATATCTTGAACGATTAGCCTATCCTTGCTCTTCATCAAGTAGTTGATCAAGCGTTTCCAATGAGCGATGTGGATCGACTGTTTTCTTCAAAGCTTCAACCTGGGGATCAGGGTGAGCCTGGCGCAGTTCATCAACCATCGTTATCAGTTTGCTCATCTTCTCGTCAAGAAGCAGGCTGATCTGCAGGTCGAGTTGCCTGTTTCGTTCTGTTGTCACGTCCTGCCGGTTCTGGGTAATCAAATCAGGTGTTGCCTGTAACAGCGCACCAAGGGTGAGTACTGCCACTAACCATGTGAAAGGTGGCGGATCGAAATTCTGCAGACCAAATGTAGGCAGCAAGATATTGACTACAATCCAAAGTGTTACAACAACGAGAATAATGAAGAGAAATCTTGGCTGACCCAGGAAATCGGTCACGTTCTCTATTACTCGTTGCTGTGGGCTAACGCTGCGTTCGGCATGTTTATGCAGGTCTGCGATTGTCTGAATGTTCTCGCCAATCGGATCAATCTTTTTCCTGGTCTCATGCGTTTGATGCTTAACTGACATCTTACTCCTTAGACACCTCTGAGTGCATCTTCAGAGTGGTTCTATTGCGTCTATTGGCAAGACATGTTTTGCTATCTTTGCTAGGATCTCATCCATTTCAAACGGTTTCGCCACGAAATCATCAGCCCCAGCCACCCTTGCGTTCTCCTCAGCACTGGGATGGGCTGAAAACATTATCACCGGAATATGTCTGGTTGCCTTCTGGCTCTTGAGGTGTTTGACAATCTCACGCCCATTTTTCCCAGAGAGCAAGAGATCAATGAGGATGAGGTCTGGCAAGCCACCAGCATGCAGTTTCTCTACGTACTCAGCCTTGTCTGTGATCGCAACGGTGTAGCCTTCCTGTTCCAATAGCTCTTGCAGAAATTCTACAATATCTGGCTCGTCATCAACCAAGAGGATTTTTTTCTGTTTACTCTGCATACTGGCTCTTTTCCCTTACATATCCATGTTACAAAGAGGCTTGTCTTTTGCCCTCTTGGAAGAGAGGCAGGGTAAAATGAAACGTTGCGCCTTCGCCTTTCTTACTCTCCACCCACATCTGTCCGCCGTGTCGCTTGACAATCTGACAGCAGATGTAGAGGCCAATGCCCAGCCCAGGATAGGTTTTTTCTTCGGGATCAGTGGCCTGGTAGAACCGCTCAAAAATCTTGTGTTGATGCTCCTTGGCAATCCCGATCCCAAAATCTTGGATGCTCACGAGGGCCTTGTTTTGGTCTTTTGCGACACGTACCAGCACTGTATCTGCCTGGGGAGAATACTTGATCGCATTATTCAGGAGGTTAATCAGCACTTGCCCAATGCGGTCCCTATCTCCAAACACCTCAGCCTGGGTTTGCCTTTCAATCAGCAGGTGATGCGTCTGTGTCGTTCTCTGGACGTTTTCCACGATTTCTTGCACCAGCGCATCCACCTCAAAGCGTTCTTCTCGATAGTCGAGTTGGCCTGTCTGAATCTTGGAAAGATCGAGCAGGTCACTGATGAGTTGGGTTAACTTATTTACCTGGGCATCCATGCGGGCAAGATAATGAAGCGCTTGTTCATCCCCATGTGTAGCCAGGCACCGTTGCATGAGGCCGAGAAAGCCCTTGAGACTGGTAACTGGTGTTTTGAGTTCATGACTCGCCATGCTGATAAATTCATCTTTGCGTTTGTCCAGTTCTTTACGCTCGCTAATGTCCAAGACAAAGCCAATGCAGGTCTCGGTTTGCTCAATGCGCGTTACGGCCACCAACACGGGTATCCGCCTGCCGCTTTTATGCAGGTACTCTTTTTCATACGTGCCCGAGGCGCCTGTTTCTTGCAGTGCTTGCAGCGCATTTTGACTCAGGGGGTGAAACTCAGAGAGAGTGAAGGCATCGCGCTGCATAGTTCCTGCCTGCAATTCTGCTCGTGTGTAGCCAAGGATATCAAGAAAGGCGTCATTAGCATCCAGAAAGGTGCCAGCAAAATCTGAGATAAACACACCGATGAGGTTGGAGTCAAACAGTCGCCGGAATTTGGCTTCTAACCGCTTGTGCTCGGTGATATCACGGGCGATAGCAGACGCCCCTATAATGGTGCCGGTGCTATCCTTGATCGGGGAAACGGTGACAGAGACGGTCAGGAAGGTGCCGTCTTTCCGCACGCGTATCGTCTCAAAGTGGTCAACGCGCTCTCCTCGACGAATGCGCGCCATAATCTGCGTAAATTCATCTTGTCGATCCGGTGCGAAGAGCAGCGTGACTGACTGGCCCAGCATTTCCTCAGCCCTATATCCATACATGCGCTCAGCCGCCGCATTCCAACTGGTGATGATGCCCTCCAGATTTTTGCTAAGAATGGCGTCATCAGAAGACTCTACAATGGCGGCCAGGTGAAGAAGAGCCTCTTCTGCCCGCTTGCGTTCGCTGATGTCGCGTATGTTACATTGGATGATTTTGTGCCCATTTGCCTGGTAAAGGTTGCTCACGAACTCCACCTCCCGACGCTGCCCATGTTTGGTGTGGAGGGGCACAGTCTCGTAACGGATAAAACCTTTCTCCTGTAATTCTCGCAAGGCCTCCAGGTTGGCTTCCCGGTCCTTAAACAGACCGATTTGCCAGAGCTCCTGGCCTAGTAACTGCTCACGCGTGTAGCCCAGCAACTCCGTCAAGCAAGGATTCGCATCGATAATTGTGCGTGTGCGAGGATCGACCATCAGTATCCCATCCTTGGACTCTTCAAAGAGACGGCGGTAGAGGTTTTCAGAAACCCGAAGTCGCTCCTCCGCTCCCTTCCGTTCCGCTATCTCGGCTTCGAGCGAGCTTGCCCTCTGTTGCAACAGGGTAATGGCACGCAGGCGCTCGTTTGAGCTGGCCAGCGCATAGTAGCTCTCGGCGGGGATGACCTGGGAGTGCTGCCTGCAAATCTCGGTGAACTCCAGCTCGTACACTTCCCCGCCAAAGCGGTGCATCGGATAGGCGCAGAGGAGCGAGAAGGCATGGGTTTTGCCCAGATCGTTCCAGAGTTCTTCCAAGCGGATCGCCGCCGCCCGGTTACCGTCTGTCCAAAGGAGCGCGACCAGCTCCCCAAATACGCGCACGCGGCGCCGGCCCTTCGCCGCTTTTGCGATCATGCTCCCAACGATCTCGGCGAATCGCCCCGGCGAAGGCTCCCCATCGACCATGAACTTCGCCAGCGTAGCGGCCGCATCGATAGAGACGTACTGGCCTCGCACGCGGGCGGCGGCGACTTCTAGCCCGTCTCCCTGCAATCGTTCCTCAAAGCCTTCTCTGTGCGGCTTGGTAGCTAGAACGATGCAGGCATCCCCCGCCCTCAAGCCAGCGCCGATGAATTCGCTCACCGAGTGTATGAGGAATTCATCAGTCTCACAGAACTGGACGAAATGCTCAGACGAACTCATCTCGCTCCAATGCGAGCGCGGCGCCAGAGTCTTTTTCGCTGTTGTTGCCATATGCTTTCTTCTTTACTTTCCCTCAAAAGATGCTTTTTCAACTACTCTAGCATCTATGCTCTGCTTAGACAAAGTCAGCCATCTTTGGGGTGCGAGTCATTTTTTGATACTTCCCTGAAAAAGGTGGATTGCATAATTTCTCTCAATAGGTAACACGGCTCATACTCATAAAAGGTTTATGCTTTACGGAATAGCCTATTTGGTACGTAGGAACTTTCTTTCTCTATCCAGCGTTTCGCTCGAATCTCCTCGTTTCAACACCAGGATTTGCACTCGGCCAGATGTGAGGCAGCAGCTTGCCGAGTATGGTGTTTCTCTGTCAGACTAAAAACTTGTGAATCGCTTCAAGAAGCTTGTACATGTCAAACGGTTTCCTTATGTACATGATTTGACGTTGATGCATCTCCTTTAGCGGTGCGTTTACGCTCAGCATGATGGTCGGGACCCGTTCTAACCCTTCAGTGTTGCGCAGCCGGTCGTACAGTTCAATGCCCTGGATGGTAGGCAGCCAGTAATCCAAAATCAAGAGCTGCGGCTTCATATTTCTGACAAGCTCCAGGGCTTGAGGCCCATCAGGAACCGCGTAGACTCGATACAGTGTCTCTTGTGTAATCATTTGAACCAGTATTTCGGCAATAGTCGTATCATCTTCGACGAGTAGAATGGTTTTGCTTGTGGCTTGTCTATTCTCTTGTGTCTTCTCCATGAGGTGATTATTCTCGCCAGGCATTACAACACTCCGTCACATCTAGTACATAGTAAACTCTAGCTGCTCAACAAGGTTTCTGGCAAATCATTGCGTCTGCACATCAAATATGGAAAAGGATTTATACCCACTCTTAAAAGAAAAAGAGTAATCATATTGTAGATGTGCGTAACGACATTTGTCAAAGACCTAGCCTACTTTTCTCACGTCCTGGCAAGAAGCAAAGTTTCATCCGAACTCCTTGAGAGTGGCCAGGTGGGCAGCAGTCGCGGGGGCAAGGGAACGGTCTTCCTGCAGCAACTGCGCCAAACGCAGCAGGTCAGCCAATTCATCAACATCAAACAATTGCTCCAGGGTGTACACGCTCAAACCCTGACGGCGTGCAAGCTCGAACGTCATCTGTGTAACCAGGCTTGTACTCATGGGAATACCTCGAAAAACGTCATACGGTCTCTGCATAGCGATCAGGTAGTAACCACCATCATCTGCAGGTCCCAGCACGACGTCAGCTTCATCGAGGGCTTGCCGTGCCCGCGCAACCATATCAAAGCTGAGATGGGGTGAATCCGAGCCGATGACGATGGTGCGCCGGTACCCTCGCGCATACGTCCAGCGAAAGACCTGGTGCAGACGAGCGCCCAGGTCTACTCCTCGTTGTGGAAAGGAATGCATGTGCGGTACGAGCGATGGCGCAAGGGTTGCCAGGAATGCCTGATAGTCAACTTCGGCCGGCGTATAAGCCCAGTGCAGGTCGCATGGCTGTGTGGCAAACCGCTGAGCCAGGTCAGCGAGAAAAGCCCGGTAGAGGTGAACAGCCTCTTCAGCGCCAATCGCGCGTGCTAAGCGCGTCTTTGTCGTCCCAGCCTGTGGGTAGCGAGCCATCACGACGAGGGCGGTATCGGGCATGGGTCCTCCTTGCTCCGGCATAGCGCATTGTTGTGCTCAACATGTAGTAAGCAGCTTTAACGCTGCTGACCACGATTACCCATTGTGCGAAGTCTTGGGGAAGTTCTGCAAGCAGTTGGTGGATGGCTACTTCCTCTTTCAGGGCAGGTATGACGATAGCAACCTTTTCGGTTACCATAGAGCTTAAAACTCCTCTATGAAAAGTACAATTAGCGACATACTACCCTTATTTGTAGTAGGTCTTACTACTGTAGCACGATGAGTCATGAAAATATTTACAGGAACAGGACGGGTGTATGAATTCGTTTTTGGCAAACGAGCGTAGGGGCCGATTGATCGGCCCGATCACAGCCGTCATGGATCCTGCCTCTGATCGAAGAAATCCGGCCAACTGAGGAAGCCCTTCCAGGCCGCTGCCGTCTGGCTGAGAATCCGCAAGGCAGTGAGGCTGCCCTGTGCCTGCCCTTTTTCAAAATCGCCTTTCGTCTGTCCCATCTGGTTCGTCACATGGGCAAAACAGACGATCTCGTACTGCTTCGCACTGGCGAGTGCGTAGAGAGCTGCTGCTTCCATTTCCACTGCCAGAATGCCGGTTCTTCGGCATACAGCAATCATCTCTTCGGTCTCTCGAAATGGAGCATCCGTGGTCCAACTGGCCCCGGCGTGCAGGGGGACATGCGTATGATTCCAGGCCGTACAGATGATCTCTCGAAGAACCGGGTGGAGATAGCTATAAGGCGAAGGTGGTTGATAGTGGTAGCTGGTCCCCTCATCACGCAGCGCTTTCTCGATCAGTACTACATAAGGAGGATGGCCCATCGAAATGATCTGCCCCGCTGAGGTGATGCTGATGAGCAATTGGCACCCGGAGGCGAAGAGTTCCTCTGCCACGAGCACCGCGAATGGTGCGCCGACCACGCGCCCGATAATGCCATATTCGATCTCCTCATGGACAAACGTGTCAAGGATCGTGTGATAACACGCCCAGGTTGGATGGTGACGAGCACGACCTGTAGCA
>JBKPAZ010000183.1:0-13281 GCA_046726655.1 Chloroflexota bacterium
TTCCAACAGTACAAACTCGCCCTCTAATGCCAGTGCTCTCACAATAGTTCTGGCCTGCTGTCCTTCAGACCCTACGATACAGCGTCTGCGATCAGCCGGATCACGTTGTAACGCGCCATCCAGAATACATTCGTTTTCACCGTGTAACGAAATATCAGTTAGCAAACTAAACTGCCCTGCACCTATTTCATCCTGTCCTCTTATGACTTTGAAAGGCGCACGAGGTCTTGCCCATTCAGGCGCTCCCCTTCGAACCACGGCATAGTAACATTTGACGATACTATGCTCATGAAACTGGCGAATCAAGTGACGTCGTGAGCCTTTAGTACGCGCCAGGGCCACAACTCCCGATGTGTCTTTGTCCAAACGGTGCAATAAGCACGGACGTGACAGCAAACCATCCTCTTTCCACGTCCGTTCCGTACGCCTTTCGCGTAACATTGACTGCACCTGCTCAGGCGCACCAGCCCACCCTGGCTCATCAGGCAGCTCAGGTGGCAGCCAATCATCACCTCCCAGCTGTTCAAGATACGCCAAAAGCGCATCCCACATCGTCCCATTCGCATGTTTGTATGTAGGATGAATGACGAGACCCGCTGGCTTGTTAACAATCAGCAGGTGATGGTCTTGATAGATGACAGGTATCGTTGCTTCCATGTTATGAGTATAGGGGTCAGTTAGAGTGTGGTCAATAGTATTATGACTATAGGAAAATTACAAGACTGAACAAATGGGCGAAGGTAGTTTCTTGCAGCGAATTTCCATATATGACAATCCTTTCTAGCAAAATATACTCTACCTATGCTATAAGGGATTTGAGAATTAGGACTGGCGCCGCTTGAGCCGCGAGCGCTCAATCCCGACCAGGTCCGCTCGCTGAAAAATATGTGTGATCGGCTAGAACGCTTCCATCAGATCAAGGGGCGACGGAAGAACAAGGGGGAAGGAACGGTTCCTGTTAAGAGTAACCAATTCTGTTCTTCTTCTTATGACCGTAATTTTTTAAACATTCTGTAATGCTTTTTTAGCGTATTCACATACTCATCGGTAAGGCTCGTTTTAAATACCTCTAAAAAATGCCGAGCATACTGTGATTGAATGCCTCCAAGCTCCAGATAGGCTCCTGTTATAGATTGGGCTATTTCTTTATTGCCATACATCCACTTCGTATAAAATTCCACTGATTCCCATCCGTACCCAATAGTTGCAAGAATCCGACGCGGCGGATTGACCTCAACCACATTGATCATCACCTTGCGGCAATCACAACTTCCGTCAACGCAGTAATTTTCCAACAGCATGTACTCTCCGCGAGGGACGCCTAAACCACTTGACGTAATCTTTATACTGCGTGTCTCTTTTCGGGCGATAGTTTCATATCTGGAATAAAAGGGTAGAAATTCCATATCATCCGCTTCTCTTTCTCGGAGAGACATGACGCTTAAGATACTCAGTACACACTTCTTGAGGCATTTTCTGGGTCTGTTCTTCAGCTCCCATTCGACGTCTCGTCATTCTCCATTAGTAATTGTACTCAAATCTGGGCCTTTTGAAAAGGAGGATCTCATCTAGAACATTTGTTTCATTGCGGATTACCCGAAAGTTTGCATGATCAGCTTATCACGCAATTTGCGGTAGAGCAAGAGAATTCTGAAAGTGATATTTAAACGCCCACTATACCTCATTTTCATAGCTTATGACTATAAGAAAAACTCTTCCCCACCTTTATGCTATACTATTTTCAAATCTTCTATGTTGCCATTTTTCTACGGAGGCCCTTTTGAACAACATACCCCCCACCGATCCACGATTAGAGCAGGTTCTGAACTTTCCACAGGTACAAGCATTATTCGGTCGCCGTTCCCGGCGCTTCGGCTTTGGCATGGAAATACCCGGCGGTCCGCTCGCTTACAAATCTCAGCACGAGCCATTGCCCCTCTCCAACCTGGAACGAGCCTTGCTCGTTGCCGCCGCGACTGGCGTGACAGGTTGGAACTTCGGTATCCCGTTTACCATCAATGAGAGCGATCGTTTGAGCAACTATAGCCTGCGCCTGACGGGTCGCACTGTCCCCTCTGCTGCGACAATCTGCACTACCGAACTCTTTTTCACCGACGATACAGGTATTTACCTCACCCGCACTCGCGACCTTACGCCTGAACGCCTGCGAGAGTTTGAAGGCAGCAATGATGTTGAGCGCATCATTGGTGTTTCTCAGGCCGCTACAATCCAGTTGAGTAACGAACGCCTGCACTTGCCGCCAGAACCTCCGCATTTTGATGAGCATAATATTTGGAATAGCAATCGTCCTGGATCAACATTGTTCATACCCGTCGGTGATGTGGGAGAACAACTGCTGGCATTGCTCGCTATGTACGTGACAAATGGCTACGCGCTCTATGACGACTATAGCGGTCGACCTGGTGGCCACCTTGAACCATTTATACGCACGGGCATTATCAGTGATACGCCACAGATGCGTTTCGCGCTTTCACATATCGAGCAGGTGGCATACTCGACGGTTGCGATGGAGCTTGCGCTAATCTGCCAGAACATCGTACTAATGATGCAGGCTATTGGCCTTGGTGGCTGGATGTACACAGGCATTTACCCATACAGCGCCTTGGGAGCCTTTGCCGGTGAGGGAATAAAAGGGTTGGGTTTTCGTTTTGCCAGGCGAGAAGACTGGACATTTCCAAATCCGATTGGATTAGATGGCTATTATGAATCGGTTTGTCCACCATATGTAGCGGATATGTACGAAGCAGCCCACAAGCTGGCTGAGCGCAAATTTGGCCCTGGCGGCACTTATGATCCCGCGACAGGTGGTCCATTCCTGCACAACAGCGAAATCAAGGCCACAGTGAAGCCATATACACAGGCTCAGATTGACTGTATCGGCGAGATGGCACAATACATCTATAGCGCCTATGGGCGCTTCCCAACACGATACCCCACTATCTTGCTGCGCATTTATGCCCAGGCACATCATCTTGAATTAGAGTTTTATGACAAGTTTTTCGGCCCTGGAGCCTACATGCAAACCCATGCGGAGCATATGGAACGATGGCATTCCAACCCGTGACTCAGGCATTTTTACATCCTTCCCCCTTTGCAGGCATGATACAATACTAGCAACAATAAACAGGTTTATTCATTCCAATCCATTTTATGGTCAGGTAGATGTAGAGGAGTTACGATGGCTTTCGTACATTATCTTAGAAAACCAGAGCTGCGAAATCCCGTGGTCGTAGCTGCATTTGCGGGATGGAACGACGCCGCCGATGCCGCGACGACAGCCGTTAAGTTTTTAATCGATCGCTGGAAACCCGTCAAGTTTGCGGAAATCGAGGCTGAGGAATTTTACGTTTTTACTGAAACCCGGCCCATGATTTCCGCCAGCAAGGGCATCATGCGCTCAATCACCTGGCCTTCGAATCATTTTTATGCTTTTGTTGCTCCACAATTTGACCGTGACATCATCCTGTATCTCGGCGTTGAGCCTCAACTCAAATGGAAGACCTTTACATCTACTTTTCTAGAGGTCTGCAAACGCTATACCGTCTCTGAAGCCCTGCTGCTTGGCGCATTTCTCGCCAATATACCACATTCCATGGAAGTACCAATCTCCGGTTTCTCATCTAATGCCGAGAAGTTGGAGCGTCTACTAGAGATCGATGTTCGCAGTTCACGCTACGAAGGCCCAACCGGCATGGTTGGCGTCTTACAAGACACATTTCGTCGCGCCAACATTCCCGTTTCAAGCCTATGGGCTGCAGCGCCTCATTACCTCGCCGCTACACCGAATATCAAAGTCACGGCTGCCCTACTCACATACTTGAACACTTTCCTCTCCTTTAATCTCGACTTGAGCGCTATCCAGTCCGACGCGCAGCGCTTCGAGGAGCAAATTACGATGCTGGTTGCGCGAGACCCGGAGGCAAGTGCATATGTGCGCAAATTGGAAGAGCAAGCCGGTGAAATTACCGACGATGACGACGACGAATCGGAGGATGATGAAGACGAGCTACTCATCAATCCTGACAGACCTATAAGTACGGGTCCGCTGCCAAGCGCAGATTCTCTCATTCGCAGCGTTGAAGAATTGCTGCGCAAGGAACGCGAGCATAATCAAGAGGAATCCGATCTTGAAGAGGAAGACGAATGAGCGGCGTCCCCCACACTCTCGATGAGCTTCTGTGCCCTCGCTCTGTAGCCATTCTGGGCGCGTCTCGAGCTCCCCACAAATGGGGGCACGTCGCAGCTAAACAATTGATAGCTGGAGGTTTCCCCGGCAATATTTATCTCATCAATCCCTCTGTCCCCGATGTGTTGGGCCGGGCTACCTTTGCGAGCCTGCGCGATGTTCCCACGCAGGTTGACCTGGCAATTATTGCTACCTCATTCAGCCAGGTACCCCCATCAGTTGAAGACTGTATTGCTCACGGCGTCAAGGGCATTGTGATTATCACTGCTGGCTTTAGTGAAACTGGGCCACAGGGCAGCGCATTAGAGCAGGAGCTGGTAGCACGCTGCCGCGAGCGCGGCATCCGCGTCATCGGCAGTAACTGTATGGGACTCTTTGTGCGCCGCTCACAACTCAATGCGCTGGGCATGGTTTTCCCTCTACCCGCTGGACCCATCGGTCTTGTATCGCAAAGTGGTAACCTTGGCATGTATTTTTACGCGCAGGCCCACCCGGATAGCCTGGGGTTCACAACATTTTTAAGCGTGGGCAACGCTGTCGATGTTACCTTTCCAGAATGCGTTCAATTCCTGGCCGACGATCCAGAAACGCGCGTGATTGCCGGTTACGTCGAGGCTATCCAGGAGCAAACGCTGCGGCAGGTCACGCGCAGGATGCACGAACGTGGCCGCTACAAACCTGTGGTTATCCTGCTCAGTGGCGCTACTGAGGTCGGTGTACGCGCATCCCTGGCCCATACAGGAACCATCTCAACCGTACGGCCCGATCATGATACCAGTCTCATCGGTAGTGGCGTGGTACGAGTTCTGCGCTCAGACGAACTCTTTCCGGTGGCCCAGGCTCTGGCATCACAGCCGCCCACGCCTGACGGTGGACGCCGCATTGCCATCATAGGCGACGGTGGCGGCAGTGTCGTCGCCACTGGAGATGCTGCTATACGCGCCGGATTAGAAGTGCCGGTACTCAGTACAGAAACACAGCAGAACCTGCGAAAACTCATGCCCGCTCGCGCCACAGCTACAAACCCCGTCGACGTGGCAGGCGCAGCCGACGAAGACCCCCTTTCATTTGCCTGGCTTACAGAGGTCTGCCTCAAAGACCCTGAAGTTGATGGTGTAATCATCACCGGGCTGTTTGGAGGATATCGCTGGCTGCTTTCTGAGGATTTTGGCCCGCGAGAAGAGGCTGCGGCGCACGAACTCGGCAAACTCGTGAGACTATATAAAAAGCCCGTACTCTTGCAGAGTATTTATGCCAGGCATGATATTCCGGCACTACGTATTTTGCGCGCAGAAGGTATACCATTTTATGAGTCCATCGAGATTACATGCCGGGCCATGGCAGCGCTCAGTGATATTGGGATGTTCCTGGCACGCGATTCGTTGGGCTAAAGATGCCTACAGAGGGAAATACATGAAGCGTCGAGACCTGATCCGCATGAACGACGAAGAAATACGCGCATTTCTTGAAGAGCAGCGCACACTTCAAGTAGCCACTATTGACCACGACGGATGGCCGCACCTGATAGCGATGTGGTATGTGTTGATAAATGACCAGATAGTTTTCTGGACGTATGCTAAGTCGCAAAAGGCTGTCAACCTGCGGAGAGATTCCAGGCTTACCTGTCTTGTAGAGACTGGTGTGCGCTATGAAGAACTGCGGGGAGTCCAGATTAAGGGACGGGCAATCATTAGCGACGACCGCGAAACCGTCCAACGGATAGGCGAGGCAATATGGGAACATATCAATGGCTCCTTGAATGAGAATACACGCCGAATGGTTGAAGCTCAGGCAGCAAAACGAGTGGTCGTTTTTGTAGAACCTGTAGAGATAGTCTCGTGGGATCACCGAAAGTTAGGTGGTAGCTATTGATGATGAGTGAGAGAGATTTATAATACTACATTTTTTGTTGTAGTGTATGTAGAGACAAACTAAAGGATGGAGAGCCGTCAATTCGCCCCTTTCATTTTTCGACAAAAAGTAATCGACCTGCCTGGAAACGTCTGTACATTCCAGGCAGGTCGATCGGTCAACACTCTCGGCGTTGGAGCCTCCAACCTTCGCTCTCCCATCAATGCACCAGGGTACTCAAGAGTAAAATCACGACAATGATCATCAACATCAAAAACACTGCCAGAACCATCAAGCTCCCCCGCACATATCGAGCACTTGGATCGGTTGACAACCCAAGATTGATTTCAGACTGACTGGCGCCTGTAGTCACTTGCACAGGTACTGATCTTGCAGTAATTGCGCGCAGGCCACGTGCACCGCTGGAACTGCCCAACCCAAGAGCATCATGCGAATAAAAGTACAGTGTTACTATCATACCTACAATTATCAGCCCAGTAAGCCCACCTATAAAAGCCAGAGCGATTAGAATAGTGTCCATAGCTTTTTCCCTGTTGAGCCACCCGGCCCAAATATGTGATACATCACTCTACATACTATATGACGCACCACATTCAGGAAACTAAAAATTCAGCCACCAGGTATTTATGACAAAAAAGTGTTCCAGGTACTGAATTCGATGAAAGCTACAGCACTACCGTCACCCTACGCTGCTTGCCTTCTCTCAAGAAACTGACTGCCACCTTCTCGCCAGCTTTATGCCTCCGCACAATGCGCTGTAAGTCTCGTGGCTCAGTAATGGGTTCATTAGCCGCCCCGATTATTACATCCAGCCGCTTGAGTTCCGCACGCTCTGCAGGTCCGCCACGACGGATCTCCAGTAGTTCCATACCATACTGCTGTGTGAGCTTGAGGGCTTGCCGTATTTTCCCATCAAGCCGCACACGCATTCCACCAACGCCCATCGAAACACCCGCAGATGTCGCCTCGTGTTTCCTATTAATGCGTGCAATTGCCGACTTGACAGTGTCCAAAGGAATAGAAAATCCAAGACCCTGCGCCAGAGGCATCATAGCGGTTGTAATTCCAACCACTCTCCCCACGCTATCAACCAGCGGCCCACCAGAATTTCCAGGGTTAATTGGCGTATCTGTCTGTATGAGATTGGTCATTTTGCGTGTTCCAGGAGCTTCCAATGTACGTCCCAACGCGCTGACAACTCCCGCGGTTACCGTCCAATTCAGACCATAAGGATTCCCGACGGCAATCACCAGTTGTCCTACTCTCAAAGGAGCACGTCCCAGTTCGACCACTGGCAGCCGATCGGCGCCGATGCGCAACACAGCAACATCAACTTCAGCATCGCTTCCAACAAGACCTGCATCGAAGGTACGCCCATCAGCCAGCGTCACATGGATACGTCGTGCATGAGCGACAACATGAGCATTAGTAAGGATTTGACCATCTGAGGCAAAAATGAAGCCGGAACCTAAACCGCCGCCAAACATGGACCTGGCCAGGCGGCCACCTTCACGTTCTATATCAATGCGTACTACAGCAGGACCAACACGTTCAGCCGCGCCGGTTACGGCGCTCGAATAGGCATCTAACGCCTGGGCGTCTTGTTCATTTGTACTCATATGTGGGTTAGTACTTTCCTATGGAACCCATCCGATAAAACGTGCGTGCGAGACTACAGCTCAGTAAGCTTGATATGTATTCTATCACATCCGCCCGTTTTTTGCCGAGGTTCGCCGGTTTTCCGCCTGGCTGTCTCCAGCGATAAAGATTATTATCTGCGTTCTTGCTTTCTAGAGGTTTTGTTCAGCTTCCTCAATGGGGTCAATAATTTCGCCTCTGCCCTTGAACAACTGAATAGTTGAGGTTGCAAGTGTGCTGGATCAGTTCCTCAGGATCTTGAATTAGGGGAGTTGTGTTCCGGCAAGGTCAGGTTCAAGCGCCAGGATCATGTAGTCGCTATGTGTTCCGATCTCGCCGAGACTGCTATAATGGGCCGTAACCGGTACTTCGCGTCCATCTTTGAGCGTGATTGAGTAGCAAGCCGTTTGATCGCTGAGCCCGTTGAGTGTGATTGCGTTCATCACACAATGCTCGCGGCAGAGCATTGTGCCGTTTGCCTGGTGACAGGAGAGCAGGCTGTAACATTTCGCCTGACCAACCACCTGGTCGGCAGGCCAGCCACAAAGCTGCCTGGCCGCCTCGTTATAGAGGACAACGGTGCGATCAGAGGCGAGCACTAAAAGAGGTACAGGGACGCGTTCAAAAGCGGCCAATGCCAGTTTTTCAGGTTCCGAGCCACGTGACGATGGTCCTGCAGAAGTTTCAGTTGCCGGCATACTCAGGCGATAGCCTAGCCCACGCACGGTTTCGATTAGCGTATCTGTTCCCATTACCCTGCTCAGTTTACGTCGCAGGTTGCTTATATGAATATCCACGGCACGATCAAAAGGAGAGTGATGCTGGAAACCGGGTATGAGTTCGAGCAAATGTGCGCGCGAGAACGCGCGGCCAGGATATCGTAGTAGTAGATACAGTAATTCATACTCCAGGCTCGTCAGCCCGATCATCTCCCCTGCAACACGTACTTCCCGCTGCTCGGGATCGAGTTCGAGTGAACCGCACTGCAAGAGACGATGCGGGCTTGCAGTTTGCAACTCTGTTCTCCGTAGGACCGCCTTGATGCGCGCAAGCAATTCGCGCGGGTGGAAAGGCAGTATAAGACAATCATCTGCACCGGCAGCAAAGGCAAGTAGTTTCCCGAGTTCATCGTGGTGGTCATTGAGAACAAAGATCGCAGCGTTATCATCCTCTTGCCGTATCGTGCGGCAGAGTTCCAGGCCATCAATCAGCGGCAGAGCCTGGTCGAAGAGCAACAGGGCCGGGTGATGCTGGTGAACATATTGTAATGCAGAACGACCATTATAGGCGCACAGCGTTGTGAAGCCTTCACGTTCCAGCAAGGCTTTCAATAACTCGACCGTATCTCGCGCATGGTGGGCCACCAGGACAAGGGGAAGCGAAACATCCACTCGCGTTGACATGACTGGAGCCTCTCTGTTTGCCTGACGGCGAACTTGACCAGCCTGAAAAAAAGCAGACAACCCCAAGCTTCAACGCTACAAAACTATTCCTGTGATTAACACTATATCGTATCCGTGCTTGCACGTCAAGAATAAGCAAGCGACCATACTAATTTCAGCTTTACAAAAACCATACAATCCTTCACGAACAATCTAAACATATCAACGCTATCATCGATAGTAGAACCTGCGTGAGGCGAGTACCATGCACAAGGTGACCGGTGCAAGCATTACTACGTGAGCATGCATTAGAACCGGTGCCAGTTTGCTATTTAGGGAAGGAAATGGCTCATGGGCGCACAGTACCCAACGACTGCAAACTTTAACCCTCGTGAAGTGTCCATCCGGGCTATGGAACGCGCGGACCTGGCAGTTGTCGTCGAACTGGATGCCCTGGTCTTTGGGGACGCGCGATCAGCATACTTTGAGCGGCGGCTTGCCGCGCTCAATGAGACGGACGCTGATGCGCGAATGATTTTTTTAGTAGCCGACTGTCATGCTACGGTCATCGGCTTTGTGATGGGTACGCTGGTGTACGGAGAATTTGGCCTTACGCAGGTGACCGCTATCCTTGATTCCATCGCGGTACATCCAAAATACCAGCAGCAGGGCATTGGTCGGCAAATGGTAGAAGCCTTCATCAAGCAGGGTGCCCTTCAGGGAGCAGCAGCAGTCTATACATTGGTGAATTGGGATAACTGGACTCTGCTCAAAGCGTTTCATTCGCTTGGTTTTGTATTAGCTTCGACCATCCCCCTGGAGCGGCGAATTGACTGAGCGGCTAACTACATGGAGGGTAATGGCGATGTGTACTGGCATCCAACTACAAGAGCACGGCTGGACCCGGCGCTTCTCGGCCCTGGGGCGGCGGCTAAACGAAGCCGTGGAGCTTTATCGCCAACTAGGGTTTGAGATCTTGCTGGAGCCAACGGACCTGGATGAGGAATATACATCTGGCGCCGGGGGGTGCGAGAGTTGTATCGTCGCTACCCTGGCACGCACTATTTACACCCGGCCTCGTAGGACAGCTACTACTGAAGAATGTTCTCGATAATTGGGGTCTCTCCGCCGGGAGTGGACCTTGCCTTACCTAAAGGAGGGAGTTAATGTCGAATTTTAGCGGGAAAGACCCGGAGAGTTTTGACTTCGAGGAGATCGTATATAACAAACATGGCTGGGTAGCAACTGTGACCATCAACCGTCCGGAGAGCTATAATGCCTACACCTGGCGAACATTACAAGAGATGACGCAGGCATTCCGCGACGCTTCCTGGGATGATCAAATCGCCGTTGTTGTGCTAACCGGCGCGGGTGACAAGGCATTCGGCACCGGAGGCGACGTCAAGGAATATGCCTCTGAGTACACGCAGCGCCCGCACGATTACTGGAAGTGGATGGGACTCTTCACTGACTGCATTGATATCCTGCGCAACATTGGCAAGCCCACGATTGCCCGGCTCAACGGCATGGTTGTCGGTGGTGGAAATGAGTTCAACATGGCCTGTGACCTGGCCATCGCTGCCGATCATGTGCGCATTCGCCAGGTCGGCACCGAAGTGGGGAGTGTGGCTGCAGGAGGCGCGACGCAATGGCTGCCGATTATGGTCGGAGACCGGCGAGCGCGCGAGATTCTGTGGTTGTGTGAATGGATAGATGCCCAGACCGCCCTCGATTGGGGCCTGGTCAACCAGGTTGTACCCTACGCCGAGCTTGATGACGCCGTCGCAACGATGGCGGCCAAACTAGTAGACAAGTTCCCTGAGTGTATGCGCTA
Source organism: Chloroflexota bacterium (assembly GCA_046726655.1). GTDB lineage: Bacteria > Chloroflexota > Ktedonobacteria > Ktedonobacterales > Ktedonobacteraceae > DATMNR01. Next base: position 10,934 of record JBKPAZ010000183.1, read on the forward strand.
TACGAAGCAGCAAACGAACTTCTGGAAAGACCTCTCATGGCACCAGACAATCGGTCACGCTCGAGATTGGCTCGCCCTGCACTATACCTCATTAGAACCATATGAAGGCATGAATGCTTTCGTTGAGAAGCGGCGGCCAGATCACCTGGGAGTGCGGCGGAGAGCTGTGACAGAAGAATCAAGCGAGTTCTTGTGGGGGCCGTATACACAGACCTGCCGGTCATGTGGCGCTAAGGGTATACCTGCGCAGTTCGCTTTCTGCGGTCGCTGCGGCGCCGAACTTTAGCTAATGGAGAAATGAGAAGATGCGTGCTGCTGTCTTTTATGGGCCTAATATGCCACTTAGTGTTGAAGATGTCCCTGTACCTGTATTAGAAGCGGGCGAGGTGCTGGTGCAAGTGGCGGCGTGTGGTCTCTGCCACACCGACCTGCACTATATCGATCATGGCGTGCCAACCGTCAAAAAGCCGCCCATGATACTTGGACACGAGGCTGCCGGTACCGTCGTGTTAACCGCTTCCGATGCGGGAGCTATCAAGGAAGGGGATCGCGTGTTGCTACCGGCCATCCTCACCTGTGGTCGATGCGCTGCCTGCCGCTATGGGCGAGAGAATATCTGCTCGAACATGCGCATGTTCGGCAATGATGTCGACGGAGCCTATGCTGAATATGTTAAAGCTCCGGCTAAAGACACCTTCATCCTGCCCCCTGAAATTCCACTGGTGGAGGGCTGCATCATCGCTGACGCGGTAACTACGCCCTATCACGCGGTCAAGAATCGCGCCGAGGTGCGGCCTGGCGATAGCGTCGTCGTCTTCGGCTGCGGAGGCGTGGGCCTCAATGTTGTCCAGTTTGCCAGCCTGGCCGGAGGCATCGTGATTGCTGTAGATATCGTGGAGGAACGCCTGGAATGGGCGCGCCGCCTGGGAGCCAGCGAAACCGTGAATCCCCGGCAGACGGAGGGCGGCGCCGCTCGCAAGATACGCAAGCTGACCGACGGCGGCGCTGATGTAGCCCTGGAGGCCATTGGTAATCCCCGCACGATACAGGAAGCCTTCGCTTCGCTCCATCCAGGCGGGCGGCTGGTGGTCGTGGGCTATAGCGATCACGAGGTCACCTTGAACGCCGGTCGCATTATGTACCGCGAAATGGAGATCCGGGGAAGCCTCGGCTGCCGCCCGGTTGATTATCCGCGCGTGATCGAGCTGGCACGCACCGGTCGCATTCAGGTGGCTCCGCTGGTCACGACCAGTTTCCTCTTGGAGAATATCAACGATGGGCTTGACGCTCTGCGACACAGCCAGGGCATTCGCTCCGTAGTTGTGATGGATATGTAGGCGTTCCTTTCACTCACGAGGTAGTTTGGAGCAAGGTTATGGATACACCATCGCCGGAGAACGCAATCAATTGCTTTGCCACTTTGGAGATCAACGAAGGCGTTGCGAGGCTGACGCTTAACAGGCCACCGCTGAATATCTTGACGCTGGCAGGCATACGCGAGCTTGCCGGGGCGATCGATACGGTGGCCCGGCAAACCCGGCTCAAAGCCCTGGTATTGTCAGCGCATGGCAAGGCCTTCTGTGCGGGGGTGGATGTCGCCGATCACACGCCTGAGCGTACTGAGCCGATGATTCGTGAATTCTGCGCGCTCTTCACCCAACTGCGCACTCTGCCGATGCCAACGATTGCCGTGGTGCAGGGAGCGGCGCTGGGCGGGGGAACCGAGCTAGCGGTAGCCTGTGATATGGTGCTGGCGGCAGCCTCCGCCCGTTTCGGTCAGCCGGAGATCAAACTAGGTGTTTTTCCGCCGATTGCTGCTGCGCTCTTTCCGCAGTTGATCGGTTATCAGCAGGCGGCGTGCCTGCTCTTTAGCGGCGAAACGATCACTGCTGGTGAGGCCGTACAGTTAGGTTTGGTAACGACTGTAGTGGCGGACGGCGAGCTAGAGACAGCGTTGGAGCGGCTGCTCGCGCAGCTTTGCGAGATGAGCGCAATGGCTTTACACATGACAAAACGCGCCCTGCTGTATGGTGCTGACCTGGGAGTGGCACGCGCTTTGCCCAGGATCGAAGACCTCTATCTGCATGGTTTGATGGTAACGGCGGATGCGCGCGAAGGCGTGCAAGCTTTTCTTGAGAAACGGCAACCCGCCTGGCGCGATGCGTAGAGATGCGCTTGTAGTGTTGGTAAATCAACCTGGAGAACTGCACCAAATCCACCCGGGAGGCGACCTATGATGAATGATGTTGAAATCTCTGCAGGGAGCATAGACGGCGCGGACACCTCTATGACGCTGATGGATGTGTTAGAGCGCTGCTTTGAGCTGGCGATGCGTACCGAGGTAACGG
>JBKPAZ010000184.1:0-9856 GCA_046726655.1 Chloroflexota bacterium
GGCAAAAACGACACACAAAACGGTATCCAAGCCTCGTTGTGGTCTGTGTGGGAACACCGGGAAATTAACCAAAACGCTGTGTTGCGACCACTGGATCTGCGATGATAGCGACACGTATGTGCTGTTTTCTTATGCCCGCAACAGCTGTTGGCGCAATCACGATCGCTACACACTTTGTGCCTATCACTCTCATGAGGGTCATCCTGGTGCCTGGCAAACCTGCAAAACGTGCCGTGAAAGCTTCGACACCGAGGATTATGTGGAGATGGCAACCAATGAGTACAATTTCGAGAAGCTCCAAAACCCACCGAGCTATCAGCCGACGAAGTGTGCGGAATGCGGGAAGGTGATTATTCGTGCTCATGGCGGCTACAGCATGGTGCCCAACAAGGGATATGTCTGCGGGGTCTGCTCTTTAAAGGGGATTCTCTAACACCCTTCCTTCTCCCAGTGGGGTGTGACTGTCCCATATGAGACCCCTTGCTTCCACCCCTTCCAACATCTGCAAAGAGAGAGTTTTCTCTCAGGTAGCCACATTTCTGCCGTCTTTGCCAGTTTTTCAGGCGTTCTCCCCCTTTTCGCTCACTCGTTGCGTATCCCGTGGGCTTATCACCCTCTTGGTTTCTCACGCCTACTGTGGTAAACTACCTGTGTGAAACAAATACTCTCAGCAAAACTTCAATTGCATACGAGCCCTGAGCAATTTCAGGCACTTCGTCGCACACAACTTGCCTACCGCGATGCACTCAATGCCGTGAGCCACTATGCTTTCGCGCATGGCAAAACCAGTAGCAATCAGACATTACACCGGGGGATGTATGCAGAATTGCGTGCGACGTATCACCTTCCCTCACAGTTAGCCTGTAGCGTAGAGCGACAAGTTGCTGCTACCTATAAAGGACTGTGGACCAAGGTCAAGAAGAATGCCGCCGCACGCAAAGCTGGGATGACCAAGAAGCCGTACAAAGGACTGGACCAGGCTCCCAAGTTTGCTTCACCCACGCTGCGGTACACCTATGAGCGTGATTACACCTTCAAGACGAAGCAACAGGTCAGCCTGAATACGCTTGAAGGACGTCTGACACTCTGCTACCAGGGTTATGACAAGCATGTGGCACTTCTTCAACAAGGAGCCACTCTTGGCGATGCCAAGCTCTGGTATGATCAACACAAGAAACGTTTCTACTTGCTCGTGTCCCTTGAGGTAGAGGTTGCGGATCCAACCTTTGAGAGCCACAAAGAGGTAGTAGGCGTAGACGTAGGGATCCGCTATCTCGCGGTCACTTCGACTTCTACAGGCAGGCCTACCTTTCACTCAGGAAAACACGTGCGGGAGAGAGCGAATCACTATGCGAGACTCAGGAAACGCTTGCAGCAGAAAGGCACTCGCAATGCAACGCGGCGGTTACGTCGGATTGCCCAACGAGAGAGACGGTTGAAACAGCAAGCCAACCACGTCGTCTCAAAACACATCGTGACGACCCATCCACAGGCCTTGATCGGCTTAGAGCAGTTGACCGACATCCGTGAACGCACCAAGCGACGGAAACGACGTCGGAACAAGCACGGCAAAGGGACAGAACCCGTCTCCCCGAAAGCACGCAAAGCCAACCGGGGCTACTCGCAATGGTCTTTTGCTGAACTACACCACATGATCGCGTACAAGGCCACACTTGCGGGTTCTATGGCCATCAAAGTGGATGCCAACTCTACTTCCAAGGCCTGTCCCAAATGTGGCAATACCAGTGACAAGAACCGCCCACAAAAGGGACTCCGGTTCCATTGTCAGAACTGTCACTATGAGTTGCATGCCGATTTAGTGGGTGCGCGAAACATCACGATGCGAACGCTCTTGCTCCGACAGGATTGGGGCAAGACGGGGCACTTGTCAGTTGCCCCCGATGCGTCGGACAAAGAAGCCAAAGCAGCGCGTCTCACCAGATACGCTGAATTGCGGTGGAGTCCAGATGCAAGCTCATCTCTTTCTAGGGGATTGAGTCACTGACCCATCACCTGTATCACATCTTGCTGTGCCACTCCTTGATCAACCGTCATATTCACCACTTCCCATCGTGAGCGCTCTCCATCGCGCCAGAAGTGCAGGGTGAATGAGCAAGGACCGACGCGCAGATTCCGCAACTCTACGTTCGAGAACCACTCGGGAAGCGTCGGATTAACGTAGAGTCGCTTGTTCGGGGCATCGGCACGCAGCCCAAGGATGGTCTGCATCATTTGGAAGACACTGCCGGAGGCCCAGCCCTGAGGAATGTTCGCTCCAGGAGGATATAGGGCTGGGAAATCTGACGTTTGCCCCTTGCGTTTCAAACCCGCAAAGATTTCTGGTAAGCGGTAGGCCTCAAAGCGTCGTGCTGCATCGAACATGCCACGGATCACCTGATTCGCCTCGTCCGCCAGCCCATAGTATTTGAACCCGGCAGCGATGATGCCGTTGTCGTGGGGCCACACCGAGCCCAGATGATAGGAGTAGGGGTTATAGGCGGGATTCTTGCTGGAAAGAGTGCGAATGCCCCAGCCACTCCACATATCCTCTTGCAAGAGCCGTTTGGCTATACGTGCCGCCTGGTCCTTGTCTGCTATGCCGCTCCACAGGCACTGGCCTGCGTTTGATGTAATGGAGGTAATCAGCCTCTTTTGGCCATCCTGTCCATAGGCATAGCAACCCTCATCCTCCATCCAGTAGACTTCATGGAAGCGCCGCTTCAGTGCCTCGGCTTCCTGGAGGAGTGTCTGTGCCCGCGCTTGGTCACCAAGCGCCCGGAACATCTCGGCCATGCGCACTTTGGCATCATAGACATAGCCTTGCAGTTCGCACGTGCCTTTGGGCTGTTTCACCTGGCTGCCATCTGCATAGACGACCGCATCTCCCGAATCTTTCCAGTTCACATTTTCATAGCCGAGCGATGAGAAGGTTTTGTACTCCTGGAACCCATCGCCGTCCAGATCACCATACTGATCAATCCAGTTCAAGCATCCCTCGGCAACCTCCCGGTATTGCTTGAGCAGGTTGACATCGCCCGTCCAACGGTACGTTTCAGAGAGCACGACCAGGTACAAGATGGTCGCATCAGCCGTCCCATAGTAGGGAGTATGCGGAATCTTGTCGAAATGGGCTAGTTCCCCAAAGCGTATCTCATGCAGAATCTTGCCGGGTTGGGCATCGCGATAATCGTCTCGTTCTTTGGCCTGGTACTCAGCTAGCCACTTGAGTGCGCCACGTGCAAACCCTGTGGACACGCTCATGTTCTGGAGCGAGATGATCAGGCTATCACGTCCAAAGAGTGTGACAAACCAGGGGACACCAGCCGCTGGCACCCACTCCTCTTCTGATACATCCAGATCGTAGATGCGCAGTGCGCCCATGTCTTCGATGGCCTGCCGGTACACTCGATAGACGTGTTCATTCGGAGTCAGGAGTTTCGGGCTGCTTTCCAGCCAACGCGCCTGCAGTTCGTCGAGTTCGCTGAGTGGCTCTACCAGTTGCTCCGATGTGCGGTGGCCGTAGGCAGGCTCCATGACTTGCTGTCCATGTTCGAAGATCAGTTCGCCACACGTCTGCCACTCCTGGCCTGGCTCCAGTTCGAGCTCGAAAAAGATGCGTCCATTGGCGTGCCCAACAGGCACATCCGCGCTCGGAATCGCGTAGGTCACGGCGCGATGAAAATCTTTGTTATCATAGCTCGTGCGTAGCCGTCGCTCCTGCATATCCCACGCGGTGAGCATTCTGCCACGGTTGGCGAACCGTTTGGATTTCACCTCGAAGAGATCGGCAAAATCCGAGCGAAGCGCTAACTCCAGCGTAATACTGATCTTTTTGCCCGTATAGTTCGTGACGTAGAAGTCTTCATGGATGCCATTTTCTACTGTCCGTTCAAGCGTCAAGCCAATCGTGTTCTCAGCAATATCTCCATCCTCCGTACTGATTTTGGGATTCGTAAGATACGTCCGGGACGCGTAGAAGCTCAGTTGGCTGGAATTCACCAGAACCCAGGGGACACGATTGATGTAGAGATGGTAGTAACTGATGAAGCGGGTATCAATCGCGAAGACGCCTTCATCGGTTTGTGGATTGATCTCGCCACCTGAGTTGGTGACCATGAAGGTGCGTCCCTGGCTGATGGTGATGCCGGGTGGCGCGACTTTAATTTCGATAGGCATAGGTTCCTCCTTATTTTGCTACTGCATCGACGAATCGCAGGATGGCTCTAGCAGGAGCGCCATCTTCTTTGCCAGAAAAGGATATCTCACATGTGTGAGGGTTATGAAGTCTTTCGATCAATACTCCGGTGATATAGTCTTCTTACGCGTCCATTCGTTACACTCCAAAATGGCAAGGGGAGGATGTGAGGTTGCAGGTACATTGAGAGACGGTTCTCCCTGGCATACTCGCCTCTCTCGTCCTCGTTTTCCATCCGGGACGTAACGAATCGTCCCTTGTCAAGACGATATCATTGGGCATGGAAGAAATTGCCCTGGACATGAAAGGACACACCAACATGACAGTGAAAATAAGATGCCCTGGTTTCTTCCCAGCTAGAATGAAAAGGGCACGCTCATGAATATACAGGATCAGAAAAATGATTACTAACAACGCACTTCGACAACGGAGATCAGATATCGATCTCCAATCTCAAGCTACTTCCGCTGTAGCGGCCCAGCTTATCGCGCCTTCAGATCAAAAACTGGATGCGAAGCGCCTCAAACTGGCTGAGTTGCAAGTAGGGCTAGCTTTCATTGCTTTTGTCTTTATAGGGGCCAACGATGGAGCATTTGGGGTGCTCATACCCAGTCTGCGGATGCATTATGGTGTTGATAAAGCGACGATTGGCTTACTCTTTCTCGTGCAAAGCATCGGCTATCTCGTCGCTGCCTTCACCAGTGGACTGCTCATTGAAAAGTTGGGAAATCGACGATTCCTGATGTTGGGCGTAGTAAGCTTACTCTTTGGTGCAGGAGCACTTGGTCTGATGCTCCCTTTTATGATCCTACTGATTTCGATGCTGCTACTCGGCTTAGGAATAGGAATCATTGATGCGGGCATAAATGCCTATATAGCAAGTATGCCCATAATGCAGCTCGATTGAATTATCTCCACGCGTTTTATGGAATTGGAGCTCTGCTTGGTCCACTGATCGCTTCTGCTATTCTGGCAGTCAGGTGGGGTTGGAATAGTGTCTACGTCGTGTGGATAGGGGTGAGCCCGGTCTTGCTGGTCGGCTTTCATCTGGTCTTCAAGAAACAGAACAACGCTCCTTCAGTAGAGGTGGCAATGCCCAGAAGCAACGTCCTCGTGGCTGCTCTTAGAGTCCCTATAGTCTGGGTCGCGGCTCTTTTCATGCTCATCTACGTTGGGACTGAGGTGAGTGTTGGCAGTTGGAGCTACAGTTTTCTAACCGAGGAGCGACATGCCTCTATCCTCCTTGCGGGCTGGATGGTCAGTGGCTACTGGTTAGGACTCACACTTGGACGCCTGACGCTAGCGCGAGTAACGCTGAGAGTAGGCAGCGCGCGAGTAATACAAGGTTGCCTGGTAGGGGTTGTCATCGGGGTGCTCCTGGTCTGGCTCGTACCAGTCTATGCAGTCTCTGCGATTGGCTTAGGGTTGATTGGCTTTAGCTTCGGACCAATCTATCCGACCACGATTGCATTGATATCGAACATAGTATCCGCCCGCATTCTCCCAAGTGCTATTGGTTTCATGGTGAGCTTAGGCAGCATAGGTGCGGCGGTACTTCCCTGGTTTGCGGGTATGCTGGCTGAGCACGTTGGCCTCTTGTCACTGATGCCCTATGTGATCATTCTCACTGCTATAATGGTCTGCATGTGGCAGGCGTTGCAGGTCCGTCCAAAGGTTCCACAAGTGCCCTTACAAGATTCTGATCGGTAGCTCATGAGTGGTGGATGCTCGGACAAGAGTGACTAACCTCGGCAAGAGAGTACCATCATGTAGTATACTATGGGTAATTTCTTGCTCAGATGTGGGTAATTCTGTGGATTATTCCTCTTTGTTGTTTTACACGGATGGGCATTCTGCATTGTTCAGGATCAAGGAAGGGAGTTCGCTATGCCAGCAAAACCCACCATTGGCCAATTACGCGAAATCACACACATGTATGGGATGCATTTGAATGATGCAGACCTCGAATCGTTTCGGGGTTTAATGAGTGCAATCTTTGAGTCGTATCGTCGCATCGATCAGCTCCCCGAACCCACACTTCCGGTGCGCTATGCACGAACTGGAGGCTATCGTCCCACAGCAGAAGAGAATCCGCTGAACGCCTGGTATCAGCAGTGTTCTATCAAAGGAGCAGCGAGTGGTCCCCTGGCGGGGAAACGTATTGCGATCAAGGATAACGTCTGTGTCGCGGGGGTGCCGATGATGAATGGGTCCTGGGTGCTCGAGGGGTATGTGCCGGAATTCGATGCCACCATCGTGGCACGCATCCTTGATGCAGGAGGCGAAATCGTTGGGAAGGCTGTTTGCGAGAGTCTCTGCTTCTCAGGCAGTAGCTTCACCGCCGATACAGGTCCGGTGCTGAACCCACACCATCCCGCTTACTCGGCAGGCGGCTCATCCAGTGGCAGTGCCGCACTGGTCGTAGCCGGTGAGTGCGATATGGCGATCGGAGGCGACCAGGGCGGCTCGATTACCATCCCGAGTTGCTGGTGCGGCGCATATGGTCTCAAACCCACCTATGGCCTTGTCCCCTATACGGGTGTCTTTCCTATCGAACTGACGCTGGACCATACCGGTCCCATTGCCTCCACGACTGCTGATGTGGCCTTGCTACTTGAAGTGATCGCCGGTGAAGATGGGCTTGATCCGCGCCAGAAAGGTGTCAAGCCTGGGGCCTATACAAGCGCCCTGCGCAACGATACTGAAGGGATTCGCATTGGCATTGTGAGCGAGGGTTTTGGATGGCCTGAGCTCTCCGAGCGTGATGTGGATGAACTGGTCGAGGCAGCGGCGCGACGCTTCTCCGAAGTAGGTTCTCAGATCAGCACGCTCTCTATTCCAATGCACCGCGACGGCAAACATATCTGGAATGCCATCAAGGTGGAGGGGTCGGCGATGCTTATGGTGCGCGGCAATAGTATGGGCACCAATTGGAAGGGGCATTACAGCATCTCGCTCCTGGATGCCTTCGCACAGGGACGCATCACCAGGGCAGACGACTTCTTCGAGACACTCAAATTAGTCACACTGCTAGGCCAGTACATGCAAGATAGGTATCACGGGCGCTATTACGCCAAGGCGCAAAACCTGGCCCGCACGCTTACTGCCGCCTACGATGACGCCCTGCAGGACGTTGATCTGCTAGTCATGCCAACGACGCCCATGAAAGCGCCAATGCTACCACCTGGCGATGCCCCGCTTGAGGAGAAGGTCGCACGAGCCTCGGGGATGAACGGAGGGTTGAATGCCAACAACTGCCCCTTCAACGTCACGGGTCATCCTGTCATGACGGTACCTTGCGGTCTCATAGAAGGCTTACCCGTCGGCATGATGCTCGTGGGCAGGAGGGGAGAAGACGCGACCGTGCTGCGCGCCGCTCATGCCTTCGAGCAGATCAGCGGCTACACGGTTCGCCCAAAGCTGCCATCTGCTCTCCCCAACCAATAACAGGGAGAACTTGAAACTTGACACTGGCACCGCCGGTTTGTGCCGGTATCCGCTGAATGATGAGGTGCATAGATAGATGGCACGTCATGCTATTCCCCGGGTGATCGATAATCACCTGCTTCCGCCTGAGAGTGCCAATGCTAGCTTCCCGCCGATTCAGGTTGGCTCAGAGGCCTGGTATGCGTGGCTAAGTCAGCCAGCTCCGCGCTCTTTTGCCTTTTCCAGCCCCCAGGGTACCTTGACCGCTCGGCGCGAAGAGCGGCATGGCACCTGGTACTGGTATGCCTACCGCTCCCAGTCCGGTCGCCTCCACAAAGCCTACCTCGGCAAGTCCGAGGAACTCACTCTTCCGCGGCTTCATGAAGCGGCCATCGTGCTCTCGGCAGAGGGTGCAACGAGTCCACGGCCATCCGATACGCTCAGTTCTCTTCAACCTCGTGCTGCCACTCCACTCTCCTCCGCCACCAGCATGCCGTCCCTCCACCTGCTCACGACAAAAATCTCTGTGCCGCAAGTCCGCCTGAATATGGTAACGCGTCCACGGCTCACGCAACGGATGAACACTGCACTGAGGGGCACACTTACTCTCATTGTTGCCCCTGCTGGCTGGGGCAAGACGACCTTGCTCAGTGCCTGGCATGCTGATGCCAGCCCTGGTGTCTGGCCCCTTGCCTGGGTCTCGCTCGATGAAGGCGATAACGACCCGATCCGCTTCTGGTCGTATGTCATCAGCGCGCTCAATACGCTGCACCCGGGCGTGGGCGAGACCCCCCTGGCGCTGATGTACGCCTCATCGTCACCACCGATCGAGGATGTACTCACGTCTCTGCTGAACGCCCTGATCCAGCTCCCTACGGAGACCGTGCTGGTATTGGACGACTACCACCTCATCGAGGCTCAACCCATCCACGATGCGCTCACGTATCTCGTGGAGCACCTGCCACCGAACATGCACCTGGTCATCGCCAGTCGAACCGACCCACTCCTGCCCCTGGCACGTCTGCGCGCGCGCAGTGCTTTGACCGAGCTGCGTGCCGCTAACTTACGCTTCACTGCTGACGAAACTACCGCCTTCCTCACGGAGGTAATGGGGCTCTCACTTTCAGCAGAGCAGGTAACCGCCCTGGAGGCGCGCACGGAGGGTTGGATTGCCGGGTTGCACCTGGCCGCCCTCTCCCTGCAAGGGCGAGACGATGTGGCGAGCTTCATCGCCTCCTTTACGGGCAGCCATCGCTACGTGGTGGATTACCTGGTCGAAGAAGTCCTCTCGCGGCAACCAGAAGAAGTCCAGGACTTTTTATTACAGACTTGCCTGCTGGATCGGCTCAGTGGGCCGCTCTGCGATGCTGTGCGTGGAAGTGAGGATAGTCAGCGGCTGCTAGAGCAAGTAGAGCGGAGCAATCTGTTCCTCGTCGCACTCGACGAGGAACGGCAGTGGTACCGTTACCATCATTTGTTTGCTGAGGTGTTGCGCAGTCGTTTGCAGCAACAACAGCCGTTAGTGGTTCCTGAGCTCCACCGCCGGGCTAGTGGCTGGTACGAGCAACACAAGTTGTTCGACGAGGCGGTAACCCATGCGCTGGCCATTCCCGATGTCGAACATGCTGCTCGCTTGATCGAACAGTACGCCCAGTTCACCAACTTTCCGAGTCAGTTCCAGGCGTTGCTCGGCTGGCTGAACAGGCTGCCCGATGCGCTCGTCCGTACCCAGCCTTCCCTCTGCCTCATGCATGCCATCACGCTGATGTTAACACATCAGCTAGAGAAGTCTTCGGCTCGCTTGCAGGATGCCGAACGGTGTCTTCAGGAGAATATACCTGCCGAACAGCGACGTACCATCCTGGGCCAGGTGGCCGCGTTCCGCAGCCAACTGGCTCGTCTCGTGGGCGATCACGAACGTTGTATCCCTCTTGCGCACCAGGCACTCGAGCTGTTGCCAGAGACGAAGGAGATGTCCCTCACGCTCATGTTACATGCGAGTGCTCTTGTGACTGCGGCCAACGCCTATCTTGTGGATGGGGATATGACACCTGCGGCAGAGCGCCTCGTCGAGACAACGGCGGTATCCGTGCGCGCCCTGGGCAACCTCCCGACAACCATGAGAAGTATCTCCAATCTGGCCCGGCTACAGATGTTGCAGGGAAGGCTGCGCCAGGCTGCCGTCACCATTGAGCAGGCAGCGCAGCTGGCACCGGGGCACCGGGGCCTGCAGGC
>JBKPAZ010000185.1:0-11347 GCA_046726655.1 Chloroflexota bacterium
TGTGCAGGTTTTTCGGCCAGTCTCTTCGCACGCCGTCTCTCCAACATGTTCGTTGTTAACTGGTACAAGAAAATGAAGAGTACCAACCAGAGCGCGCCAGAAAGGTAGCCACCCAGGACATCGCTGAGCCAGTGTTCGCCCTCATAGACACGCGAGTAGCCCATTAGCAGGATATTGAGCACGGCAAAAACCTGCAAAGGAATTAATACCCAGCGGTACCGCCACTCCCGCACAGGTTTGGTGAAACTCAAGAACAAGAGAAAGCCGTAAAAAAGCATCATATGGCAGGTATGTCCAGACGGAAAGCTATTATATTTGAGAGGAACATCGACCCGAATAAGATTCGGTGAGGGGCGTGGACGAACGACATAATCCCCAATGAGCGCATCTAGGGCATTGCCGATTCCTACGGCTAACGCGAAAAAGATGGCCTGTCGATACCAGCCCAGCAGGATCATTCCTGCAAACAAGAAGCCCACGATGATCCCTGTAGGTGTAGGGTTGTTGAACGTTCCGATAAAAACGAGCAAGGGAGGGATCCATGACCAATAGTTCAAGTGTTGGACGGTTTGACTGAATGCCACTTCGCCAGGCCAGGGGCCAGGATGGTTATGCACGAGCACGGAAGCCACGCCGAGTAGAATTAAGCCAATAACCCAGAGCGTGATCGCAATACTCCTGCGTACAAGACGATGCCTCCGGTGCGCATCGCCGGGTTTGCTCCCTTGGCTCTGCGAAAGTGAATTCGGTAGAGAAGTTGCACTCTCCATACGCCTATTCCTCTCCCTTCGATGGATTCTGCTGATTGCAGACGACAGGTGTTCTGCTTATCATACTATACACGACGCTAGCTCGTACAGTATCATGCCTGTTCCCTCTCGTCGCCGATACCGCCCTGCCTTACGTGTGAGACAGCGCGTACAGCGGGATCTGCGTACCAGCAGATCAAGATCAAAACAGCAATGCCCATGCAGGTGAGCAGTAGCCTTCTGTCGATCCCGGGTTGGGTAAATTCAAGCACCCATACACCCAGACTGAGAATCTCAAGCAGCAGGGCCCGCTGGGGTGCCCAGCGCTTCAGCATCCACAGCCCCCAGGCGATGATGGGCGAGGCAAGCGCCACCGCCAGAGCAGCTCCAGCAAGAGGGCCCGTGATTATAGAGGCACCGCTCACAATGACTGGACGACCTGGTGCCAGGAGTTCTATCAGGAGGGGTATGCTGAAGAAAAGCCCTAGTACGCACTGTATCATCAAGAGAACGACTATAGCTATCGTCCCCAGTGAGCGCCCACGTAGAATCATACCATGCATATGTTACTCCTTGCACTCCTTCAAGGATTTTCACGAATATATGGATAGTGTACCGTTCCCAGGCAGAAACTGCATGCTTCTTAAGTAGCATTCTCCCTTCCTCAACCCACCCATCCTCAAGATGCTACTCAAGTATCATGACATTTCTGCCAATCAACTGTACACTAGGGATGTATGTACGAAATGGGTGCAATCTAATTGTCCAGGGTATATATACTGGAGGAAAGCCATGACGACCCAGGAACCGCAGCCATCTACTGACACCATACGCGAGAAATCTTTAGATGCAGTGCAAGTTGTTGAAAAGAAAATCAAACCCTACGAAGAGTTGTTCCTCAAATGTAAGGACGATTGGATTCACCACCTGGCACAAGCGCTCGCATTTAGCTTGCTAACCACCCTGGTACCCATTGCTATCGTGCTAGTGTCCATTTTTAGTAGGATTCTGGGTATGTTGGATACGCAAACGCAGCAGGTATTTTCTCGAAGCCTTGATACGATCTTGCCTCCACCGCTCTCATCACAGGCGACGCTGGTATTTAGCAAAGCTTACGACGCGCTCTCGCACGACCCCGCTGTTGTGGTAGTGCTCTTGGTTTTGTTTTATGTCTTGTTTGGTTCATTCCTTTTTTCGCTGATGGAAGCGTGTTTTGATGTCGTCTTTCACCTCCCCCCACGCCCATTTCTCCGCAGACATATCGTGGCCCTTGGCATGCTCTTCCTGTATACCGCGCTTGCACCGATCATCATTGTGGCTTCGGCGGCACCTATGTTAATACTTACTCTACTGCACGTTATTCCACCAGGCAACATTCCCGATAGCAATCTCATCTACCGTCTTGCAACCATCGGCGGGAGTATCATCCTCTCATTGGTTCTGTTTCAAGCTATCTATGTGGTAGTTCCTTCGCGACATATCAGCATTCAGACGATTGGTCGTCACATTCGCAACAGTTGGCAGGGGGCGCTCGTGGCGACAATTGCGTTGGAACTGTTGCTCCAACTCTTTCCAATCTATGCGGCACTTTTCCTGAGCAGCTACATCGGACAGTTAGGATTCGTACTCATTCTGTTAATTTACTTCTACCTCTTCACACTTATTCTCCTGTTCGGCGCTGAGATCAACGCCTTCTTTGCCGAGGGTATACGCGTTCCCCAAAATGATCTCATCACGCAGGCCAGTAAGGATGGTTACAGGTAAGGCCTCACAGAAAGGAAATACTCGTGCTCGTTACATCTTCCCATCAAACACTACACAGACTCAACCGGCTGATAACTACATTCCTGGCACAAATGCGACACATACCAGTCCCCCCTGAAAATCCCGAATCTGTGGAGCAGTCAGGCACACATGACCAAAGCAATGCCAGTACAGGCTCCACTCTTACTCAAGTTGCACCAGAGCCGACCATCAACCAGTCCGCTCTATCGCACCAGGCAGTAGAGCCCGCGCCTTCCTCAGTACCAGCGGAGTACGACGATGGGCACATTGAAGATACCAGTGTAAGTGAGCGGAAGTGGCAGGAGCAACTCTCAGGCGAATCAGCAATAGACTCTTCAAAGAGGAGTGCTTTACGTTGTAAAAAGGCTTATTTGATCATTAATCCGCGAGCTGGGCACAACTTTACTAGAGTCGCCGATGTACTTGCTGTACTATCAGCGGCTGGCTGGAAAACAGACATCGCTGTGAAACAATACGTTGGTCACGCAACCGAATTGGCAACCAGGGCGGCCAAACAAGATTACGATCTGATCATCGCTTACGGTGGGGATGGAACGATCAATCATGTGGTCAATGGTGTTATGGACGCCAAAGGGAAGGGAAAACGGAAAGCCATTGGTGTTATCCCGGGGGGAACCGCTAATCAATGGGCAGCCGAGACGAGCGTGCCTGTTGATCCTGTAAAGGCAGCACTTGCTCTGATCGACAGCAACGTTCGTACGGTAGATCTTGGGCGTGTCAAGGTGCAAGAAATAACGTTTCCCAATCAAACTCAGCAGAACCAGCAACAAGCGCAAAAAGGGCAGAAGGCACGGAAGAGTAAAGCAAAACAAGCACCGGGCCGTCAACACTACTTCTTGTTAACGGCTGGCCTTGGTATTGATGCTGCAGTCATCAGCCATACATCGAAAGGCCTGAAGCAACGGGTTGGCCTCCTCGCATTCGATCTTGCCGTTGCTGAGTCATTGCCTGAGCAACATCCTTTCCCCATCGAGGTGACTATCGTTGAAGATGGGCAGGATCAGCCTGTGTCGTGGAGTGGAGAAGCCTTTCAGGTAATCCTGGGCAATACACGCCGCTACGCAAACGCGGTAGAGCTCACTCCCGACGTGTACCTCGATGACGGCAAGCTTGAACTCTGTGTGATTACGGAAGGTAACACCATTACGACACTCCAACAAATTACTTCGCTGCTGTTCCGGCATAGACCTGATAAGACAACTGCCAGGCACTTTCTGGCTACGCGCTTCTTGATTACGGTGCCCGCCTCTATCCACTTGCATCTCGATGGAAGCGCTGTCCAGCTTGAAGACTACCTGAGCAAGCCAGATCGTGAAGCATTTCTCCAAGAGCAAAATCAAGAGCACATCCTGGTAACCTATCGCTTTGATGCTGTGCCCCATGCCTTGCGAATGACGATTCCACATACCTATGATAATACCTTGTTCGAGCATGGGGCACAGCAAGAAGAGAGCTATACCGGAGATCGAAAGCGCACACAAAAGCATACCACTCAGCAACATGTATCGTTGCTGAGCGAGTCCTCAGAACTTATTAGTATGTTACAGGAACAGGGATACAAGGTGAAAGTAAACGGGGTTGTACAGGTCCCGAACAAGAGACAAACGAGTATCATTGCCGGCAATATTGTAAAACAGCGTACGGGTGAAACGATGCCTGTGGCTGTGCGCATCGATAATGACACGGCTGTTCTCTTGCAAACTGGCGAACATGCTCCTCTTGCTCATATTCAGAAGTTACCAGACGGTGCCGTGGTCATTGCGCACGGCAAGAAAAGTAGGCGCGGCGTAATTAAGGCGAAATATGTAGTGCTACCAGACTCATAAACAAGTCCAGGGACTTATGAAAGAGCCTGGCTTCAGCCAGGTTTTAGGGACAATGCGGTGCGAATAATAAAAAGGATAATATGCGCATGACACAAGTTTCGTATCTCATTCGCGTCAAGGGACATCTCGGCCAGCAATGGAACGAATGGTTTGACGGCTTTACCATCACCAATGTCGATCAGGGGGAAGCTATCCTCTGTGGGATCAATGTCGATCAGGCTGCGCTGCATGGTGTGTTGATGAAGGTGCGAGACCTGGGATTGCCGCTGCTTGGGGTGAGCCGGGTTGTCGCTGACGAGCTGCCCGGTGGCTGAGGGAGTGTAGCATTGTCATGCTGAGCCCATTCGCTGCGCTCAGAGCTTGCCCTGAACGAAGTTAATGGGGTGACAGGAATGCTCCTTTTCATGTCGTCTATCGATCAAGAGAAAAACTATGAAGCGCAAAAGAGCCTGCGTGGTGATTAATCCGCATGCAGGGCAGAACGTGACACAAATTGCCGACCTGGTAGCCGTGTTATCGGCGGCTGGTTGGAGTACTGATATCGTCATTAAAGAGTATGCCGGTCAGAGTATGGAATTGGCGGCCAGGGCAGCTAAAGCAAACTGCGACCTGGTGATAGGCTACGGTGGCGATGGAACGCTGAATCAGGTCCTCAATGGAGTAATGATTCCTAGGAATCATTCGAGCATCATTGGCGTCATTCCTGGTGGTACTACCAATGTCTGGGCGGCTGAAATTGGCGTGCCAGATGACCCTGTACATGCCGCTCTTACCTTGGTCAACAGCGAAGCTCGCAAGATTGATATTGGGCATATCGAGGTGCAAGGACTCTCTTTTCCTGGTACATCTCAGGATGATCAAGAGCAACAACGAAAGAAGAAAGGTGAACAGAAACATAAAAAAGAGATGAGGGGTCCATCCAGAGCTAAACATCACTTCATGTTGATGGCCGGCCTGGGCTTCGATGCCGCCATTATGGAGCATGTCTCCAAATCCCTGAAGTACCGCGTTGGCAAGCTGGCTGTTGGCCTCTCGGTGGTCGAAGAGCTGCCCAAACAACATCCGTTTCCTGTCGAGATATGCGTGAGTGGCACGAAATACGAAGAGGGAAAAATTTGGAAAGGCGAAGCGTTTCAAGTCATCGTAGGCAACACGCGCCGCTATGCCAACCTCGTGGAGATGACGCCAAACGCCTATCTCGATTCTGGACTTCTTGACGTGTGTGTCATTACGGCAGGCAATACCTTGAGGTTACTAGAAGAGATCGCCTCACTTGTGTTCCGCCGCAGGCCTGATAACAGAACAAACGAATACTTTCGAGGAGCCAGTATAACTATCAGCGTCCCGGCTTCAATCGACATGCAACTGGATGGAAGCGCAGTGAGCCTCAATGACTACCTGAGCAAATCAGATCGTAAAGCTCTCCAAAGTGCCGGAAATGCGGCACAAGTGATGGTCACCTATCGTTTTGATGCCATGCCACGTGCTGTACAGGTCGCAATCCCCTCCACATATGACGGGGCGTTATTTGAAAAAACGACTGCTGAAGAGAAGCCACCAGTTCCTTCACAAGAGCAGAAAGATGAAGGTGCTGCTCAGCAGAATCAGAGCCATGTTGAAGAGGTGCAACACGAATTTCGGGAACTGGTAGCTACGCTTCTGGCCCATGGATACCAGGTAACTGTGAGGGGAGTTGCTGCTCAGCCGCAGAAACAAGATACGTACATTATTGCAGGCACGGTCCCGCATCAAATGACAGGTGATACCACACCTGTTGCTATGTGTGTGGACGGCAGCGTAACTATCCTCAGGCATTCGGGCGAGCATGTTCCTCCCACGATGATTCAAGAGTTGAAGGAAGGGGCAGTGATCGTTGCTGCGGGCAAGAAAAGCAAATATGGGGTCATTCGATTGACGCATATTGTGATGTAATACCTGATAAATCTGATCGATTGACATCACAAAATACATATCATATACTTGAGTTGGATGAATTTGCAGTTATTACACATGATTCCCTCGTTGGTCACGAACTGCTTGCGACTCGGCTGAAGCAGAGTTGTATGCCTCAGTGGTAAGAGCCTCGCCACTTCCCACGTAGGTAATTATGTAGGTAATTGTGTAGGTAGTTCTGGTTTGCTACGGAGGCATATAGCTATGGCGAGGCGTCGCATCCCCCGGGTAATCGATGATTACCTCCAGCCGCTCGATGAGATCGATGGCCGCCAGCCCCCAATCCTGCTTGACTCTCCCGCCTGGTATTCCTGGCTCGATAGCGAAGCTGCGCAGTCCTTTGCCTTCCGCAGTTCCCAGGTCACCTTGACGGTGCGACGAGAGCAGCAGCATGGCAACTGGTACTGGTATGCCTATCGCACCCAGCAGGGTCAACTGCGCAAAGCCTACCTGGGCAAGCCCGAAAAGCTGACCCGCCAGCGGCTCGACGACGTGGCCGCTACACTAGCCGCAGATACGACAACTCCTGCACAGCAGCCGCATACTACCAACGCAGCATTGATTGCGTCACCCTCAGAGAGCGCCACGAGACAGTACAAAGAGGCACTTCTGGCCACGAAATTGTTCATACCACCACCAATCTCTACACTACTTGCCCGTCCGCGCCTGAGCGACCGGCTCACGGCAGGGATAAGTCGCCCTCTCACGCTGGTGTCGGCCCCCATCGGCTGGGGCAAGACCACACTACTCAGCGCATGGCGGGCCGAAGCGAAAGGAAGTGCTTACCCCTTAGCCTGGATCTCGCTGGATGCTGGCGATAACGACCCTGTTCGCTTCTGGAGCTACTTCATAAGTGCGCTCTCCACGTTACATGTAGGGGTGGACGATACAGCCCTGGCCCTGCTATACCCTCCACAGCCCGTGCCCATGGAATCAGTGCTGACCTCCCTGCTGAACGAACTGGCCGTCATCCAGGTGAACACCATACTGGTCCTGGACGACTACCACGTCATCGAGAACCAGTCGATCCACCAGGCGCTGACCTTTCTACTGCAACATCTGCCGCCATGGCTGCACCTGGTCATCTCTACCCGCATCGACCCCCCATTACCTCTGGCACGACTGCGGGTGCGAGGGGCCTTGACAGAAATCCGTGCTGCTGATTTGCGATTCACTTCCGAGGAAGCTACGACGTTTCTGACGAGAGTAATGGGATTACCGCTCTCAGTAGAGCAGGTGGCGGCGCTAGAGGCACGCACCGAGGGCTGGATTGCCGGGCTGCAATTGGCGGCGCTCTCAGCCCAGGGACGGCCAGCAGAACGTCTGGGGCAGTTTGTTGAGGCGTTCACGGGCAGTAGTCGCTATGTACTGGAGTACCTGGTCGAAGAAGTTCTACAGCAACAGCCAGAAGACATCCAGCACTTTTTGTTGCACACTTCTATGCTCGACCGCTTGAGTGGGCCACTCTGCAATGCCATTCTTATCAAGCAAGAAAGCCAGAGGATGCTGGAGTACCTGGAACGAGCAAATCTGTTCATCGTCTCGCTCGATGAGGAGCAGCGCTGGTTTCGCTACCACCACCTGTTTGCCGATGTATTGCGCAACCGTTTGCAACATCTACAACCCAGGCTTGTACTTGAGTTACATCGTCGTGCCAGTGCATGGTACGAGCAGCACGAGATGGTTGTCGAAGCGGTGCAGCATGCGCTAGCAGCCCACGATTTTGAACATGCTGCCCGCTTGATCGAACAGCATGCCCAGACGATAGCAAATCGTGGTCAGGTCCACATGGTGCTTAGCTGGCTAAACGCTCTCCCTGATGCTTTGGTGCGCTCACGTCCTCTCCTCTGTATCTCCCACGCAGACGTGCTCTTGCTCACCAATCACCTTGAGGCAGCAGAGGTTCGCCTGCGTGAAGTGGAAGCTTACGTCCAGACTAGCACATCTACCGATCAGGTACGATCTCTACAGGGCCAGGTAGCTGCAATCCGTGCGATCATTGCCCGCTACTACTCCGGCAACCTGAGTCGCTGTGTCTCTCTCGCACAACAAGCACTAGAGCTCTTGCCAGAGACCGAGGTACTCGCGCGTTCGAGCGCAACAGTGAATGCAGCCCATGCCTATTTGGTAAGCGGGGATGTGACCCCCGCAACCGAGCGCCTGGTCGAGGCAGCTATCGTGCCTGCACGCGGCTCGGGTGATCTATCAGTGGCCTTGAGGAGCATCACTCTGCTTGCCCGGCTGCAGGTGCTGCAAGGCCGGCTTCGTCGGGCCGCTGCGACCTATAAGGAGGCAGTACAGGTGGTACCGGAACATGGGGGATTACAAGTTCTGTCCAGTAGCCCAGCCTACTCCTTCGGCCTCGGTGATGTGCTCCGTGAATGGAACGAGTTGGAAGCTGCCGAGCGCCAACTGGCAGATGGAATGGACCTGAGCGAGGGAAAGCTGACAGTGGATGCCGGTACGCTCACGCTGGGTTACATCTCCATGGCTCGCCTGCAACAGACGCGCGGCGAGCACAGCAGTGCGCTCGCAACGCTGGATGCGTTCGCGCAACTAGCCAATCAGCGGCACTTTGTTCCCCATCTGGTTTCCCACGGGGCCGCAGTACAGGCTCAAATAGAGCTGGCGCAGGGCAACCTGGAAGCAGCTATCCGCTGGGCGGACACAAGCGGCTTGTCCACAGATGACGAACTGAGCTACCCCTATGAGCGGGAGTACATGACTCTGGCACGGCTACGCATCGCTCAGGGGCGCAATGACCCTGCGGGTGCTCACCTCCAGGACGCCTTGTACCTGCTGGATCGTCTGCTGCAGGATGCCCAGGGCAAAGCGCGGATGGGCAGTGCGCTTGAAATCCTCGTCCTGCGTGCGCTGGCCTTGTACGGGCAAGGCGACCAACAGGGCGCGCTCACCACATTGGAACGTGCACTGGTGCTGGCCGAACCCGAGGGCTACATCCGCCTTTTCATTGACGAGGGTGAGCCGATGCTGACATTGCTCTCAAAGCTGTTCGCAGCCGGTCATCGCGCCAGAGGTTATCTTCAGATATTGCTGGCGGCAGGTAACCATCCTGAGGGTGGATATGCTGCCTCTTCGCTGCCAGCATCTGCACAAACCCATCCAAAGCCTGTTCAACCACTGCTCGACCCGCTGAGTGAACGTGAACTGGAAGTCATGAGTTTATTGGCTGGTGGAGCTTCCAATTATGAGATAGGCGAGCAGCTTGTGGTCGCGATCAGCACAGTCAAGCGCCACGTGAGTAACATTTTCTCGAAACTCTCTGTGAGCAGTCGCACTCAGGCGGTGGCACGGGCTCGCGAAATCGGGCTACTCTGATATTCACCAATCACCAGTCCGCTCTTTCCCCACTCCTACCAAACTTGTATCCACACAAAAAGCAGAGTACTATAGATACGGGAGGGAGTCGTCACGAATCCCACCAACAGCTATCCGACTTGACAGCGTATTCGACAGCTTGACGGGTGAAGACACGTGTACGAACGTGAACGTATCTGAACAAGTTCTCACACATACAATTGTCCGTATCAATGCAGAAGGCAAACGAGATCACTCGGACAAGCAATACAGAAGACCTTGAACGGGAGGAACCATGCCAAGGCCAATCTATGTGATCGGACACAAAAGCTCTGACCTGGACTCAGTTGCCTCAGCATATGCCTATGCGCGCCTGTTACAGTTACAAGGCGAAGAGCAGGCTATCGCGGCTCGACATGGTGACCTCAAGCCAGAGGTGCGCTTCGTGCTGGAGCGCTACAAGGTCGAACCACCAGAAGCAATTGAGGACGTGTACCTGCAGGTGCGCGATGTGATGAGGCGAGGTGTCATATCCGCCTATCTTGACCAGCCTCTTTTGGAAGCCGGACAACTCCTACAGGAACATAACCGGCGTTCGATGCCCGTAGTGGATGAAGAAAACAAAGTACATGGAATTATCGCAGTCGAGGATTTCGCTAAATTATTCTTTAATGACCTGGATCCACAGGCAGTCAATCGCATACCACTGCAAAGGGATAACCTGGTACGTGCGCTCAAAGGTCGCGTATTGGTAGAGGGACGCCGCAAGCTGGGAAACCGCGTTCTCGTTGGGGCAATGCAGGCCGAGACGATGGTCGACTACATCGAGCCTGGCAGCCTGGTCGTGCTGGGAGACCGTGAGGATGCGCAACTGGCAGCCATAGAACACGGAGCAGCAGCGCTTGTAATCACCGGCGATCTGCTGGTATCGGAGCGCACGCTGGCAGCGGCAAAGCAATATGGCGTCCTGGTCATCAGCACCGGGCACCACACGTTTACAGCTGTACGCCTGATCAATCTGAGTATCAGCACACAACATATCATGAATCGCGAGTTTAATTTCTGCCACCCCGAAGACCAGATGAGCGAAGTACAGAGTACGCTGGCGCGTCGTCGCTCACTGCCAGTGGTGAACAATGATGGCAAACTTGTGGGATACCTCTCACGAACTGACCTCATCAATGCGCGCCCCAAACGGGTCATCCTGGTAGACCATAACGAGCAATCGCAGGCAGTCGATGGCATCGAGGAGGCAGAACTCTTGGGGATTATCGATCATCACCGCGTTGCTGACGTGCATACCAACAAACCCATCATGTTCCGTGCCGATCCAGTTGGTTGTACAGGCACAATTATCGCAGGCTTGTACTCTGAGGCAGGCATTGCTATTCCTCGCGAAGTAGCCGGATTACTACTTGCGGGGCTACTTTACGACACTCTAATTTTGCGTTCGCCCACCTGCACTCCTCGTGACGAGCGCGTGGCAGCCGAACTGGCCGAGATCTCCGGCGAGCAAATCGAGCAATATGGACACGAGATATTCGCTGCGGCCGCCGCCGATCTCAGTGAGCGCACCGCCATGGAGCTGCTAACCGCAGACTTCAAAGAGTTTACGGTTCGCGACACAAAGTTTGCCATTGGTACCGTTGAAACAGCGAGTCCATCAACCGTCGAAAAACGCGGCAAGGAACTGCT
>JBKPAZ010000186.1:0-16979 GCA_046726655.1 Chloroflexota bacterium
GTGGGAAGGCATCGTGTACGAAAATACTCCAGGTCAGCGACAAGCGCGGTCAGAGACTGCACAACACCATCATGCAATTCACGTGCGATCCGACGTCGCTCAGCTTCCTGCGCAAAACGCGTGGATGGGGAATCCAACACATCGAGCATGGTTTTGTATTCCTTCTACCTTCTTGCTTCCCGCATCAGAGCAATTTAAAAGTCTCTTTCTTGCGGGGTTCCAATGGACAGCCTTCCTGCATCCCTACTTTTCATTCGCCCCGCCTAATTTTTTGCTTACCTCTCATATATAAAGGTTCATTGTTAATCTTTCATTGAGAGAGGACTGTGATAGAGGTTGAGATTTGCTAATTCAAGCTAAGAGTTCTTAACCTGCCAGGTAATTTGACTCACATGTTATCCAGGACATCCCGGCATGAAGACATACATATGCCTATTACTTTGGGCTTTTGTCCCAGATTTGCACGTCTATTCGGAGATATCGTATGCTTCCTGACAGGACAATTGTACAGATGTATACCCGTATACGAATGTAAGGAATTACTTGATCAGGAGAGTACAATGTTAAATAGCGTAATTCTTGTCGTTGGCAGCCTCAACATGGATCAGGTTGTACATGTTCCTCGTCTACCGGTCCTGGGAGAGACGCTGCTTGGGGCAGGTTCGCTCAAGCTTGTTCCAGGCGGGAAAGGAGCAAATCAGGCGGTTGCTATGGCACGCCTGGGAGCGCCTGTCGCAATGGCAGGCCGTGTGGGAACGGATCCCTTTGGTGAGCAACTACTTCAAACGCTGCTGGCCAACAAGATCGATACTGGACTCGTTGCCACGGACCAGCAAGAGGCCAGCGGTGTCGCTTTTATCTTTCTTTCCCCTGATGCCGATAATGCTATTATTGTGGCCTCCGGCGCTAATATGCGTGTAGGCCAGGATCGAGCGCAACTCACGAACATTTTTGAGGCTATCACTCAAGCGAGAGCGCTCGTATTACAACTGGAGATTCCACTCGATACCGTAAAAACCTTAATCGCTACTGGACATAATGCGGGCATTCCCGTCGTCCTGAACCTCGCTCCAGCTCAACCACTTGAATGGGAGGTACTCAAGCAACTGCAGGTATTAATTGTCAATGAGATCGAGGCCGGTTTTCTTGCGGGTACACGGATCGACAATCTTGAAGACGCCCGCGCTGTGGCTACAACACTTCACAAACATGGTATACCCATCGTCGTGATTACACTCGGAGGGCAGGGAGCTGTACTTGCCATGGACGATGGAACAGGACACACACAGATCATCTACCAACCTGCCCCGCGAGTACGCACCGTCGATACGACCGCCGCCGGAGATTGTTTTGTTGGCGCATTCACCGTTGCCCTGACCGAGGGACAGAATCCTGTGGACGCATTAAAATTCGCGGTGTATGCCAGCGCGTTAAAGGTGACAAAATTTGGCGCACAATCAGGTCTGCCCACGCGAGCGGAAGTTGAGGCATTTCAAACGAAATGAAAGGGGTTTTCATGCACCGTATTATTCTCGACACCGACCCTGGTCTTGATGACGCACTTGCGCTTTTTCTTGCCCTGGCTTCGCCTGAAGTGCAACTTGTAGCGATTACTACTGTCAGCGGAAATGTACACATCGATCTGACCACGCGCAATGCATTGACGTTGCTAGAACTAACAGGACGCACAGACATCCCGTTAGCTCGTGGATGCGACCGGCCAATTATACGCCAACCGGTAATCGCCGACTATGTGCATGGCCACAACGGACTCGGAGGTATAGAGCTTCCTGAGCCACAACTCCAACCTGTAAGTCAGCATGCAGTAGACCTGATAATCGAAAAAGTAATGGCTGCACCCCGAGAAATTATTCTCGTCCCGATTGGACCGCTCACAAACATCGCGATGGCCCTGCGCAAGGAACCACGCATTGCCGAATACGTACGCGAAGTGGTGATTATGGGTGGAGCATTGCGTGTCCCAGGGAATGTGACGCCAGAAGCAGAATTCAACATCTACGCGGATCCACATGCCGCGCACATGGTATTTCATGCAGGTTGGCCCATACGTCTGGTGACACTCGATGTCACGAATAAAACGCTACTCCAGCGCGAGCAGGTACAGGCGCTCGCATCCAACGGCAGCCCCGTTACCAGGCTCAGCCAGCAGATGGTTGTTAACTTTCTAGACAAGTTTGGGCAATTACGTGGCATCACTGCTTTCCAGATGCACGATCCGCTCTGCCTGGCAGCGGCTTTCCAGCCAGAAATAATTACCTGGGAGCCGGCATATGTCGACGTGGAACTGGCAGGCAGCTTGACTCTAGGAGAGACCGTTGCATACTTTGCAAAACGCACAGAAGGCATTGACCCATCACTTGAACACCTGCATCCCCCAAATATGCTCACCTCGATAGGAGTCGATGTCGAACGCTTTATCTCACTGTACATAGACAGAATAAAGTCTACCTTCCAATAGCAGGGTTCCAAGGGGCGCAGCCCTTTGGCAGGGGTTTGGGGGTGTCCCCCAATCTCTCTTCTCTCTCCTCTTCAAGGATGGGAAAAATATTTTTTGACAAGCTCATAGAGTATGAGCTATAGTAAAGAAGTATAATTCCTACTAATTTAGTTGGTTTAATGTACAAAGGAGTCAAAAACCATGGCAGAGATTAACGAAGCTGAAGTCATGGATGCGTTACATGAATGTTATGATCCGGAGATTCCCGTCAATATTGTTGACCTGGGTCTCGTCTATAATGTTGATTTGAATCATGAAACAGGCCATGTCGAGGTCACGATGACCCTCACCGCATTGGGATGCCCTATGGCTGGAGAGGTGATCAGTGAAGTGGAGATGCGCGTCTGTGAAGTCGAGAACGTCACATCATGCAAAGTCAATATGACATTCGACCCTCCTTGGTCCCCCGACAGAATGACAGAAGATGCGAAGTGGGAGCTTGGCATGGTATAGCCAGAAAGCAGGAAATTTGCTCTTTCTGGCTGAGCGCGGATATGCTATACTGAGCCGCATGTATAGCCACAGAATAGACCATATGATGAATGGTCAAATATGGGCAGGTGAAAGAGATGGCATTCGAAGGATCGCAAAGTGGTGACATTCGCGCTACGTTAGCACTCAGCCTGGCTGAAGCCCGGGCCGGGAGCAGTCGTACACTCACGCTTCCAGGAGGACGGCGCATTACCGTGCCTATACGTGCAGGCATTCGCAATGGCGAAGAGATTCGTCTCAAGGGTCAGGGTGAACCTGCCTGGTCCGGTGGCCCAGCCGGTGACCTGATCCTGACGGCATCTATTGCACCCTCAGAGCAGTATGGTAGTCAACCGAATTTTATTGATGACCCATCCTCCCCTACAGATTTCATACAGGGGTCATATGTGCCACCAACAACCCCAACTCCTGGCTATTCGGTGCCCTATCCACCACCAGTTTCAGCCACCAATAACAGTCCGGTCGGACAATACAGCCCAACGTCTCCTAACTACCCTCCATCAGGATCAGGCGCGAACTATCCCAATTACCCTGCCCAGACTCAGGAGCCACTCTACCTCTACCAAAACCAGCCGCCATATGCGGATCCTTCTCAATACGCTGGGTATCCCCAGGCAGGCCAGCAAATTCCACCGCAATTCACACCCCCACCACCCAAACGGCGGGGATTGTCATTAACTGTAATAATCCTGCTGATCATCATTGTGCTCTTCCTGCTTGGAGGCAGTGGCCTCGTCTACTATGTGGGCGTCTACCAGCCTCAAAAAATGCATGCAGATGCAACTGCCACAGTGAACGCCCAGATAACAGGAACCGCGCAGGTCAATGCTCAAGCTACCGCAAATGCATTGGCGACTTCACAAGCCCAGGCAAATGCTACTGCTACGGCCCAGGCTTCCGCGACTGCGGCAGCCTCTGCGACTGCTACAGCGCTCCAGGCCATCTACAGCCAGGCCACGAGTGGCAACCCAACACTCAATGATTCATTAAATGCTCCAGGTAACAATAGCTGGGATCTACTAGCCGCGTCAAATTCGACTGCTAGTGGGAGTTGCGCCTATACAGGTGGAGCCTATCATTCCAACATGCCCACGAAAGGCTACTTTCAACCATGCTATGCCCAGGCCCCAACTTTTAGCAATTTTGCCTACCAGGTACAGATGACCATCACACAAGGTGATGAGGGAGGCATTCTTTTTCGCGCCAACCCCGCGAACTCAAAGTTCTACCTTTTCCGCATTAGTCAGAGTGGAGCTTACGACCTCTATCTCTATATCGATAACCAGGGTACACACGCCAAAAACCTGTTAAGCAACTCTTCTGGACTTATCAAACAGGGCCTGAATCAGACCAACACTATTACTGTCGTAGCTCGTGGTGGCAATTTGTACTTTTACATCAATGGGCAGTATCTTGATAGTGTCAGCAACAATATGTTCACTTCCGGTAAGATCGGAGTGTTTGGGGAGAGCAACAACAACCCCACCAATGTTGCATTCAACAACGCCCAGGTGTGGACAGTGTGATTTCGCTATTGACAAACAACTAAACCACTGGTAATCTAATACTACCAAATAGACAGGCATTGAACGGGACAAGTACCTTTTGCCGGGCACCAGCGAGCTGCGGGATGGTGCAACGCAGCAGTCAGTAAAAGGGAAATCCACCCGTAAGCCAGCGCGACAAGCGCCAACGGTCGCCTCCGTTAGCAGGCAAGAGTGAGTTTCAACTCCCTGATGAGAGATTGAAAGAATCAAGGTGGCACCACGGCTCACACGCATCTTGCGTCGTCGTCCTTCGTAATGGACGATGGCGCTTTTTTATTGGTCATTTGTAGGGACCTGGCGAGGACAAGCCCCGCCAGGCTGAACAACAGCCTAAGGAGTATAGACAAACATCATGTTAGATCTCGCATTTATACGCAACCATCCAGACATCGTAAAAGAAGCGGCGCGAGTCAAATACAGCACAATTGACATCGACCACCTTTTAGAAGTTGATCGGCAGGTGCTTGACCTACAGCACAAGGTGGAAGAAGCACGCGCCGAGCAGAACAAAATCTCGAAACGTGTCCAACAAGCGGGCAAAGACAAAGTGCTACGCGATGCGCTAATCGCCGAGGGGAAAGGACTCGCCGAACAGATCAAAGCTTTGGAACCGGTGTTGCACCAGTTGGAGGAAGAACGACTGCAGTTGCTTTACCTCGTGCCCAATATCCCTGATCACAGCGCCCCCATCGGCAAGGACGAGAGCGACAACGTACCCATCAGATACTGGGGTGAGAAACCGGAGTTCGACTTTGAGCCGCTCGACCATTATGCCCTGATGCAAAAACTCGACGTGGTGGACATCGAACGAGCAGTCAAGATCGCCGGAGCTCGCAGCTACGCCCTCAAAGGAGATGCCGCGCGCCTCGAGCTGGCTTTGATGAATTTCGCCATGGATCGCATCGCACGCAAAGGCTTCACGCCACTGATCGTACCAGCCATGGCGCGAGAATTCTGCTTTATCGGCAACGGGCAATTTCCCAAGGGACGCGACCAGGTTTATGCTATCGAGGATGAAGACACCTTCCTGGTTGGCACAGCCGAGGTCTCGATCACCGGCATGTACAAGGACGAGATTCTCAGCTACGAGGACCTGCCCCTGACCTTCGTCGGCTTCTGCCCCTGCTTCCGTAAAGAGGCGGGCACCTACGGCAAGGATACCCGCGGCGTCTTCCGCATCCACCAGTTCAACAAAGTCGAACAATACGTGATCGCCAAAGCTGATCATGAAGAATCGCTGCGCTGGCACGAGCAGTTGATTGCAAACTCAGAAGAACTGGTTCAGGCGCTGGAGTTGCCCTATCGCGTGGTCAATGTCTGCACAGGGGATATGGGCGATGGCAAAGTCGGCATGTACGACCTGGAGTGCTGGATACCCAGCGAAAGCAGATACCGCGAGACCCACTCGTGCTCGTACTTTCACGAGTGGCAAGCCCGCCGCGTCAATATCCGTTACCGCGACGAGGCTGGCAAAGTAAAGTTCGTCCATACGCTAAACAATACAGCCATCGCCTCACCGCGCATCCTGTTGCCTCTCTTCGAAGTTCACCAGCAGCCCGATGGCAGCGTTCGTATCCCTGAGGCATTGCGCCCGTTTATGGGTGGGCAGGAGTATATCAGGCCGCGTGAGAGGGTTAAGGCGGAGAGGTAGTTCCTGCTGGAGATGACTCTGACTCGTCATCCACATGCAGTAACCAGATACTGCATGTGGATGAGAATTAGGCTCCACTACAACCACACAATCTCTCCCCTCACTCTCCTCGTCTCATCATCCACATACAACAACCCAATACTACATCTCGGCTGGCGACGGCGGTCAGTAACGCTCCCTGGATTAAACAACAATAGTCCATTCTGTTCCTGGTTCCAGGGAATATGACTATGCCCAAAAACAACACATCGCGCATTGGGAAACTCCTGCCTCGCGATCCCTTCACGATTATGCGTATCGCCCAGGATGTGGACAACACCAATCCTACAATGCCCTACGACAACTTCGCGTTTGACCGGCAACTTCCGAATTACTTCATCTTCCTCAATATTGCCCTGCACAGCCACCACGGGAGCTATCGTCTCTAATTCTGAAATGACGGACAGGATTGAGAGGTCGCCAGCATGGATAATAAGTTCTACCCTTGCAAAATGCTCCCATATGGATTCGGGAAGTTTTTTGAAGTGTGGGATATGTGTATCCGAGATTACTCCTATTTGATGCTGCAATTTGGTCTACGCCTCTCTTTTGAGGTATATTACATATGGCTCTTACTGTTCTCATGTTGCCTTGATATAAGGATATCACATGCGTATCGCTATCATATCTGACATTCACGGAAACCAGGTTGCGCTTGAAGCAGTGCTACGAGACCTTGAGCGCCAACCCGCTGTAGATCACCTGATCATTGCAGGCGATCTCTGTCTGAACGGCCCGTGCCCACGTGAAGTTCTCGAAACTGTGCGAGGACTCAACTGCCCCGTCCTCCAGGGCAATGTGGACCTGGAAGTAGTCACTCAGGCGCCCGGCAAAGGCGAGAAGAAGCGCAATACCGCCGCCTGGACACGAGAGCAGATTGGGCAGGCAGGCATCGACTATCTCGCATCACTACCGCATTCACATCTTATT
The DNA here is from genome assembly GCA_046726655.1 of Chloroflexota bacterium. GTDB lineage: Bacteria > Chloroflexota > Ktedonobacteria > Ktedonobacterales > Ktedonobacteraceae > DATMNR01. Next base: position 7,178 of record JBKPAZ010000186.1, read on the forward strand.
GCCAACTCGCATGGCAATGATCTTCTCGTCGTACATGCCAACCCGCTGAACCTGGAAGATGCCATCTTTCCCAATACCTCTGACAGCACACTAGAGTATCTCCTGGGCGGTTTGGATGATGGTATTGGTGCTATGGCTTTCGGACACTTGCATATTGCGTACACACGGAGATGGAGGCATCTGTTCCTTGTCGATGTTGGCAGTTGCGGACTTCCACGCGATGAAGACCTCCGCGCCTCTTACGCCATTCTTAGCTGGCAGGCTAATAGCTGGGTGGCCGAAATTCGCCGCGTAGCCTATGATGTCCAGGCAGTCGTGAAGCAAATCAAAACGTGTGGCATGCCGAACGTGGATAAACGAGTAAAGACACTTTTGGATGCAAGGTACTAGGGAGAGAAGAAACGTGGGGCAGTTCGGCCTTCCGAACTGCCCCACGACGGCAACGCATATATTGCTATATCGCGCAATTACACAGGGGAGCGGTACAGTTAGTTTGCTGAACTGAGACGACACAAGGCAAAGCTGTCTGTTGCACAGAAACGATGGATTCCTCTCCCACTATAATCTCCTCCCCCAGGTAACTGGCAGCGTCACCGATGTCAACCAGTTGCAGTTCTTCAATAATAGCCCGCAATTCTCCGGTTGTTGCCATAATATTTTCTCCTCATTCGTTAATAAAATTGAGTTAAGTCCGACCCACTTCCACCTATACATCGAGCACCCACCTAGTAAACGTTGCGCAGGATGTTTTTTTGTTATTTCGATTGTCAGATAGGCCGATAGGTAGAGCGCTGTCACCAGCTAATAACCTCTACACTTATACATACGTCTGACGTTACACTTTTTTATCTCATCCCCACTAGAGTAGTCCAAATTGGTTATAGGGCAGAAGTGCGAGGGCGGGGCAAGCCTTGCTACGCATCCATCATGCCCCTGCCCGCAGGCGCGATAATTCGTACCCCTACACGTGTCACCTTTGGACGTGCTATACTGACAGCAATAAAGCAATTCGCGAAATACAGGAGAATGATTATGGCAAGCACACACTATAACGTAGCAGTGATTGGCGCGGGACCTGGTGGCTATGTCGCCGCCATCCGCGCCGCACAACTTGGCGCAAAGGTCGCAATTGTTGAGAAGCAGTATCTCGGCGGCACCTGTCTCAATGTCGGTTGTATCCCCTCCAAAGCAATGTTGCATATCGCCGAGGTTTTGCATAATATGAAATCATTTGAGGACATGGGCATCCATGTCCCACAACCGCCTACCTTCGACATGCGTAAAGGTGTTGCTTACAAAGACAAGGTGGTCAAGCGCATGACGAACGGCGTCGGCGTATTGATGAAGGGCAACAATGTCGATGTCTATGACGGGCTGGGCACAGTTGACGCCTCGCGCACTGTCACCATCACAAAGAATGATGGATCACACGAGCAAATCAGTGCTGATAAGATCATCCTCGCCACCGGCTCTGTTCCACTCATGCCACCTTTTCCTGGCATTGACGGGAACAATGTGATCAACAGCGACACCTGCTGGAACTTGCCCAAAACCCCTGAAAGCATCATCTGTGTTGGTGGCGGCGTGATCGGCGTCGAGCTGGCCTGCATGTTCAATGCGCTTGGTTCAAAGGTTACGATTGTTGAAATGTTGCCCAACATCCTGGCGCCTGTCGATGATGAAGTACGCCAGCTGCTCGTGCGTATCCTCAGGAGACGTGACATCGAGATTGTTACGGGCGCGAAAGTCGAGTCCATTGCCGATGAGGGCAATTTGAAAAAAGTGATCGCCAGTTCAGAGAAAGGTGAGCAAAGCTTCACCGCCGAATATGTGTTGATAGCAGTCAGCCGCAGCGCCAATACCAGTGGGCTGGAACACCTGGTGGAGCAGGGATTGGACAACGACCGGGGGCGTATTCGTGTTAATGAAAAAATGGAGACCAACCTTCCCAGTATCTATGCTATCGGCGATCTTGTACACGGCGCTGGACTGGCCCATGTAGCATCTATGGAGGGCGAAGTCGCGGCTGATAACGCTCTGGGGCATGAAGCTCATATGGATTACAACGTGGTGCCGAACCCTATCTACACCTTCCCGGAAGTGGCCTTTATTGGATTGACTGAGGCGCAAGCTAAAGAGAAATATCCCGAAGCTCGCGTTGAGCGATTTCCCTGGTCCGCTAACGGAAAAGCTGTTGCGATAGGCGAGACAGACGGTTTCACCAAGGTCATCATCGGCAAGTACGACGAAATCATAGGCGCGCACATCATCGGGCCAGACGCTACAAACCTGATCAGTGAGTACTCAGTAGCCATGCGCAGCGAACTCACCGCCGATGAGATCATCGAGACTATCCATCCACACCCGGCGCTCAGCGAGGGTCTACGCGAAGCGATGTTGACGGTAGAGGGTCGCCCGATCCATATCCCGCCAAGGCAATCACTGGCTCGCACGAGATAGCCTCTGCTAGCTAATTGAAATTACAATCTTTTATAAGGAGCAGCAGCATTGGATAGCTACAACTCCATTCGAAATTGGTTCGAACTTCGTGGACTCCCGGTAACCATCCCACGTGAAGGGCGAAGCGTAGGAACGGTAGACGACTTCTATTTTAAAACTGGCACGAATGCCGTCTACGCATTGCGAGTTAAGACCGGCTTATCCGGCTTCAAGGCCCTTGCTGTGAGTGCCATTAGCTCAATTAGGCCGGATGCTGTTACCGTTGCAAGCGAGCAAATGCTAATCGATGAGAGCAATGGCGGAGACTTAACAGATCTACCTCTGGGTAACAATTTGCTTTCCTACAGAGTCCTGAGCGAAAGTGGCACTTCCCTGGGCACTATTGAGAATATACTGCTGGCAACCTATCCACCTGTAGCGTTGCGTATTGCGGCTTTCCAGTTAGCTAGTGGTAAAACCTTTTCCGCTATTGAGGTGACAAGCTATGGAAAAGGTGAGATATATATCCTCGATAAGGTAGCGAAGAGGTTATGATTTTTAAAGGGCGCGATAAATCGCGCGCATTATTTAAATCGTCGCAACTTCAAGGAATTGCTCACCACCGTTACCGACGAAAGCGCCATCGCCGCCGCAGCAAAGATTGGGACCTGGTCCTTTAGGAGCGGAATCAAGGGTGAGAGTATCGCAGTTGGAATCAAGATGACGTTATATGCGAACGCCCAGAAAAGGTTCTGCTTGATAGTGCGCAGTGTCGCACGTGAGAGCGCCAGGGCGGTTGCCACGCTCTTCAGATTACCTTTCACAAGCGTTATATCCTCGACCTTCTGCACCATCTGCTCTATACTTGTCTGTCCCGGAGCATATACAACACTAGCCCGCTCTGTCGCAAGATTGACATTTGTATCGATTACGCCGGGAATCTTCTTTAGCCCTTTCTCAATGCGCATGGCACAGGTAGCGCAGGTCATCCCTTCAAGTTCCAGGACAGTTTGACATTCCTCTCCTGGCCGTTCTTGAGTCACACTTGCATTTTCTTCTATAGAACGTCTGGCTTCTATAGCCATAACAATTACCTCTTTCCTCAGATATCATCAAACCCCTACCAGGGGGGTATGGGTTTTGATGATAATATAGACTATAGGAGGTTAGTATGTCAATTGAGGAAGAAGGGAATAGATCACAATTGAATCACCTTTCCCGGCCAGGAGGCCCCTGCGTTTATGCATGGAGAGGATTGGCCGCGTGCGTAGCGAACTATTGACAATATCTCTCAATGAGAGTATGCTCAAGGTATGAAACAAGCTATGCTCTTGAAACTCGCACCCACAACCGAACAGTGCCATGCCTTGCTTGAGACGATGCACGCCTTTAATGAAGCTGCGAACTATGTAGCTTCTGTCGCTTTCGCTGAGAAGAGTGCTAACAAATTTGCGCTGCAAAAGTTGGTGTATGGCGAGTTGCGTACCACCTACAAGCTCCCTGCTCAACTGGCTATCCGCTGCATTAGCAAAGCCAGTGAAGCCTACAAGCGAGACAAGAGCACTCAACCCACGTTTCGGCCAGAGGGAGCGATTGTGTACGATCCTCGCGTCATGGCCTTTAAGGGTATTGATATGGTATCCCTCTTGACGCTCTCTGGACGGGTGTTTGTTCTGTTCCGTGTTGGAGGCTATCAGCAAGCCCGCTTGGATGCTATCAAAGGGCAAGCTGATCTCATCTACCGCAAGGGTGTCTTCTACCTCGCTGTCACCTTGGAAGTTCCCACGCCTGAACTGCAAGAGACGAGTGATATCCTTGGTGTTGACCTGGGTATTGTCAACCTGGCAACCGATAGCGAGGGTGAGTCCTTCAGTGGTGAGGCTATCGAGAAGACACGCAAGCGAATGCACTCGCTCAGGCAACGCTTGCAGAAGCACGGGACGAAGAGTGCTAAACGGCATCTGAAGAAACTTTCTGGCAAGGAAGCTAGATTTAAGCGTAACTCCAACCATGTCATCTCCAAACGGATTGTTGCTAAGGCCAAGACATCAGGTCAAGGAATAGCGATTGAGGATTTAAGGCACATCCGTACTCGTACGGAAGCACGGTTAAGAAAGTCCCAGCGTTCGCGCCATTCCTCCTGGTCATTCGGGCAACTCCGTTCGTTTCTTTCCTATAAGGCCGCTCTTGCTGGCGTTCCTCTCCATGCGGTAGACCCTGCCTACACCTCCAAGACGTGTAGTGTGTGTGGACACTGCGAGAAAGCGAACCGCAAGAGTCAAGCCTCTTTTATCTGCCAACAGTGCGGCTTTGCCTGTAACGCTGACATCAATGCCGCTATCAATATCTCTAGGGCTGCCGTCAAGCAGCCTATTGTGGGTCCTGAGAGCCTGCGGAATAATCGCAGGTTCGGTTAAGGGATACTACAAGCCCCTGCCGCAGAGGTATGGGGTTCTTGACGCACTTATCCCGTGAGCAACAGGTAAATAGCCAGCAAAGCGCCGATAAAGCTTGCCAAAATCGTCAAAATGATGGGGAAAGCGGCGGGCGGATGGAAGCGTTCGGAGTCGATGGAACGACGAATCTGCAGAAACTCGAAGAGGGCCACAATCATCATGATAACGCCTAGAATTGTAAGAGAAACGCCAAAAAACGAGGAGTAGTGGACAGGGAGAACCTCAGTCAAGCCAATCTTAAAGCCCAATTCGCGCAGGAGCAGTCCAAAGCGTTCTACAACGAAACCAAAGGTGATAGTCGCCAGGCCGGTACGTATCCAGGCAAGAAAGGTACGCTGATTCGCCAGGTGATCGGTGACTTTCTTGCTCGTGCCGATGTGCTTGGGGAGAGGTATATCCTGCTCCCCTATCGTATTACCGGCATTGTCTTCTTGTTGAGCCATATACAAAGCCTTCTAACATGTATAATTTTAAGATTATTATATCCGACTGAGCAATTGGAGACAACAGCCAGCTACTCCTTTGAAACTTCGCCAGCGGTAGATTCTTCTTTTTTCTGTATACCAGGAGCAGGAGTAGGGAGCTTGAAGACAGAGAACAGATAATAGAGCGCAGGTAGAATAAGTAGCATTCCAATGCCAATTGAGATCAGCAAGACCACAATTACATTAGGATCGTTTGCAGCATTGTCGATAGTCACATGCGGTGGAATGATATAGGGATATTGTGATAACCCCCAGGAACCAAGGAGAAAGGCAGTTTCCAGGATGATCAGGATACGTGCCAGACTATACTTTCGGAAAAACAACGAGGCGGCAGTTGCAAGGCCAATGAGCATTGTGGCAATTACGACTGGAAGTGCTCGAGTTAACAAGCCTTGCCAGAGGATCGGGGCTTCAGTTGGTGAGAGCAGAAGGCCGAGCGCGCCAAGTACGGCTGTGACCGCACCAGCAATAATTGCTCGTAAACGATACGTTTCTGCAAGGGACTCTTCATGACTATTACGGGCTTCCACGGTTAGATAGACGGCCGCCAGCGAAGCGCAGAGCGAGATAGCCATCGCTCCAATCGTCAACGCGAAAGGGGTCGTCCACGTTGATCCCAGGTCAGCCTGAACATTGCCATTCGGAGCCTCGATTCGTCCACTCGCCACGGCAGCAGCAGAAGCGCCCAGGAAGAAAAGTGTAACCAGGCTGGTCGTACTAAAGACACGGCTCCACCACCTGGCCGTAGGACCCGCTGTATCAATCGCGTACGTACGAAAGATAAACCCTGAGCCACGAAGCACGATACCTATCAGCGCAATGGTCAATGGCAGAAACAGGGCAATCGAGAGTATAGCAAAGGCGGAAGGAAACGCGGTAAACAGTCCGACGATCAAAAAGATCAGCCAGACATGGTTGGCTTCCCAGACTGGTCCCAGGGCGTGATTGATCAACTCATGGTGGCGTTGAGCTTGTGAGCCAATGGCGAACAGGTCCCAGATACCAGCTCCAAAGTCAGCCCCACCAAGGACCGCGTAAGCGATCAACCCCAACCACAGGACACTAAGGGCAATCAACGCAACAGACATTACGCACCAGCCTTTTCTGGCTGTTGAGTATTTCCTGGCATTTCCACCTTGGGTAGAGGTGAACGAGCAACCCCTAAGAGCAATCGAATCAGAGCTACCGACAACAACACATAGACCAGGGAGAAAACGAGAAAGCTGATATTTAGCCCAGGTGCTGTCGTCACAGCATCTTTTGTGCGCAAGTAACCATAAATGACCCAGGGTTGCCGCCCTAACTCGGTAACCATCCAGCCAAGTTCTATCGCCAGGAAAGACAAGGGGCCGGCAAGCACTATTGCCCAGAGCATGATGCGATTTGTAGGGACAGTACGTTTCTTTAGAAAGTACAAGAACCAGAACACCAGCGCAACGAACAACGCAAAAAATCCACTGGCGACCATACCATCAAACGAGGTATGGACAGGCAGCGGATTAGGTCGATCGTCAGGAGCATAGGCATCCAGCCCCTTGATGGTTGAGTTTGGATCACCCGTTGCCAGGATACTTAACCCATGCGGAATTTCCAGGGCATAATAAACCTTGCCGGTATTGGGATCAGCGAGGCCACCGATCTGCAGTGGAGCGCCCTGCTGTGTCTTAAAAACACCTTCCATCGCAGCTAATTTCGCGGGTTGAGCATCCACAAGAAAACGCGCATTCGCATCACCGCTGATGATCTGAAGTGGGATGGCGATTACACCCATTGCCATAGCCAGCATTAAGCCTTTGCGATGGTAATCATCCCGCTTGCCTCGCAGCATACCCACAGCATAAACAGCCGCGACACTGAAACCCGTCGCAACATAGCAAGCCAGTATCATATGAATTGTCTCATACGGGGTGCTAGGATTCAGCATAGCCTGGATAGGATTGATATCCGTGACCTTGCCGTTCTTGATTACAAAGCCTGTTGGAGTATTCATCCAGGAATTCGCGCTGACGATGAACCACGCTGAGGCCAGGCCACTAATCCAGATCGGGAAGGAGCAAAGCCAGTGCATGCGTGGGGAGAGACGATCCCAGCCATACAGGTAAAGGCCTAGAAAAATCGCCTCTAAGAAGAAAGCAAAACCCTCCAGGGCAAATGGTAATCCAACAACCGCACCAGAAAATTTAATGTATGTCGGCCAGAGCAGGCCAAGTTCAAACGAAAGTATGGTACCGGAAACAGCGCCTATAGCAAAGAGAATGGCAGCCGCTCTTGTCCAGCGGCGAGTCAGCATCATCCACGTCGCATCTTTGCGAAAGAGAGCAAGACCCTCGGCGATACAAAGCAGCAGTGGCAGTCCAACCCCTAAAGCCGAAAAAATAATATGAAATGCCAGCGAAGTACCCATCTGAGCACGCGCAGCAAGCAGGTCAGGCATAGATATATTCCTTAGTATTCATAAGTCCAGTTTCCATTTTCTGCTCTTAATTGTAGGAGTCTTAGTCAGAAGTAACAATCTGAACAACGATAACACTAGATGCTAAGCAAGTTTAGATGCCATACATCTTTGCAACGCATATCCTCGGCATGCAAAAGTCACGTTACACGTGGTGTATGCTATAATCCCAATCAGACATATTCGGAGATCAAAGTATGCAGCCCAAAAACGAAACAGCAGACAAGATTCTTTCGCACCTCAAAGGCCTGCGCAGCCATATGCAGGCTGGTGAAGAACCGCTTTTCAGCGTCCCTGCCATTTGGGATAGCGGACCAGAACAACGCAGCATGCCCTGTGACGTAGTGCTGACGAATCAGCGCATTTTCGGTTACGTCTACGTGACCTTCCCACGAGTACGACTCTTCCTGGACGCGCTTTCCCTCGCCGAGATCAAGGCTGTCACTATCCGCCAGAAGACATTTGAGCCAGTATTTCGCGAACTGCTCGTCAGTGATGGTCAACGGAAAGTCTACATCCGCGCTCCTCGCAAGAAGATCGAGAGCCTCTACAAAGCATTGCACGCAGCTATGGAACAATATGCTCCGAATGCGCAAGCAATACATGAACATGAAGAATCAAGCCACGTCAACAAGGCAACTCCTTCTTTTGGCAGACAGGAAATTCGCACGACCTTCGAGCGTTCTCCGATGGCTATTATATTGTTATTCATAGGCGGGCTAATACTGGAAATTGGCGGTATCGTTCTTTGGACAGTTACACAAAGTTCCCAGATAGGGCTGCCATTGATTGTCGCCGGATTTGTGGCTGTGATTACGGCTATTCTGGTGAGAAGACAACGTAGTTAATTTCTCTCAACTCCACTTCGAATCATGGATGTTCTTTGAGAAACCCCTCGATCTCGGCTGTCTCTGAATCCGTCAGGCGAAACTCCGCGGCCGGTATGATACCATCAACCTGCTCAGGACGACGGGCGCCAACTATTGCTGCGGTTACCCCTGGATGCTGCAACGCCCAGGCGATTGCAACCGCACCCGGAGTGATATTATGCATAAACGCGACCTCATTCAATTTCTCAACCAGTTCCAGGTTGCGTGATAAGCGTGGTTCCTGGAATTCGGGATCGCGCTTTCGCCAATCATCATCGGGCAGTTTAGCTATGCGCTCGCGAGTCATCGACCCTGTTAAGAGTCCTGAGGCCATTGGTGAATAGACGATAACCCCTATAGTGTGCTCCTGGCAGAAAGGCAGAATATCTTTTCTAATACCCGGTTCGATCAGTGAGAACGGCGGCTGAAGTGAACTGATGGGGGCAATCTCCATTGCGCGTCGCATCTGGCTGATATTAAAGTTGGATACCCCAATATAGCGCACCTTGCCTTCTTTCTTCAATTCAGCCATTGTTTCCCATCCCTCTTCAATTTCCGGGTCAGGATCAGGCCAGTGAATCTGATACAGATCAATTACATCCGTCTGGAGTCGGCGCAGGCTATTTTCGCACTCACGCCGGATTGATCGGGCTTTCAAATCGCCGGTGATCTCGCCACGTTCGTTCCATACTCGTCCACACTTCGTGAAGATATAGGGGCGATCAGAGCGTCCCTTAAGCGCGCGACCAACAATCTCTTCGGCGTGGCCCAGGCCATAGACAGCAGCAGTATCTATCCAGTTGATACCAAGATCAAGCGCATGATTAATGGCTGCGATTGACTGCTCATCGTCCTGAGGCCCCCAACCGAATTGATATCCACCACCGCCAACTGCCCAACTCCCGAAACCAATAGGGGTGATTTGCAAATCGGTATTACCAAGCTGTCGTGTTTTCATTTTCTTTCTTTAAGGCCTTTCCTATCACTAATGCTTTATCTCACATTTTACTACACGTATGAAACAGGTGTAGCGTGCCATCATTGTTAGCCTGCAACGTTGACACTCCCTTTTCCTGACAGGTACAATAGAATAGCCGACTA
>JBKPAZ010000187.1:0-9544 GCA_046726655.1 Chloroflexota bacterium
AAGCTCAGACACGTCTCGACAGCATGTCACCAGTATGCTACACTAAGACCAGGTTAGCTAAAGCAACTGATCACTCATAGACGGAGTAAGAGCAGGCGTAATGTATAAAAAGCCGCCAGAAGATGACGAACCGCGCGAATATCAAGCAATCACCTACCCTGCTAAAAGGCGCAGGCGTCCAGTTGCCACATATAAACATCCCTCCGACGGTTTTTATGCCGATGAACATCCCGAAATTCCCAGGGTCAGGCGAGCTTCATTGAACCTCGATAAACAGCAAAACCAACACTCATCCAGGTCAGCATCTGTCGAGGAAACGGATGAAGATGAGAGCGAGTCTATCAAAAGTCCAAAAGCTACTCAGCCGGGCAAAATAACGGTTACACCGGATCCGCGCTCATCTTCCTCGACTGCCTATTCACCACCGCCTGCGGCTCGGCTACCACATCGAGCACAGAAACGCAAGAGTACACAGCATCTTCATACACGTAGTCCTTTCCTCATTCGGTTGCAGCAATTGAGCCATAGCCGAACCGCTAAGATTCTTGGCATAGTTGCACTCATTTTTGCAATCAGTGCCCCTATCATTATGAATCTTGGTCACAATCATACAGCTATCATATTAAGCGGGTGGGGAAACACAAATACGAAACAGCCGCCAGCTATAGAGTCGGCTCCCGCGAACGCACGCAAACTCCTCGTCATTGTGCCACAGGATAAAGACCATCCAGCGCCGCCCGTTTTAGCAACTTCTGCTTACCTGCTCGATGCAGATACAGGCGCCACCGTCTATGCATACAATCCTTTCATGCACTTGCCGATGTTGAGCACTACGAAATTGATGACTGCATCTCTGGCTGTGGAACAAGGTAATCTTGATCGGAAAATCACCATCACTGGTGCTATGAGCAACGAGATTAGCCAACTGAGCGCTGACAGCGCGTTATTCGGAATTAAAAAAGGCCAGACGTACACGCTGCGTGATTTGCTCTATGGTTTGCTGTTCGTATCTGGCAATGATGCAGCTATCGCAATCGCCGATGCGTTGGGAGGAAATCAACAGAATTTCGTCGCCAAGATGAATCAGAAAGCTTACCAACTGGGTATGTACGACACGCATTTTGTGAACCCACACGGCTTATTGAACCCGGGGCAGTATTCCAGCGCCCATGACCTTGCGTTATTGGGACGGTATAGCATGAGCCTGCCGGTACTGCACAAAATAAGTGGCGAGAATGCCTACCATATTCCTGCCGGAGGAAACCACCCGGAACGTTTCTTAGTGAATGAAAACCAATTCATGTGGTGGTATCCGGGTGTAGATGGGGGCAAAACCGGGTATGATGGGGACAAGAATTTCATTCAGGTCATATCGGTTACACGTAACCATCACCACCTGATTGGCGTGGTTATGCATACAAATGACTGGTGGACTGACATGCGCGACTTAATGAATTGGGGATTTGACTCTTTCACCTGGATTTCACCACGCGATGTCGACGCAAATCAGCATCCTATCCCCTATGATTACCTATGGAACTACTTTGCACGCGATACAAAAGACATTACCATCCCAACCACCGACCATGGACGTTATTACATTTATACAGGTTTTAGTATTACCGGGCCGATCATGTCATATTTTGATAAAAATGGCGGCTCGAAGAAGTTTGGTTATCCGACGAAAATGCCGACGGCAGCCGTAGGACAGATCATCAGCCAGCAATTTGAACGTGCTACGATACAATGCAATCTGGCAACAGGTCTTTGCCAAACTATTTAACCGAACTGGGTATATGCCCAGGCATGAAGGCATAATAGATCACTTGCCCCCAATAAACTCTTTTGTTATACTGCACCCAATAAAAGATGGTTAAAATAGTGAGGATTCATGATTAAAGAAAACACCCATAGCACTAATGGCAAAGTTGCCACGCCATCAGCCCTGGAAAGGGCCCGTCTCAGCCTGGCAATTTCTGCGGGGAAGCTGGCTGGCGCGTCGGGACGGTTGCTGCGCGTTGGTGGCGGCACGAGTTTACCAGGTTTAATCGCAAGGCGCATCGATCCTGACGTACTGAAATCGGTAGTCGGAGCAAGCAAAGCGAAGAAAATAGTGATTACAGGGAGCAATGGCAAAACCACAACAGCACGTATGACCGCTGCTATGGCAGCAAATAATGGCAAGAGCGTCTCACATAACCGCGCAGGTTCCAATTTGCTGCAAGGAGTCACCTCGGTGGTAGTCAACTTCGCCGATATTTTCGGGAGGTTGAATAGCGACGTGCTGCTGTTCGAAATCGATGAAGGCACTATGCCCCTGGCAATACCAGAGATTTCTCCTGATGTTGTGGTAATTACTAACATCTTTCGTGACCAGTTGGACCGTTACGGGGAACTTTACTCAGTAGCCAGAGCGCTTGATAAGACTCTTGAAGAACTCCCCGAATCGGCGACTATCCTCTTGAATGGCAATGATCCACAGGTCGCCAATTTTGGACAGAAGGCAAAGGCCAAACGATTGTTCTTTGGCCTGGAGACAACCGAGGTCGGAACGCCTGTGCCCGAACAATCAGCCGATATCATTCGTTGCATTCATTGCCAGGAAGATTTTCAGTACGAGATAGCCTACATTTCGCACCTGGGCATCTATCGTTGTCCAAATTGTGGCTATACGCTTCCTCCTCTAGATATCGCCGCTACGTCGATTAAGCTGGCTTCTGATGGCCAAGGCCCAACGCAGGTAGAGTTGCGCACGCCTCAAGGCACCATGACCTTAGAGATTGCTCTTCCCGGCCTGCACAATGTGTATAATGCCGCGGCGGCCATTGGCGCTTCCCTGGCAGCGGGCTTTGAGAAAGAGAAGCTGCCGCCCGCACTGGTCAGTATTAAACCTGCGTTCGGACGACTGGAAAAGATACAGGCAGGAGATCAGACAATTTACCTGTCTTTTGTGAAGAACCCGACCTCGTTTAATCTCATATTGCGCCTGATTGCCCAGCACCCCGGTAAGAAGCACATCCTCCTGGCAGCAAGTCACACCATTGTCGATGGTGAGGATTTTTCCTGGCTCTGGGATATCGAAATTGAAGAAGTTGCGCAAGATATCGCTGACGTGGTTTGCAGTGGCAATAAACCGGAAGAGCTGGCTATGCGTCTCAAATACGCAGAGATACCGGTCGACAAGATAAGTCAGAATGCTGATCTTGAATCGGCTCTGGATGAAGCGCTCAGGAATGCAGGTCCCGGTGGTACACTCTATATTTTGAGCAGCTACACACCCACCAACGAGCTACGGCGTATTATGCAGAAACGCGGTTGGGTTCAACACGTCTGGCAGGACTGACACTCTCCCGTTTCAAAGGCGGGATACCCCGTAATCATAAAATAGTTCTTGGAGTAATGTGCGATGAGTGAACAAGTGCAAGATACGGGAATGGTACTGAAGATCGGTCACCTCTACCCCACACTTATGAGTGTCGCGGCAGATCGAGGTAACCTCTATTCAATAGAGAGACGCTGTAAGTGGAGAGGCATCGCGACGGAGGTCGAGCAGATTTTCGTGAAGCAGACTCCTGATTTCACCAAATATGACCTGATCCTTTTTCATGGTGGGGCAGATCGCGAGATGGAGCTTGCTTCACGTGATATCCAGGCAAAAGCTTCATCACTGATTGAGGCGGCGGAATCAAATACAGTATTTCTGAGCGTATGTGCGGGCTTCCAACTTCTTGGGCACTACTATAAACCGTTTCAGGGTCCAGAACTCAAGGGAGTCGGACTGATCGACTTCTATACCGAAGCTGGTAGTACGCGTTTTATGACCCACATGGCAATGGAGTGCAACTTCGAGCAGGCAGGGAAGAAGGTGTTAGTCGGCTACGAAAATCACAGTGGACGCTCATATCTCGGCCCGAAGGCGCAGCCATTGGGGAAAGTCATCGTCGGCTGGGGCAACAATGGCAAGGATGGTTTCGAGGGAGCCATGTACAAGCATGTGTTTGGTACATACCTCCATGGACCAGTGTTGCCCAAAAATCCCTGGTTTACCGATTACCTGATCCAGCTCGCCCTCGAACGCCGATATGGGAAAGTCGAGCTAGTCCCCTTGGACGATACGATAGAAAATGAAGCCCATGATGCTGCGCTAAAACTGGCAATGCAGTTCAAGGGCACGATGTCTGCAATTGAAGCGACACCCTGGAAGAGGTAATGCCAGCTAAAAGGTTCAATGGGCAGGTTCACAGTGGTCAATATAGCTTAGCGCAGAGTAAGAATTTGCGCAGCCAGGATGTGCAGATCCATTGGATGTATAATGTTGGTAGTGAAGGTATAAAAGCGCAGAGTAAGAATTTGCGCAGCCAGGATGTGCAAGGTGGGGGCAAGCCCCGCCCCTACGAGTATTTACAGGGCGGGGGCAAGCCCCGCCCCTACATTACGTTATACTTACTTTTGTGTTTATTGATATTTCCTCTATCTGGTTGTGATCTCCTTCCTTCCGTCACGGTGAATGGCACACCTGTAACTTCACCTGCGAACGGGCCACAGTTGAACGCGTGGAACAAAGTTGCTTCGGGGGTTGAGGTGCGTCACGAAGACTGGAAGAATCCTGGTGGCGGCGATGATACGGTGACTATTGTGCGCTTTGATCTGCATAAGGTCAAATTGAGTGTTGGCTATCAGCCAGAGCAGCCCTTATTGATGCATGAGTGGATGCAACAAGAGCAAGCAATAGCCATGATTAATGGTGGATACTTCGATCAACAGAATAATGCAACGGCCCTTGTCGTCTCCAATGACAAAGTTTTTGGCAAGTCGTATGCTGGATTCGGCGGTATGCTCTCGGTAGATACTCGCGGGATGGTAAGCCTGCGTTCATTGCGTCAACAACCATACGATTCCAACAAGGAGCAATTGCAGCAGGCTACGCAATCGGCGCCGATGCTTATGTCGGGAGGGAAACGCACGCAGTTTAGCGCCGATGCCTCGCAGACACGTCGCAGCGTTGTTGCAATGGATAAACAGGGTCACCTACTCTTCATCGCAAGTCCAGACCAGGTTTTTTCACTCGATCAGCTAGCTGATCAGCTCGCCTCTTCAGATCTGTCTATCGAAATAGCGCTTAACCTCGATGGAGGCGCTTCTACCGGTCTGTATGTAAATGGGGGCAGCCCAAATGTAGAGATTGATTCGCTTGCGAAATTGCCCATTGTGATAATCGTAAAAGCACGATGAGTTAATAAGCTTTAAACTGCCCCAGTTATCCCCTCACGAATCTCACGCTGAATAACCTGTACTGCATCTTCCAGAGGCACTATACGGCCCTCCTTCTGTGAACGCAGCTTGAGTTCAATACCGCCGTTCTTCAAGGAACGTTTACTCACCACAGCACGTACCGGCAAGCCGATAAGGTCAGCATCATTGAACTTGACACCGGCAGTCTCGGCACGGTCATCATAGAGAACTTCAACCCCTGCTGCAGTCAGGTCGGCATACAATTGCTCTGCAACCTGGCGATTCTCTTCCTTCTCCAGATCCAGACCGACCAGCGCAACATGGTATGGAGCTATACTGAAAGGCCAGATGATACCTTTCTCGTCATGGCTCTGCTCAACCACTGTCGCCATGATGCGACCAACACCGATACCGTAACAACCCATAAGAATTGGATGCGCTACCCCTTCGGCATCGAGGTAGGTTGCATCGAACAGTTCACTATACTTTGTGCCCAACTTGAAGATGTGGCCTACCTCGCTACCACGAACAGCATGGAGTATTCCACCACAGCGCACACAGGTAGAACCATCATAGGCAGAGGCAATATCTTCCCACACATCCACGCGGAAATCGCGCAGGTAGTTCACGTTTTTGACGTGATAATCGACCCGATTAGCTCCCGCCACGAAGTTATTATCCAACTTCAATGACGGATCGGCCACAATCAGCGCATGCTCATCTTTGTGCAAAGGAGAGGTATATCCTGCTACAATACCGGCCTTTTCCAGTTCCTCCGAAGTTGCCAGGTGCAAGTCAGCGGCATTTACACCCTCGTGATAGAGCGTATTCGCCAGTTTCACCTCGTTGATCTCCAGATCGCCACGAACCACAGCAAGCACCAGCCTGCCCCCTGCTACATAGCAGACGGTTTTCATGGTCTTCGACTCAGGAATGTTAAGGAAAGCCGCAAGGTCACTGATGGACATACAGTTTGGTGTATAGACCTCTTCCAGAGCTTCTTCCGGCTCACGTTCGAACTCAGTTCGCACAAATTCGGCCTTTTCACGATTGGCGGCATAGTCGCAACGGTCGCAGATCATGGCGTCATCTTCACCGGCCTCGGTGATGGCGATGAACTCTTGTGAGGCTTTGCCACCAATGGCCCCACTATCAGCATGTATGACGATGAAACGCAGACCACTGCGTGTGAAGATAGCACGATAGGCGTCAGCCATCTTACGGTAGCTGACATCCATGCCTTCCGGATCAGCATCGAAACTGTAGAGGTCCTTCATGATGAACTCACGCACACGTAGCAGGCCGGCACGCGGACGCGGCTCATCGCGTAACTTGGTCTGTATCTGGTAGATGAGCTGCGGGAGATCGCGGTAACTACGCACGAACTCGGCTACCAGTAACGTCACGACCTCTTCATGAGTCGGACCCAGCACCATGTCGCGCCCTTTACGATCTTTTAGCTTGAACAGTACATCGCCCATGGCCTCGGTTCGAGTCGGGCCACTCGCTGGTTGTTTATCCCATAAATCTTTCGGTTGAATGACCGGCATGGAGATTTCTTGTCCACCGGCGCGATCCATCTCTTCGCGCACGATCTGCGAGATCTTTCTTATGACACGATTGCCCAGCGGCAAGTAGCTGTAGACACCCGAAGTGAGCTGGCGTACAAAGCCACCTCGCACCAAAAGTTCCTGGTTGCCACCCTCCGAGTCGCGCGGAACCTCGCGCAGCGTCTTAGTAAGTTGTTGTGATATACGCATAAATCCTCCTATACAGTTACGGTCAGTGCAAGTACATCGTGTGACTGACCACCATTAAATTCGACCATCCGCTGACCCGCCAGCGCCGCGTGGCGCTCAATGAGACGCGGGTCCATAGTTGTAGGCGCATAAATCGCCAGCAGAATATCTGTCGTTGCTGTAGTCACTTTGGTTCGTTCAGAATCGGAGACTGTACTGCCCATGATACCGCTATCGTCGGCGATAATGACTTTGTTTTCTGCCTGGAACACCTGCCGCCCGATGCCTGGATACTCTTCGCCAGGCTCCCCGATGCGTACGCGTACCTGCCCTTTGACATGGCGCAGGTCGTAGCTACACATCGGCAAAAGAAACTCAAGCGAGCACAGGTTATTAACATCCACAGCAGTGTTGATCTGATACAGCCCCTGCCCTTTCAGTACGCGGCGGAGCAGGCTTTCAGATGACGGGCGATAGCGTGTCGGGTCAAAGCCGAATGACTTCTGCAAACCACGCACCGCCGCTATCTGCCCATTTTCCGACAGTCGTTCCAGGGTAAACTCGCGTGCCTGATGCTGGCACAGCATTTCTATCTGTTTCCATAAACGGTCATCACGTTCGCGCACAGTTACACCGTTGATGGTGACCATGCCAAATGTGACGCCCGGAATACGTGTTTTTAATTTTTCATCAAGTTGTAATTGCATAAACTCCTTCTTCGCCTTCGTTCTTTTAAGCCTCATGCTATCTTAGTAAGCGCGAGCAAAAATCGCCTCGCAGGTGGCAGGTTTCCCGGTGTAGAAGCACTTACCTTGTACACCCCCCTCTGGCTGGTCAAAGGGTATCACCCGCAGAGTAGCTTTCGTCTCTTCTTTGATAGCCAGTTCTGCTGCGCTATCTTCAGCCCATTTCACCCGTACAAAGCCACGCTTTTCTGCGATGATCTGTTTGAACTCTTCGTAACTGCCGGTAGAGTGAGTGTTTTGATCCTGGGATGCCTTCGCTCGCTGAAAAAGCGCCTGTTGCACCTCCTCCAGCAATGCGGGCAAGCGTATTTCCAGGGCTTCTATGGCTACCGATTCCTTGACGCGATTGTCACGACGAACCAGCACGACGCCGTTGTTCTGTACATCGCGGGGACCGATTTCCATACGCACCGGCACGCCTCGCAGTTCCCATTCATTAAATTTCCAGCCAGGCGTGTTTTCGCTCAAATCAACCTTGACGCGCGCTTTGCCCTTAAGCATTTTTTCAACGCGCTCCACCATTTCGATTACAACTGATTTTTCAACATCGTTGCGCCAGATAGGCACGACCACCACCTGGTAAGGCGCCAGACGTGGAGGAAGGATCAAGCCAGCGTTATCCCCGTGTACCATGATGATGCCACCTATAAGACGGGTGCTGGCGCCCCAACTGGTGGTTGCGCAGTATTTCCGCTGTCCATCAGCATCCAGGTATTGGATATCGAAGCTTTTGGCAAAGTTTGTACCGAGGTTGTGACTCGTACCTGCCTGCAGAGCTTTGCCATCGCGCATCAGCGCCTCAATCGCATACGTGCGTAACGCTCCTGCAAATTTTTCGTTCTCGCTCTTGCGCCCCATAATGACCGGCACAGCTGCATCTTCCTCGGCAAATGCCCGGTACACTTCAAGCATCATGAGCGTACGTTCTTCGGCTTCTTCGATAGTGCGATGAGCAGTATGGCCTTCTTGCCACAGAAATTCAGCAGTGCGCAAGAAAAGGAAAGTGCGCTTCTCCCAACGCATCACATTGTTCCACTGATTTATCAAGATTGGCAGATCGCGATAGCTCTGCACCCACCTGGCAAAACTATGGCTAATGATGGTCTCACTGGAAGGGCGAACAGCAAGCGGCTCTTCAAGTTCCTCACCGCCTCCACGTGTCACCCAGGCCAGTTCTGGGGCAAATCCTGCGATATGCTCAGCTTCTTTCTCGATAAAACTACGCGGAATGAGCAGTGGGAAGTAGGCATTGAGTACTCCTGTTTCCTTGAACCGGGCATCCATGAGTCGCTGAATATTCTCCCAGATGGCATAACCATAAGGTCGAATGATCATACAGCCGCGCACGGGAGCATAGTCAGCCAGTTCAGCCTTACGCACTACCTGGTTGTACCATTGTGAGAAATTGTCATCCTGGTCGGTTATGTCTTCGACGTATCTTTCTTCGTCAACCATATCTCCTCCTGGGATACTCAATGCTTCAAAGCTAAAAGTGAGATCTTTTT
Source organism: Chloroflexota bacterium (assembly GCA_046726655.1). Taxonomy (GTDB): domain Bacteria; phylum Chloroflexota; class Ktedonobacteria; order Ktedonobacterales; family Ktedonobacteraceae; genus DATMNR01. The sequence goes on from JBKPAZ010000187.1 coordinate 9,223, forward strand.
GATCCAACAGACTAAAACAAACATAAAAAAACCCGTCCTAGTGCTAAGGACGAGTTTGCTGCCCGTGGTACCACCTCAATTGAACTGAGCTTCACAACACAGTTCCACTTACGCGGTCATACTTCTAAAACCGCTCCTCTCGCTAACGGTGAGGTTCCGGTCAGTTTCTCACTGACGCTCTCAGGTGGGTTCGACGAGGCACCATCTACCGGCTTTCACTGTCCCGATTCGCTGTTTGATTACGCCAACGTCTACTGATCCTGATCAGTGCGTTACCTGTCTTAGATTATTAAGAAAAGGATACAGCATAATAGGGGGACTG
>JBKPAZ010000188.1:0-5328 GCA_046726655.1 Chloroflexota bacterium
GTTGCTCGGGTATATGCGAATATCTGTGCCCATATTGTATACCTGCTGCATGCACATTTTGAGGAGAAAATAAAGGCCCTGTAACGGTATCTCTCGGTTGTTACAGGGCAAATAGAAGTAGCTAAAAACTAGTCCTTTTCACCTGGGTGTCTTCTTGTACTCCGCCGCCGCTTGAAGTCTTCCAGATCAGCAGGATAGATACGGTACTTCCCTCCAACATCTACAGCATTGAGCTCTCCTGTTCTAATCCATGTTCGGACAGTTTCTGGATTGACCCTGAGCTGCTCGGCAACCTCCTCCACGGTTAGAGGTTTATCGTCCGGCATAATACCCACTCCTCAGTCGTAAGTTTTAGACATTATAGCGTGTGGCTGGTTTCCAGTCAATAAACCTTGTAATACCTGGTAATAAATGGGCGAGAGTATTGACTAATCATAATATTTAGTATAAACTCTTAAGGAGATGTTATAACTAGTAGCGCGTCACACGTACAAGAAGCAACCTGCAAAAATGACCTACGTGTGGAAGGCGTAGGCCAGCAGAGAAGCTATTCCGTTAAGTAATTCCTAGGCTCTCCACCCTGCAAGCATAGCGGGAGGAGAGCCAGGAGTCAAGCACAGAAAGGAAGCTTGCACCATGGCAACCCTACAGATCACCAAGCAGCTCCACATCACTCCCTTGATCGACATTCAGAGCACCGCGTTTGCCGAGCGGTACGTCAGCGGCGTCCACTGGCGGCTGTTTGGCTGGCGTGTGCATGGCGAAATCGAAGTGCAAGGCCCATTGCCGGAACACTACCTAATCGATAACCTCAAGCTGTGCGCAAGACTCAACCGCTTTGACGGAGACCGTGACGAACCGTTACGCGCAGATAGCGGCTTCTTCCTGGGCATGCTGCATGGTGGGGTGCTCACTCCTGACGGTACGCTGCGCCCGGGTGCAAACACCCTGGTCATTATCCACACGAAGGATTTCCATGAAGGCTATGCGCGTGGCAGGCGTACCTATTTCACGCAGGATGAGGGGATTGTCCACACGGAAGACGAGCTGCTCGATCTGCTCAAAGCACATGCTAAAGATAACCTGTACCTCGGCAGAGAGCAAAGCACACTCCGTTGGGCGATTAGTTGTACGGTTGGGGAACTCTCCGGGCGGCTCTTCCCCCTCACCCAACAGGAACAACCGTACCAGTATCCTGCGTCGCAGGTCAAGCGTATGACCATTTTGCAAAGCGCGTAAAAGAAGAGATGTGGAGAGACGGAAACGAGCGAGCACATCCTCGTTTCCGTTACGGGTGAGCGAGATCGGAGCGACCAGCATGAAGCAGCAGCGCCAGCGCGGCAAGAAAACCGTCAAGCCGCACACCATCACCAAAGCGGTGACGCACATCCGCTTGCTTGAAGCCAATCCAGGCAAGCTTGCCGCGCTTGACCAGCTTGCTCCGGTCTACCTGGCACTGTGTCAACAGTATGTGACCTTGTTCTGTACCGATGAGCACCCCGATAAATTTCATGCGCCGATCTTTGTCACTCCCTTATCAGAACGCTGGCACCGGGTCGCCATTCAACAAGCAGCAGGCATCGCACAGTCCTGGCGCACCAATCGCGCCAACGCCTATCAGGACTATCTCGACGATCTGCTGGACTATCACGAGCAACAGACTACTGGTATCCTGGATGCAGAGGCCGAAGAACCGACGTGGCAGGAGTGGGACGTTCCCACGCTGCGCCAGACCTGCATCCAGGCCAATGCCAATGTCGTTGTGCTCGAACCGTCAGTAGACTCCACCTTTGATTACTGGCTCAAGATCAGCACCCTCGAATTGCGCAAGGTGCTGCTTGTTCCCGTCAAGCTGGCGGCGTATCACAAGGAACAGATTACTGACCCAAAGACAGGGAAGGTGAAGCAGCTCAACACCAGCGTGCAACTCAATAAGTGCGAGGATGGCGTGTGGTGGTTGACGCTCTCCTATGATGAGACCGTGACGGTTCACACCGCACCCGATGCTCCGGTGATTGGGGTGGATGTCGGCATTGCCAACTTCTTGACCACCTCTGACGGCAAATACTACGGGACATTCAACGGCAAGTTGCGTGACCGACAAAAGCGAGACCGGGAGAAGCGCCGCCGCAAGGCCAAGCTACGCAAGTGCCTGGAGAAGAAGGGGGTCAAAAAGCTTCCCTCCACCAGCAGCAAGAGCGGACAACGCCTCATCCGCCATGTGCGCCAGGAGATCAACCACGCTGTCAACCAGTGCTTGAAGGAACACCAGGGCTGCCAGCTTGCCTATGAACAGCTCTCGGTCGCCACGATGAAGCACAAGGCACGGGCGATGAATGCCTACATGCGTGCTTCCAACCTCGCCCACATCCCCAAGCAAATTGAATGGAACGCTGCCAAACGAGGCGTGCAAGCCACAGCGGTCAAGAGCTCCTATTCCTCGCGGGAATGCCAGCGATGCCATTATCCCGACCGGGCCAATCGCCCCGATCAACAGACCTTTTGCTGCGTGGTCTGTGGCTTCCAGACCCATGCCGACCTCAACGCCGCCACGAATATCGAGCGGCGAGTAGGGGATCTCGAACTGCAAGCGTGCAAGGATCGGAAGGCTGTCAAATCCTTGCTCATGCAGCGTCATGAGGCATGGAAGAAGCAGCACGGTTGGCCGTAGCCCAACCGCCCGCCTAGTTCGTTCGTCAACGGGCGCAGGTCAAGGTTAGAAGTTTGGGCAAATGTCCTATTTGTCCAGATTTTTAGCAACTATAGCACAGAGCTGCTTCATCCAGAAAAGGGTGCTAGAGGCGCTTGCGGGCAGAATGTTGACCAGCAAGCCGCTTCTGGTAGTATCTCCAAAGTGGAAGTAACTTTTATATGGCCCTGGAAACTGCTCCCCAAATCACAGTTATGTCACAAAGTATATGGTACAATACTTATGCTGGATAGCGAAGTGTAACGCGAGTAAAGAAGAGCTCTCTTTCCTGCTGAAATCCGGCAGTGCGACCGGAAAAAAACAGCGAGCGAACGAAATGATGACGCCAGGAAATGATGTAACGGTCGCCACCAGGCGAGATATAGGACAGAGAGGGCGCTGGTACAAACCCCTACGCTGCGCTATCTGTACGAGTTTTATCTGGTTTCACCCCATTGCGCTCAAAGAGCCGGTGGAAGCACCAGAACCGCATCACGAATGGGTGCTCTGCAAACCTTGCCACGAAGCGCTGCTCGTGGAAATGCGCCGCTCCTCCATACGTTCGCCCGTGCGTCTGCGCATTGCTGTGGGTCTTGTGGCCGCCGAACGTTCGCCCAAAGCGTATCCGACGAGTACCCATCCTGGCGAACAGTGGGAATTCCAGCGGGAATTCGCCTGGTTCGTGTGGCTGCTGGTTCTTTTTGGCCTCTTGCACCTGGTCATACTTGTCATTCTGTTGGCGGTACCAAAATAACGTAGGACCACATTAAGATATTGTTGGCGAATGGGCAAGAGAGAAATATGAGATACTGGGGAGAAAGAGTAAATATAGACAGCCAGGAGGGAACCAATGTCATTGCATCCACAAGCGATACCGCCAGTACCAGAAGAAACGGCACGGATAGCTCGTGCCATTTTGCCTAAAGGAAATACGTATATCCATATGCGAGATGAATTGGGAACGTTTTTTCGCGACGAAGACTTTCTTGACTTGTTGCGCGGAAAAAGGACAACCAGCAGAATCAGCCTGGCGTCTGGCCCTGGTGATGGTGATGCAATAGGCGCGATCAGTTAACCGATAGGCAAGCAGCCGATGCCGTCAGGACGCGCATTGATTGGAAATATGCCGGTACCGTTTGGAACTAACGGATCCAGGGTTTGACTTTTCTGTCCGGAGTCGAATTTCGCGGTCGTTTGTTGACCAATCAAGCTGAACGCCGCCTGTTTGATAAGATGCTGTCTCAGTGCGCGAGAACGTGGGTGGGTCAAAGAGCGGGGAAAACAAAGAACCGATTCAACGCATGTGAGGGCCTCCATTCGAGCGGTGAACCGACTTGAATGCGTTGGAGAAACCATGCGTCATGCGCGGAGTGCTGCTAGCGGAGGTCGCTCCAGATTGGCTGATAGAGCACATGCGCGCCTCTCGTGGGCAAAGCGCTATCAGTCCCGTTTCAGCGACTTCCGCGAACCCGAGGAGGAGAAGGCCCGTATAGAGTTAGCAGAGCAAATCGGAGCGGATGGTCGTGACCTCTTAGAGAAAATCTATACCAGCACCACTCACGGGTGGTTACAGGAAATACCAGCTATAGATATCCTGAGAAGTATCTGGATCCAACAGTATCATGCGAGCGAGCAAGGGACACCATGGAGAGCCGATCAAGAACTTCCTCCATCAGCGCGGCTGATTCAATCCCCCTATGATGCAGAGGCACGCAAAAGTCAAGAAGAAACAGACAGGATGGGTCGGATATACAGTGCATTTTACCGAAGGGTGTGATGCTGAGCAACCCCATCTGATTCTTGAGGTAACAACGACAGCAGCCACGCTTCCTGATGGAGACGTCATGGAAGATCTCCATGAACGTTTAGCAGAGAAAAAGGTGCTTCCCAGCCACCATCTGGTCGATAAGGGCTATGTTGATGCCGAACTGATTGCCCACAGTCAGCACCTCCATCAGATTGATCTTGTTGGACCAGTCCTTCCCGATACCAGTTGGTCGTCAAAAGAACCTGGACGCTTTGATCACACCCACTTTCTTATTGATTGGGAAGCAAAAAGTGTGCGCTGTCCAGCAGGGCAGAAAAGTCGAGATTGGGGCCATATCCCTGATCGACATGGCAAGCCGAGTTTGCGTGTGCGGTTCCCTCTCCCTCTCTGTCGGGTTTGCCCTCTTCACGCTCAATGCACCCCAACTGCGGCAAAAGTCCTCATTCTGCGTCCGGATGAACAAACCTATCATGCACTTCAGCAAGCGCGTCAACGTCAGGAAACTCCTGAGTTCCGTGCTCTGTATGCCACACGAGCGGGGATTGATCTGACGGTTGCTCAAAGTGTACGAACTTGTGAGATACGAAGATCGCGCTATCTTGGGCTGAAGAAGCTGAATCTGCAGGCTTTTCTGACAGCTACCTCTATAAATATGCTTCGAGCCTGTCATTGGTTAGCAGAAGCGAAACATGCAACGACGCCTTCCTCGCGTTTTGCGAAGCTGATCGCTTCTCTTGAGCAAGTAGCTGCTGCTTAGCTTCTGGCAATTCGCCAACAATATCATTATCTGGTAGTGAAGCACGAAGCGTTTCGTGCTCAAGGATGAGTTGGCGTACATGCTTCCTACCTATTGCTCTCCATTGTTGCGCTC
>JBKPAZ010000189.1:0-14141 GCA_046726655.1 Chloroflexota bacterium
GAGAGACTGCCTGCCGCCTGGAGAGCGAAGAGAACTATGTTGCTCAGACCTTTGAGCGCTTCTGGCAGGCTACCACCTTGACCCAACGACTGAAATTCAACACGCTTGCTGCAGCGTTGCAGTACCTGCGTCTGAGTCTGAATGCAGCCATCATTGATTCGCTACGGACGTATGTTCGATCAAGGGAAGCCTCATTGCCAGAACCAGGAGAAGCAGTGGAGCCATACGCGGAAGATACTTCTGACAGCAGTGAGGTATGGGAGGTCGTAAAAACTATGCTTCCCAATGAGCGAGAGCAGCGATTGGCCTACTTGCTCTACTACTGTGGTCTCAAACCCAGGGAGATTGTGCGCTTCTGCTCACAGGAGTGGAGCGATGTACATGAAATCTATCGCCTGCGCCGCATCATCATGGAGCGATTACTCCGCAATGCAGATCAATTGCGATGGCGGTTAAGTTGAAGAACACCCCCTTGACAAACTCCCATTATCCGTGTATATTCGTATCGTACGAAAAACTTCGTACGATACGAAACGTATCGAATGAAACGACCAGGGAGAGATGCTATGTCTGCACAAGGCAGGCCAACACAAAGACAACCACTAATCGTAGAAATCGAGGCCAGCCCGGCTTACGAATTCATGATGACGCTGTGCGCTTTCAGCGATACAGTGCACCACGCAGTATATGAAGTAGGCAAAGAGTGGTTCGACGACATTCGCAAAAAAGCCTCTCCTGATCTCATGGCGCTTGTCGAGCAGTTCAGCTTCCATAGCCATGAAATCTGGGAGCATATGCTTGGCCTTGTTTACGATTGCCCCGCTCCCAGGGATTTGCCAGCACTCATTGCGTTCATTGAAGCAACCGATCCTCTGGAACTGCGACTGCATATACTAGGATACTACGAGCGGCATCATCGCAGGGCCACACCTCCTGAAGTCATCTTTCAGGCTGCGCAGGGAGATGTAGAGGCGCAAAAAAGACTACTCAAAACATCGTTTCCTGACGATGGCCATTGGCAGAGAACGCTCCGCTGGTTGTTTTCCCTCGAACTCGCGGCAACGAAAAACCTGCTCCTGGAATTCCTTCGTGGCTGGTACGATCAGGTATTTCGCGAACAGGAGTCGCAGATACTGCCGATCCTCAAACGTGATGTCGAGGCAAAACTGGCATTGAAACCTACCGTTTCGGCGGAGCAACTGATTGAGATTGCCACGGGATGGGAGTACATGCCTGAGCCTGGCATCCAGCGAGTCGTGCTTATTCCATCTTATATCTCGCGGCCCTTTAACTCCGACGCGCAGCGCTACGATACACGCATCTTCTTCTATCCAGTAGCGGACGAGAGTATCGCGGCGGATGATCACGCACCACCTGCGCGCCTGGTAAACCTTGCCAAGGCGCTCGCAGACGAGCGCCGCCTGCGCATTCTTAAGAAACTGGCGACGGGAAGCTACACCTTACAGGAAATGGCAGAAGACTTTGGCGTTGCCAAATCAACCATGCATCATCACCTGATTACGCTGCGTTCGGCCGGCCTTGTGCGTATGAGCTTGAGCGATCACCGCTGGAGTTTGCGCGATGGTATGGTCGATAACGTGGGCGAATTACTGAATACGTATCTCAAGGGAACACCCCTGGGAGAATAGTTCTGAAACAGTACACATTTCGCGAAGAATTGTAATGCATAGATTTGACCTGGATGGGTGAGGGCGACTCTCGTTTCGATCTCATCAAGGATGTAAACATTCAAGTAGGACGTGTTCACGCCTGGCAAGCTCTCACACGTCCTACCGTTTGCCATGAGGTCATTAACCGTCTGGCTGTCTTCATTGTATAGTACGCCAGTCAGATGGTCAATCGTAGCGCAAAGGAGATTGATCATGCATCCCTCGTTTCACGAACAGATGTCAAAGCACCGTATGGAGGAACTCCAGCGCGAAACAGCAGCCATGCAGCGCGTGAGCCGCGCAAAAAGCGACCTGGAAAACACTACTGGCAACCGCTCATTTACCCATACCCTCTGGTACTTGTGCTTCGGCCTGTCTATACCATTTTCCGCTCAAAAACAGCGTGAGGAATATACCCTGGAAAGGTTCCAAGCCAATTTGAACGCTATCATGCGTGTGGTTGGATTTGTAGCATTGGGCCTTGGTCTGCTGATCGGTGGATTCCTCTACAGCAGCTTTGGTTCGCTTCCGGTAGTTCTGCTGAGCAGTAGTATTCTCGTGGTAGTTTCTTTGCCGATCCTGCTGCGTTCGGTGTCGGTGCTAAGAAAATGAGATCGCCACTTCATCGTCCCGCGTTCAGACGTTTATTCCTCTCTTACCATTCTGAACAATTGGAGATATAATTTTTGAGGAATATCTTTTTGATTAGACTGGCGTTTGATACTGCTGAGGAGAGAAGCGGCGGGATACAAAACTCTCCCATCTGATTAGCAAGGAAGGTGTCAATTGGAAGAAGGCTCTTACACAACATCAGACCAGGAAAATACGTCACAACCCCTGCCAGGAAGACATCCTATAGAAGACGAGATAGAGGAAAGCGAAGTAACTATCGCAACGCTCAACGGCGAAATACTGGGAGCAGAGCAAAGAATAAGGTACTATTTGTATGGAATACTTGGCATAATTGGCATAGCTGTTCTTGTCATTTATTGGAGTTTTTTTCACCTGAACGAATTGCTTGTCGTAAATCCGAATGACCTTTACACCTATCTTTTTTTTGGTTTAATCTTTGCTGGCATCCTCGGACTAGCAACTCTCATCTACCTTGGGCAAAAGATATTTTCTGCGCACACATCTATAACATCTCTCAAAGCAGACAGAGATCTTTGGACCATAAAAAAGAGAATTACCAGGCAGTTTGCAACGAATTTTGAAAAACCTTCGTATTTGGATAGTCTTGTACGAATTAACGTTGAAAATCTGGCAGCATTCTATGCGTTAGTCAAGGGGCATACTGAGAAGAGCTATAAGGTCGCCATAAGGGTATGCGCCTTTGGTTTCTTCCTTATGGTAGTAGGTTTAGTTACAGGTTTCACCAATATATCAAGTCCCCCAATGGGCTCTTACATTGCTACAGCTTCAGGGGTTATTACAGTGATCATAGCAGGCGTTTTTTTCTCTGCCTATAACCGAAATACCCGACAGATGAAAGGGTATTACGACAGGTTACTTACTGAACAAAATATACTCTTGTCGTTTAAGTTCATAGAAGACACACAAGATAAAAATGAGCAGGCCAAAATAGTGGGTCAGATGCTAGGTTATCTTATTAACAGGCAGAGTTCGTATTCCTTCGATAGTAACGAGTATGCGAGTCATCGTCCAGCTACTGTAGGCAGTAAAAGAAATTGATTGTCCAGAAGTTGCCATATGACGATAATGGAAGCGAAGATTTCTATGAGTGAGTCCAGCCCAAATCCGGCCAGAGCCACGGAGCGGGCAGTATAGGCGGCCGCCAGCACGATGACAACGCCAAAGACATTCCAGCCGAGGGTCAGGTATTCCAGCAGCAATCCTCGTCTGATTAATTGAGCTTGTATCACAGAGAACCTCCAGGTGATTCGTTGGTTTTTTCATCCTTGTTTCTAAGATCGCGAGCTGAACGCCCTCACAACATCCACACTCTCGCATTGCTAAATGCCACCTCTGCTGGCTGATCGGTAGCGTCGGCGGCCACACCAATCAGTCCACTGCTCGTGGTGCTATCAGTGATATGAACGATGCTTTGTCCATTCGCATACAGGTCGATGCTGCTGCCCTGGGCTACGACCGCAAGTAGATTCGGCTGGTTCAGCCCTCTTTTGACAGCCGGACTGGTACCGCGCTGCATGACATTTGAGGTTTTACCATTATAACTATCAAGCTCATATGACCCATCTATTTTGATGGAATAGTAGTAGTAAGGGCCTTGAGTGCCGACCTGGCGAAAGAAGATGCCACCGCGATCCCCTTTGAGGATGGTCATCTGTACTTCGTAGGCGAGGTTACCGAAACTGACGGCCTCCGCATTACATGCCAAAAGATTTCTCTGCAGTGACACGCTAACATGATAGCTTCCACCTGTGAAAGAGCAACTGCCGCCGATCCCAAAAGTACCCGTGTCCCATCTGTACCCCTTGCTATTATCTTTCAATGGGTCGTTGAGCGTCTGATTCCCCGTATGAGGGGGATAGGGATTCTGCTCTGTGCTTATTGTGGGACTACCCTGGGGAGTAGGGGTAGCTTGAACTGTAGGACTCGCGTGAGCCGTGGCACTTGTGGCGGCGTGTACCTGAGTAGTGGGGGTGTTCTGGAGGGGGCTGTATGGTTGGTGATCGAGAAGTACACCAGGCCGGCGCCACCTCCTACAAAGAGGACCATCACCGCTACCAAGAGGATAATGATGTGTACGGGGAGGCGCACATGGTCATCACCGTCGTACATGGATCGATGGCTATCTCGTGGCATCTTGGTCCCTCCTGCCTACGCAAACCCATTCCGCGCGAGGTCTCACAATCTGACTGTCGTTTCCAGTGCAGTATATCACATCATTTGCTCCTCACCCAGCCACGTGCAAGGGGAGTGAGACAGTAAAAGTCGATCCCTGTCCTACCTGGCTCTCGACCTTGATCGACCCGCCATGTGCCTTGACGATCCAGTCCACAATCGCCAACCCCAGTCCACTATTGCCTCCTTCGGCGCCTATCCGTGCTGCATCGACCTGGTAGAAGCGGTCAAAAAGATACGGCTGATATTCTGGAGCAATGCCGATTCCTGTATCACTCACAACCAGGCAAGCCTGCGCGTGCTTCGTATGAACGGCCACCAGGACATGCCCTCCAGGATTGGTGTAGCGAATCGCATTCTCCAGGAGGTTCATCACCACCTGCATCAAGCGGGCTTCGTCACCTGAGACACTGACCGGTTCGGTTGCCTTGACCTCCAGGGTCACCCCATGCTCAGCCGCTAGCGGCTCCACGGTGGCGGCGACCGCCGCGACGAGCAGGTCGAGTTGCACGACCTCCCGTTCCAGATGGACCTGTCCTTCGTCTGCCCGAGCCAGTGCCAATAGATCACTGATGAGGTGGCCCAGCCGCTCGGCTTCGGCATGAATCGTGCGAAAGATGCCCAGATAGTCTTCTGGGGGGAAGACCTGCAAAAGTGCCAGGTCGGTTTTGCTGCGAATGACGGTGACTGGCGTACGCAGTTCGTGCGAGGCATCCGCGACAAAGCGTCGTTGGCGCATGAGGGACTGCTCAAGGTAGTCAATCATCTCGTTTAAGGTCAGTGTGAGCTGGTACACTTCATCCTGCGCCCGGGGCAAGGGCACACGCTGCCGCAGATCACCTGCCTTAATCGCACGTGCGGTCTGGATGACGCGCTTCATGGGCGCAAAGGCCCGTGATGCTAACCAGTAGCTCACCAGCGCGCCGAGCACCAGCACCACTGGGGAGATAATGAGCAATGCGGTCCCCACAGTAGATAGGATGGTGTTCACCTGTGAGAGTGCGGTGCCCACCTGCACCACCCCGAAGATCTTCCCTTCCTGGGTCAGGGCCCGACTGTAGAGCCGTACTGGTTGCCCATCGACCGTCGTGATATTCCCCTGCCAGGGCTGGCCGTGGAGCGGTTGGGTAACGCTCTCGGCAGGCACGACAAGGGTACGGAAGGCTGGGGTCGTGCGAAGAGGCTGCCCATCGGAGGTCAGTACACGCACCAGCACCCCCAGGTTGACAGCGGCAGGAGGAAGCTGCTGCAGGGTATCGAGCGGGTCGAAACCGGGCAGTTCGGCGGTCGCGTCCCGGATGGTCATGGTCCGGTCAGTGCTCAGCGTAATATCGCCTGCAATCTGCTGGGCTTGCAGTTGCAACGCCGTGTCCAGGCTCCCGCCAAGGGTCGCTTGAAAGCGCGCATAGAAGAGGGCCGCACAGAGCAGCAGCAGGACAGCAAACACCGCACTGTACCAGAGCATCAACTGCTGCCGGATGCCCAGGGGAAAGAGGCGCTGGATTCTCTTCATGGCTCTGGTTCCTTTAACTGATAGCCCGATCCGCGAATCGTCTGGATCAGATCTGGTTCACCTTCAGCACAGAGTTTGGTGCGCAAGTAACGAACGTAGACTTCGATGATATTCGAGAGATGCTCGGCATCATCATCCCAGACATGTTCGGCAATTCTCGTGCGGCTCAAGACCTGGCGGGGGTGATACATCAGAAACTCGAGCAGCGCATATTCCTTGCTGGAAAGGGCGATCGGGCGCTCCCCTCGCCATGCTTGATGCGTGCTGGTATCCAACGCCAGGTCCAGGAAGCGCAACACCGCCGTTTTCTCCGTGCTCGCCCGTCGCAGCAGGGCCCGCACACGCGCTTCCAGTTCCTCAAATGCAAATGGCTTGGTCAGGTAGTCATCGGCTCCCAAATCCAGCCCCCGCACGCGATGCTCCACCTCCCCAAGGGCGGTGAGCAACAAAATCGGCATCGTGCGCTTGTGATCGCGTAATTGCTGGCAGACCTCCAGGCCGCTCAGACCGGGAAGAAGAATATCCAGCACGAGCAGATCATAGGAACTCGCCAGCCCCAACGCCAGGGCATCCTCCCCATGCACTACGAGATCGACCACGTACGAGCCCCGCTCTAAGCCTTTTTTCAGGTCCGGCCCCAGTACCGGGTGATCTTCCGCGAGTAAAATACGCATGGTCTCTTTCTCCTGTCTGCACTGGCATGAACGGATCTCCTCCTTACGTTTATTCTACTCCAGGCACATGAGAGGAAAATGAGTGAGATGTGCAATTGCCCCGCTATTCTCATGTCTGTCTCATTTTCTGATCGTATAGTGTCAAAGGTGGGTAAACATGTGCGCACTGTGCTGCACGTGATGCAGTATACGCTGCCTGATCGTCCCTGTCCAATGCAATGACGTCGAAGCGTCCTCTGATGAGTGAAATCGCTCTCAAAAGACGAAGTATCAGCATGAAGCACGCAAGGAGATACAGCACATGAACAAGGAGCCTACTCTCTCTTCGGACCGGAGTTCGTCGCCTGAAAAGGTTCCCCAGTGTGGAAGTGTCTGCATCAATATGTACAAGCACTGCGGTGGGCATTGCACGAGAAAACGTGGGCATGTGAGTCCGCACCAGTGTGGTTGGTGTCGCTATACCTGGGAGCTTTCTATCACAGAACGCCCTAGAATACCTCCAAGGAGCGGCCCGGAGATTCCCCATTGAAGGGGCCTCTGTAGCACCACCGGGTTCTGTATGAAGAGGGATGCGAGTACGATGTAGTGTAAGGTCGTCTCACAAGCAAAGCGGTCAGTAGTACCTGGTCGCGTTTCATAAGGAACGGTTTGCGCCCTGACCATAGTCATTGGGCCTGCCCATAATGCGAGTAGAGCAAAAAGGAGATGAGACACATGGCTGATCGTGTGGGTCAGCAGGTTGGCAACTACCGCCTGGTGCGCCTGCTTGGGCAGAGCGACTGGGCTGCCGTGTACGTGGGTGAGCACCTGTCGCTGCACACCCAGGTTGCCATCAAAGTATTCACGCTGCCGCTCACAGGCGCAGACGTAGGGCGCTTCAGCACCGAGGGGAACGTGCTGGCTCGCCTGGCGCACTCCTCGCTCCTGCGAGTCCTGGAGGGCGGCTTGGAGGGCGACAGACCTTTCCTGGTAATGGACTACGCCTCCGGTGGCAGTGTGCGAGCGCGCCATCCGCGAGGGACCGTCCTGCAAGCACCGGTCATGTTCTCCTATCTCAAACCGATGGTAGCAGCCCTGCGCTATCTCCAGGAGCACTACCTGATCCATGGCAACCTCAAGCCGGAGAATATGCTGCTGGGGCGCAGCGACGCCCTCGTCCTCAGTGATGTGAGCCTTCCCGTGTTGGCGCAGAAAAGACGCTCTCTGATGCACCAGCAAGAGGCCAGTTCGATCAACTATGTAGCTCCCGAGCAACTGCTGGGCCAACCATCTCCTGCCAGCGACCAGTACGCATTGGGCATCGTCGTCTACGAGTGGCTCAGCGGAGACGTGCCGTTCCACGGATCCTTGCAAGAAATCATCCAGCAGCATCTCTCTTTTTCCCCCCTGCCCTTGCGCGGGAAGAACCCTGCGGTCTCATCGTATGTCGAGGACGTGGTGCTCAAGGCACTTGCCAAGAACCCAGGTCACCGTTTTGCCAGTGTGCAGGCATTTGTGGAGGAATTGGAACAGGCCTGCCAGGCAACGCAGTCCACCGGTGGAGGACTACCATCGAGCGCTCCCTCACTTCCCTCCCTCACCCCCGCTGTGAAACCATCGTCGTCTGCTCAAAGCGCAACCGCTTCCGGAGCCATCATCTGTACCTACCGTGGTCATACGCATTTTGTTCAGGCGGCAGTGTGGTCGCCCGATGGGACGCGTATCGCCTCTGCGAGTGTTGATAAGACGGTGCAGGTCTGGAACGCTGCCACGGGGAGCCATCTCTTCACCTATCAGGGTCATGCTGATCGTGTGCAAGCGGTGGCCTGGTCGCCCGACGGGACGCGCATCGCCTCCGCTGGCGATGATGGAACCGTGCGCATCTGGGATGCCTCCACAGGTAGGGACATCCTGACCTATCGCAGTCGGGCTCCTATTGTGTACACCATTACCTGGTCACCTGATGGCAAACGCATCGCTTCTAACAGTGCTCTGATAGTCGAGGTGTGGGACACGTCCAGCGGGAGCCTCCTGCTGACGTATCGCAGCCACGCCTCTGGCGTAACGGCGGTGGCGTGGTCGCCCAGCGGGAGGTATCTTGCCTCTGCCAGTACAGACCAGACGGTCCAGGTGTGGGATGCAGCGATTGGGAATACCCTCTTCACCTACCGCGGTCATGCCGACGAAGTACTGGCGCTGGCGTGGTCCCCGGATGAAAAGTACCTTGCCTCGGCCAGCGCTGATCAAACCGTACACGTCTGGGGTGGTAGGGCCGTAGGCATCATTTGCACCTATCAGGATCATACGACTCGTGTGCTTGCGGTCGGGTGGTCACCCGATGGCAGGCGCATCGCCTCAGCTGATAATACAGGTGTGGTGCATGTGTGGGATGCAGCTACGGGAGCCACCGTTTTCATCTATCGTGGTCACGGCGGAAAGCTTATGAACCGGGTCAATGCGATCGGGTGGTCACCTGACGGCAAGCACATCGCCTCGGCCAGCGACGATGGGACGGTGCAGGTCTGGCAAGCACCGTGATCGAGGATGGTGGAGGCTCACGTATCGTTGAGGTGATACTGGCTTGGCCCCACTCGCTTCTAGCTTTCCTGCTCATGACCTATATCAGCGGATATGTCTGAGTTCACACTCCTTCTGTGGAAAAACGCATAGCAGGGACTAAAAAACGACTGTATAGTCGTCAATATAGAGAGACAACAGGAAAGAACATAGAGCAACAGCAAAGGAGAAATGCTATGCAACAACCTATCGTACATCGTTTGCAGATGACCGTCGTCTGCATCGTCGGCCTGCTGCTGATGGTCCTGGTGACAGCCTGTGCAGGTGTCGGCAGCACGAGCACAGGCGGGGCTATTACGATCAGAGGCACGCTCATCTCGGTTAACACCTCCCAACACAGTGCCACCGTCAATGTCAATGGACAGCAGGTGACGGTCAGCGGGCTGACGGATCAACAAGTGGCGGACCTCCAGCCGCAGGTGGGCAAAACCTATAGCCTTCAGGTGACGGGGAGCGGCAACTCGTACACCATTGTCCCGAACTCGACCCCAGCGCTCAGTGAGACGGAAACGCCGGTAGTGAACGCCACGTCATCAGTGGGCGTGACGCAGCCACCAACCACGTTTGCACCTGGGAGCCTCAATTTCATGGGGACAGTGCGCAGCGTCAGCGCTAGTAGCCTCACAGTGAGCATGCCCAATGGCAGTACCCTCTCGATGAGCATCACCGCCCTGACGGACCGCTCCCATTTTGGCGGTGGGTTGCCAACCAGTGGGCAGCTGATCAAAGTGGAGGCAACGGCCAATGCTGATGGCAGCTTTACCGCGGCGAAACTGGATACTACCGACGCAAACGATGTGGTCAAGCAGAACATCGTACAGTACAAGGGGCTCAGCACCAGTGCGGTAGGCGCCGATCGCGTTATCCATTTCAAGGTCGGCACCCAAAGCTATAGCTTCACCATCGGGGCAACGGCCGATTTGAGTGACGTTGGAGGCAACGCGCAAGCCATTCAAGCCAATCAAATTGTCAAAGTGAAAGTCCAGTTCGCTGGCTCCACCGCCACGGTGCTCAAGGTGGAACTCTCAAACGGCTAGGTGAGGGCTAAGACCTTCAAGGGTATCTGTAACCAGGCGGCATCGCTTGAAACGTTGCCCATTGGATACCCTTGAACCCTTCCCTCGCCCTTGCTTCGCATTCACTCGGAGTGTTGGGTCACAAGCGGTGGGTGAAGCCACCATGCGATAGACCCGTCCGATCGGCCTCTATGGACGCAGCAGGCCGATCTTGTCAACGCCGGTAAACCCAGAGACTCTGGGTGGCGTCCATGGCCAGACCCAGCGGCAAACTGCCGTGTGTAGGAATGCAATAGTAGACGAAACGGCCGGCTGCGATATCCTCATCTGCATACACTATGCTATACTGATAGGAGCAACGGCTTGGTTGCAAATGAAGCTGTTTCTTCGCTTCCACCCTGCTGCCGATCCTTTTCAGACGAGCACCGCTAAATATTCAGGGGGCACGAGCTATTTCGTTACCTACGCAGGTACAGCTATTTTTCCAGTGGAGAGGATCTATGTCAGCTAACAACGAGCAACAATTGAAGAACTGGTGGGCTGAGGGCTATACCCCCGTCCATGCCGATTCGCAGGTGGCCTATCTCGTCGATGCGCACTCCACCTTCCTCGCCATGTGCCGCCATTTTCTCATGGCACGCACGTACATCTACATTGCTGCCTGGGAGATGACGCCCCTGATGGAACTGGTGCGTGGCACAGACCAGCGCGCAGGACCAGAAGGCAGTCCACAACAGGAGGCGCTCCTGGCTGAACTCCGTGAGGAAGGCCTCCAGGAGGGTAAGAGTACTATCTTGAGAAACTTCAAGAGAACAACAGCGTGTTGCATAACTCAAGCGAAGGGGTGACTGCTATGTCTTGGACACCATTAGCAGAGCGATTTGATAGGCTTCCATTAATTCTTGCAGGGCCCATTCTCCGTCGTACGGAACAACATGCGGTAACTGTATGGCTCGCTTTAAAAGAATCCCAAATGGTTACCTTGCGTATTTACGCAAAAGATAATACCGGGAACCTTATTGAACAGATGAGCGGTACGCGCCGCACAATCCGTCTGGGCGATCACCTTCATATTGTGGCTGTCACAGCTCATTCCACGAAGAATGATGAATTGTTGGCCTGGGGTTCCTTGTACTACTATAACCTTTTCTTCCAGGCCACAAGCTCAGCGGACGGTCAGGTGCCTGAGACAGCCGCTCATCTTAGTACGCCAGGAATCCTCAACCTGGATTCCTCAACGGCTAGCCTGTTGGAACGCCTGGTGTATCCAGGACATCCACTTCCCAGCTTCGTCTTGCCACCGCCAGATTTGAACCAGTTCAGAATATTTCATGGTTCCTGTCGCAAACCGCACGGCGTTGGGAAGGAAATGCTCTCAGCGCTTGACACCATTCTCGAGGATTCGGCCCAAGATTCAGTGCATCGTCCGCAACAGCTCTTTCTGACCGGTGACCAAATCTATGCTGATGATGTAGCAGAGCCACTGCTGTTTGCGATCATAGATGCAGGCACTTTTTTGTTTTCAGGAAACCAGGAAGAGATCCTTCCGCAGGTCGATGGTCCTGCTCGCGTGCTGGCACCGGGAAATCGAGAGGACACTGTACGAAACAAGGCGCTGTTTACTTCTGAGGTACCAGAAAGCCACTTATTATCGCTGAACGAATACACTACCATGTATCTTTTTGCCTGGTCGGATTTGCTTTGGCCGGACGACTTGCCCATCCCAGAGTATGTCAACGCCTACCCGAATG
This sequence comes from Chloroflexota bacterium, assembly GCA_046726655.1. Classification (GTDB taxonomy): domain Bacteria; phylum Chloroflexota; class Ktedonobacteria; order Ktedonobacterales; family Ktedonobacteraceae; genus DATMNR01. The sequence goes on from JBKPAZ010000189.1 coordinate 12,007, forward strand.
GGTTACTTGATCCTGCGAAGCAAGAGAAGGCAGCAGCGGAGTACCTGCATAAAACGGAGCGTTTGCGCGCATTCCGCTCGACACTTCCTCAGGTACGGCGAGCGCTAGCAAACATCGCGACCTACATGATCTGTGATGATCATGATGTAACCGACGATTGGTACCTTGACGGAGCGTGGTGTCAACGCGTGCTGGGAAACGACCTGGGGCGACGGATCATTTTCAACGCTTTGTTAGCGTATGCATTATTCCAGGCCTGGGGCAATACGCCAGAACAGTTCGATGCGCCAAACGGTTCAGCCCTTCTCGAAGCAGTTGATGGATGGTATGGAGACGAATCAGATTCGCGTGTAGCTACCATCTCTCAGGTCATTGGTTTGCCTCGTGACTTCGGCGGGAGTGGGCAACTGCAATGTCCGGAACAGGCCCTACAGTGGCACTATACGTTTACAGGTCCCCAGTACCATGTCATTGTGATGAATACGCGGACCCAACGCATCTACCTGACGCCCCATGAGTTTCCAGGACTTTTATCGCCCGACGCTATCGCCACACAAATAATAGGGAACGCGAACAAGAACGCAGAGGTCACCCTGATTATCTCCGCTACACCTGTTCTAGGCGTAGACTTCGTGGAAGCCATCCAATATTGGACTAGAGTACGCTCCAAAAATATTTATACCTACGATCCTGAATCCTGGGGGCTGGAGCGGCTCACATATCAGAGATTCCTGAAGGCTATCAGCACACTGGAACGAGTTGTTATTCTTTCGGGAGATGTCCACTTTGCCTTTGGCTCAAGTTTGGAATACTGGGATCACCACACCAGGGCAACTGCAAAGATTGTTGATTACACGTCAAGTCCGTTACTCAATGAAGGGTCAGGAGCCCAAATAGCAGCTTTGACGATGGGATATCCAGAATTCTTCCATCTTTTGAGAAAAGAGGAGAAGACATCGACAGACCTGTTCGCCTGGGATGTTGTGGCTGACGATCACCAGTCTTTCGATGAAATGCTTAACCTGTTACGCTCGCGTACCTATCAGTTCTGGTGGTCTATCCCCAAACTGTTAGATCTCATGAAATCTCCTCATGAGATCGTTTTCCCGGCTCAAGGGTGGCCTCCAGGAGCATTCAATAAGCTTCCGCCACACCGCAGCTATCGATTGCACTACCTGCAAAATAGACATGATCCACAGAAGGGAGCAAACCAACAGGAACAGCCTGCGGAGCCCAAAGAGGCACTAACGAGGCCTCCCGAGCGAGGACACTCCTTCTTCCAGAGAGTGGTAGAGGGCACAGAGCACCTTGGGCAGGCACTGGCAAAGAGGAGTTCTCTGGCAGCAGATGCGATGCAGCACCTTGACGAGTGGTTGGACCAGAGGAAGACGAGCAAGCAAATAGTGGGCTATGCCAATATTGGTGAAATTGGCTTTCAGTGGACGGAGAAAGAAAAGAATGTGATGCAGCGGCTCTGGTGGTGGCATCCTGAAAATCCAGAGCGACCTACCCCGGCTACTGAGTACCGTGACACACTCTTGCTTCCAGTGCACGATGCGGCTCCTCCACTGCCGTAGTCATGCATGGAATCTGCTGTCTCTGGTATTGCTCTCTATGGACGCAACCTGCCAATCTTGTCAACCCCGGTAAACCAGAGCCTCTGGTTGGCATCCATCGCCAGGCCCAGTGGTAAAGTGCCAGGGGTAGGAATGCGATAGTAGACGAAACGACCCGCTGCGGCATCCAGGCGCGCTATCACGTTTTCTGCTAACATCGTCACCCAGACCTCACCAGAGGAGGTGATGAGCAGGCCATAAATCGCACTCTGCTGGCCGCCAGTAAATGGAGTGGCGTAGGTAGTGAAGGTTCCAGTGCCTGGACGAAAGCGAAACAGAAGGCCAGGAGTGAAGGAAGTGACCCAGATCGTGCCCTGCCCATCGCTGGCAATCTCCATGAGGAGTTCGTGGCGGTCTGGTACAGCGAACAGTTGTACTCTTCCAGTCGTCGGATCGAGGCGGCCAAGCTGGTTGGTGCCCGATTCGGTGAACCAGACCATCCCCTGTGGATCGACGGTCACGCCGTAGGGGTAGAGGGTCTGCACACTCGATTTGGCGGAAAGTGGATAGTGCCGCATG
>JBKPAZ010000190.1:0-9315 GCA_046726655.1 Chloroflexota bacterium
TGCCCCTGGCGTAGCAACAATTGATAGCAGAGCAAGGATCGAGGTAAAGGCTTATCGTATACGTGATATGCATGTTGATCACACGAATACTCTTCGAAAGAGTGAATCTATTCCCAACGAGAGCGAAGCGCTGTTCTTTGAGGGAGGTATCGCTCCAGATCAGGAAATGCGCTACCAGCTAGATACGCCATACGTTATCGAGTCGACACTCGTCCCACTTCCATCAAGCGCGCCACGACATCCTTCAGGCAGCCTCTGGTCGTATAGCGATAGATTACCAGCGGTTAAAGCAGAGCATTGGGGTAGTCAGTTCATTGCGCCCGGTTCTTTACCAATGGGCAATCAAACCGTTACAAGTTCAACAGATGAGCAATTCATCGTATCTCCGGTAGTGGGCATGGAAGAAACTGAACAACTTGGGGCGAGGGACAATCCCTCAAGTAGTCTCTGGTCCTACACGGGCAAGCAAGTGGCGGTCAAGAAAGGTCGTTAAATGCTGAAAACAGGTTTTAAGCCGGGCGCTAACAGCGTTGTGATGCTGCACAAGACAGTACCCCAGGTGGCGCAAGAGCTGCATGCCTGCATTGGTTGTAACGAATGCCTTCTCGCCTGCCCTGCTGTTACTGACACAATCACTATCGACGTGCTGAATCGTGAAACGCTCGCAGGCCCTATCTCTGCTCCAGTGGCTCGGTTTGCGCGTTCGTGTTACCAGTGTGGCGCTTGTGTTGCCCCCTGTCCAGTGGGATTGCACCGTGATGCTATGATGATGTTGCTCAAAGTGCGTATGTTGCGCTCTGGATGGGGTGAATAGTGGCGGCAATCGAGCACCGCAAACAAAACAAGGGCGAAACTGGCTATAGCTGGCTGTTCTTTTCGGGAGGACGCGCCTGGTATATACGTCTTGGTGTGATGCTCCTGGGTGTGGCGATTGGTGGAGCATTTTATGTGTGGTACACACAGCATAGCAATGATGCTTCACCCGACAGCATAGCCGGGTATGCCTATGCCATCACCGGCACAATCTTCCTGCTTTTTGCAGCCGTTCTCTATAGCCTGCGACGTCGCTCGCGTAAGAAGCGGGTTGTCGGTCAGCTGCATGCATCTTTGAACTGGCATATCTGCTTTGGTGTGTGGGGCCTGGTCTTCCTGTTCCTTCACTCTTTCGGCAATTTCAATCCTCGCACTGGCACCTATGCCCTTTACGGCATGATCGCTCTTGCCGTAAGCGGCGCAGTAGGTCGATTCCTGGATCGCCTGGTCCCACGTATGATTACAGGAGAGGTACACAAAGCACTGACCGTTGAGGGTGACGATCGCATTGAGACTATCTCGCAGAAGTTACAGGCTATGGTAGTACACAACACTCAGGATTTGCGCGGCTTTCTACCTGTAGCAGGCGAGAAATCTCACAAAGCCTCCACGTCGCTGGTGCCATTATCTGGCCCGGTGTCAAAGGATTTCTCATTTATGTCTAACGACCAGGCACTGCAAACACCGTGGGATGTAGCCTACATCACACTAGAGGAAACACCTCAGGAATTAAGCCGCAACGCCAACCACTATCGCCTGGTTCCTGATAAGAAAAGCGAACTGATGCGCCCGGGCGCTCTGATGCCAGGTGCGCAGGAACATCTCTCTGAGTTGCAGCAGGTCGAGCGAGCAATGCAGCGGGAGCAATTCTATCGCTACATTATTGCTTACTGGAGAAAATTCCATATAGCGCTGGCTCTATTGACGCTTGCCTTAACACTCTGGCATCTTATATATGCCGCCCAGTTGCTTTTACCTGTGTTCTTGCACCGGTAAAGCAACTGCTGGCGAGTTCCTAGGGCGACCACAAGGGTCCCCGCACCACACCACTCTGCTCCCGCCCTTACAAAGATTCGGAGGGACTTCGTCAGCAGTATCGGAAGGTTAATTGCAAGCTGTGAACTTGGTGCCGTTGTTGCAGAAGTGAACCTCTTTGTCCTGGATGTGAACAATCATATCCACTTTGTTGTCATTATTGATGTCACTAAACGTAAGCTTAATCGGTATCAACTCATCGCCTGCGGCGATCAAGTCGGGTCCTATATAATCGATGGACTTTGTTGGGTCACCGGCGGGTAGCTCAATGATAATTACCTGGCCGTGGAGATTCAGTGCCATAAAATGACTGGGATGAGCTGGACTATCATGATTGTGGCCGACAACTTCGTCTGTTTGATACAGACGTGGATTGCCATAAATGATATCGTTGTACTTGTTAGTTCCCCATGCAAGTAGCGATGAAGCGGTCACCCACAAGGCAAGCGCAGCAATCATGCCAACGCCCACGTATAGCATCCAATGTACTTTTTTCTGATCCCCTATCTGTGCTGGCAATGGGGAAGAGGTTGGTTGGAACGTAGTGTTACGTCGGGAACGAGCCTGTACCGGGCCGGTTGATGGGTTATATATCTGTGCCGTTCGACGGGGTGGAACAGGAATTTGCTGGCGGGTAGTTTCGATAGAGACATCACGCGTTCCAGTTCCGCGTCGTCCTGTTGTAGGGGTGTTCCAGCGGATCGAACTGGTAGGTGGGCGTGGAGGATTTGATGCCAGAGGATCATCCTCGGCCAGTAGTTCTTCTTCTATCCATTCTTCGTTTCGCTTACTGCGGGTGGGTGAAAGAATGAGAGGAGAAAGATCACTTTTGTTTGTGTCACTGATCCTCTTTGGTTGAAATTGCCTGGAGTTACCGGTCATTCACTCTCCCTTTCTCGTAGAGTCACATGAAGTGCAGAGAGACCGTGCTCCACCTGTTCTCGCCTGCTGGCGTGTGGGTCGACTGCGCTCCACCTGTTCTCACCTGTTGTCTGGGCAGATTGCGCTCCATTCACGAACGCGGAAATACATGTAAGTGATGACAAAATGGGCGCAACGGTTGCGCCCTTAAGATACCGTTGTCACATCATATCATATCAGAACGTGTCAAAACGTAAGATTTCGTGTCAAATTAGGACAATCGGGTATCAAACTTAGAATAATAATGGCATCGTTTAAGGAGCGATGCGCACATCAAGTATATCATAAGAGGTCCAATCCCTGCTCTGCAAGAAGAGCTTTCATTTTCTGCAATCCCAGGCGCATACGACCTTTTACGGTGCCTAGAGGGATGTGCCATTGCTCAGAGATTTCGGCATGTGTGTAACCACCGAAATAAGCAAGTTCAATTACCATGCGCTGCTCCGTTGGAATCTGATCCAAGACTGCACGAATGATTCTACGTTGCTCGCCTTGCCAGGCCTGTTCCCACACGTCAGATTGTTCACTCGGAAGGTCTTGCTCATCGTCGGCCTGTAAGGATGTCCACTGGTGGTCGCGATGGGCGGCTGCGCGCACCTTATCAATTGCTCGATGATGTACAATAGCTTGAAGCCAGCTATGTACGCTACCATGTTGCATCTGATAGGAGGATGCTTTGCGCCAGATTGAGAGAAACGCATCTTGCACAATATCCTCGGCAGCTACTGGATCGCGGAGAATGCGGTACGCCAGAGAGTATGCGTAGCGGTTGTAACGTTCATAGAGCATTTCCAAAGCGTCCTCCTCGCCTTTACAGATGGCTGAAATAAGTTCTTCGTCGGTTGGTTCCGCCAAAGGCAGCACTGCTGTTCCAGCTGTTGATGTTGTGGCTTTTGGTGAGGTGCCACGCAATGAGGTATCAGGGCTTTGCACTGGATTCTGAGAGGTCGCTGTATTTTCCCACGTTACTGTTTTAGCCTTCGGTGTCCATACAGGTATTGTTGGAGCTTCAAGTGTCATAATTGTCATGTCATTCCTCACCTTGCATTGTAAGATAATCTTTTCAACTGTCATTAGTAGTAAGTGTAGCTGTAGACTATTGCCTATGGATTACCGGGGGATTACCGCAATTCTACCGAATCTATTGACACGTCATTTACAGGGGCAGATAATACGGTGGGAAACTAGAGTAAAACAGGTAACTGGCCTATAATTTTTGTAGATCAGGCTCCATGGTAAAGGTGATTTGCCCATGTATCTAGAGGATGCATCAGGGGTTGCTGTGATAAATCAATCGAAGAGTATTTATTTGAGCGCCACGTCCCATTTGAGGATTCGAGAATGATAGACGTAACCACCAGGCTTGAGGTTTCGACATTAGGTCGGTTTGTGGTACGTCGCAACCAGGACCCGCTTACTGGAGGAAACTGGAGCCGTCGTAAAGTTGTTGATCTCTTCAAATTACTACTTTCAGTAGAGCAACATCGTCTCCATCGGGAACAGGCGCAGGAGATTCTCTGGCCCAACTCAGCACTTGAACAAGCGACGAACTCCTTTGGTAAAACCCTCTACTTATTGCGCAGAGCTTTAGAGCCTGACCTGCCGACGGGCAAGGGCAGCTCATCCAGCTATGTCCTCCTGGACCATGACACTCTTCTGCTGATCCCCAATAGTGTAGGGATCGATGCCGATGTTTTTGAGTCCTCTACCAAACAATTGCAGGCTAAGATTCGGAGCCGTTCTGGTAAAGAAACCGAGAGTCAAAATGAAGCCTTGCTCGATGAGTTTGATACGGTGTTGGCCCTTTATAACGGGGACTATTTACCCGAGGATCTTTACGAAGATTGGTCACAGCGCAGGCGTGATCGTCTGCGCCGCATTCATAGCTGGCTGCTTGAGAATGCTGCTGACCTGGCACTGACGAGTGGAAAAGGGCCACGTGCTTCCGAATACCTGCTTGAATTAGTTGAACGCAATTCTGCAGACGAGCAAACGCACCGGCAACTCATGCTTGTGTATGCGCGTATGGGCCGGCGCAGCGATGCCCTTAATCAATATTTGTCATTGCGTAAGGCATTGAAAGAAGAACTGCGCACTGCTCCGCTGCCTGAAACCAATGAATTGTTCCGGCAAATCCAGATGGGCCAGATCCGTATAGATCTGCGAGAATCAAGGCTTGAAAGCAAGCCTACCCCGGTAATCACCATCGCTCGTGAGCAAATGTCTCCTCATGCAGATACGAATGAAGACAAACCGCTGGAAGGCAGTACAGGTGGACTTGATTTAAAGAGTAAAACCGAAGAGCCAGTTACTCCCTCCCAGTTAGATCCGGACCGTATTTTGAAGGCTGAACTGGTTGGACGCGAAGAAGAAATCACCCGTATGCAGCGTGCCTATAACCAGGCTCGTAACGGGCAACGGCGGGTCATCTTTACGAGTGGCGAACCAGGCATTGGTAAAACGCGCCTTGCCCGCGACTTTGCGCACTGGTGCGAAGAAGCTCAACAGGCGACAGTTCTCTGGGGGTACTGTTATGAAATGAGCGGACTGCTTCCGTATCAACCAATAGCTGATGCGATTAGCGCTCATGTACAGACCTGCAGTCCTGAGAAGCTGCGCTCGATGCTGGGAACCAACGCTGCTGATCTCGCAAAAATTGCGCCAGATATACGCCTTACATTTCCAGAACTACCCCAACCAGAACCTGGTGGACCAGAGGCCGAACGCCGCAACCTTTACAACGCTGTCGCTCGCTATTTCAATGCACTGGCGGCAGAACGTCCATTGATTCTGATCCTGGACGATTTACAATGGGCCGATGCTGCAACCTTGCACTTGCTCAACTATTTGACACTACAAGGAGGAGTTAGCCCTTTTGATAGCGTCAGTAGCGTTGGCAAGAGTAACTCCCTGCCGCTCTATTTGCTCCTCTATCGTAGCGGTGAAGTGCATGAGACTCACCCTTTGCGCGGATTGATCGCTGCTTTACAGCGTGGTGGAATAGGAGAAGAATTACGGCTACAACGCCTCACTGAGGAGCAGGTGCAGCAACTTCTGGTTAACATGGCTAGTCAGCCTGTAACCCCTGTTTTTGCGGGTGAGATTTACCGGCATACCGAGGGTAACCCCTTTTTCATTGGCGAGGCTGTTCGCGCGCTTATCTTAGAAGGGAAGATCATATGGACAGGTGAGCGCTGGCAGAGTACGGTCAAGGCAACCGAGTTGGAGATACCCCAGAGTGTGCGTTTGCTCATTGAACGGCGCCTGGTCAATCTTTCTCCTGATTGCCGTACCACACTGGCTCTTGCTGCTGTCCTGGGACGCCAGTTTAGCTCCGCACTGCTCTGCAAGGCGCGCAGTCTCTCAGAAGAAGTCATTGCGGAACATATCGATAACGCGATTCAGCTTCAGCTTCTTTCTTCCTTGATCGACTCTAGTTCCAATAGAAGTGATGTGACGGGTTATTATGGGCAGGATCTCGACCTCACCTTTACTCATGACAAAATTCGCGAGGTATTGTACCAGTGGCTGAATCCTCTACGGCGACGCACGTTACATCGACAGGTGGCGCAGGCAATAGAGGCACGTTATGCAGCCCACCTTCAGCCTTACTACGGTCAGTTGGGATATCATTACCAGATGGCTGAGGATTATACGAAGGCGGTGGACTACTTGCTCAAGGCAGCAAATCATGCGAGAAGCGTCTATGCTTTTGTAGATGCTGGAAACTACGTGAAAACCGTGCTTGATCTGTTGATTGGCGACGGAGAACGCTCGCGTCGTGCCACACTCCTGCACCAGTTAGCTAACATCTACCTCTATACCGGACAAGTAGATGACGCTATGAAGGCTGGTTTGGCGGCGTGCGCTCTCTGGCGGGACCTCGAAGAAGATGTAAAACAGGCGGAAACGTACCTGGACGTGGCTTTCTTCTGCCATTGGCAGGGACGAGAGTTGGAGTCTATTAAGTATATCCAGTGCACCCTGGAATGCATTGCACCAAAGCAGGATCAAACTGCCTTGCTCGCGAAAGCCTATGCTCAATGGGGATTAGCGGCCACTGTTATGGGTGAGGCACCCGAGGCGCTTGATAAGTTGCGGCAGGCCGATGAGCTGCATGCAAAAGTGGGAGGAAACGATCCATTTATTTCGGTTGTCTTGTTGTGGGCGCGAGCATGGTGCGCATTTCTCACGGAATCTCCTGGCAGGATGCTTGAGTATGCCTTGCGAGGAGCAGAAGTCTGCTGCACTTTTAATAAACCTGACTGGGAACCGATGATGAATTATTCAGCCGCCTGGGCTGACATGCTCCTTGGACATATCCCCGAAGGAGAAGACAGAGCACGTGATGCTCTTAAAAAAGCACAGTTACACGGAGTAGTAGGAGCGCAGGGCTGGGCAAACCTGGTGCTGGCGTTCCTCGCCATACAAGCGGGACGCCGGGATGACGCAAAGCAGTTGGGAGATAAAGCATATGCTATTGCGGGTATGCTGCATGATGCGGACTTACAAGCAAGAGTGCTTTGGAGTCGAAGTGTGTGCGCCGGATGGCAAGGCGACTGGGAACAAGCCATTTCAGACATTCTGGAAGCCTTGCAGTTAGCAAAAATTGAGGGTGAGACCTCCATGGTCTATCCTCACCTGCTCATACAGGCTGCAAAGTCGTATTTTCATGCTGGCAAGCCAGGGGAAGCGCAAACGTACCTTGATGAGGGGATGCAACTCGCGCTGAGTCGTCAGTATCGTCAATTACCGGCAATTGGCGAGCGTTTGCAGGGACGTATCTGGCAGGCACAGAGAAGATTTGAGGATGCGCAGTCCTGTTTCGAGCGGTCTCTTACCGGGCTTCTAGCAATTGAGGATGCGGTGGAACATGCGCGAACTGAAGAGGCCTATGGTCTATTCTATATTGCGCGTGATGAAAGGGGAGATATGGAGCGAGGTCAGGAACTGCTCAAGAGCGCACAGGAAACGTTCAAACGACTGGGTGTGAGTGGCTGAACGGCCAGGTTTTCTTCGCTTCGCTCGCCCCTCGATAAATCGGGGTCTACAATTCTAACCACTTTTTGATATTCGCCTCTTATTCCCTGGTGTCCAGGCTCGTATTAGCTGAGAGGATCCTTATGGATGTGGTTGTGATTAAGCCATTTGAGAAACTGATTAATGCGCTGAAGAATGAGCGAGAGAGCGTCTTGCAAAGACACCCGACCTGGAAAGCAACAGATGCAAGAGTGACGGTTTTTGCTAAATATGCTAACACGCTGAGCAATGTCTACTTGGGACTGATTTTCCAACACGAGCAGTTGTCACATCGACAATGGTGGATGCCTCCGCACTTCACCGCAATAGCACCCCTGAGCGATGAGGATATTAAAAACAAGATTGTAGAGTTTGATCGATTTTTACGCGTGGGCTGTATTCAAATGCAGGTCTCAGCCATAGAAAGCTCCTTCCGGTTATATGTGAGAGCCCTTGACCCAACTGCTTGTAAGAATGGACATAGTGAATTTGAACCTCTTTATCGCTGGTTATTCAAACGTCTTGATCTTCAGCGCTATGAACCACTGATGCAACTGTTACTGAGTGTACGCAACACCATTCACAACGATGGCGTGTACTTTCACCGCTTGGGGCACAATAAAACGCTGGTTTACAAGGGAACCACGTATTCTTTTGAAGTTGGGAAAGGGATCGACTTTGCGACCTGGCCATTTCATCTTTATCTTGCTGAAGAAATCATACAGATGATTATCGAGGTCGTTGAGTCTATAGCAGTAGCATCTCTTGCTGCCATTAATGACCCATTTACTTTTGCTTTTCCTACTCCGTCTGTGGTCGATTTGCTTCCATGATTGTGTTCGCTGTTTTATGTCCCAAGCAGCACAAGAAATCAGGGTGTTGAAGAACTCTTTGCTGGATGGTTCTGATTCATTGCAACTCTGAGGGAGGACTAGGATCACTGTAAAAACCACTCACAGAGCAATTTGTTATATCTTCGGGAGAAAGGGACCCCTGCCAGGGAGGATCTGGCAGGAGTTTTCCCGAGAGACGTGGTTTCCTGTTTGGTATTCAGTCCCCTTGAACGGTCTCAATGGCCGAAGGGTCTGAAGGTGGCTCAAGGGTGAAGGTCAGGTCGTCTGCATTGAGCGTGGGAACGGCTTCAAAATCGATCTCATAGTTGCCAAAGCGCTTAATGTGTCTGGTCTGATACGGTGAGAGTGCCGCGACTTCATCAATGGAAAGGAGGTATCCTTCTTGAGCAAGTGCATTGAGTGCAGCACTGATCTCAACCGTGTTGTCTAAAATGACGCAGTTGGTTAAGAGGCCTGTGTATTTGACCTGTTTCTCCTGTTCGTCAAATGCATGCTCATACATGACCCCTCCTCTCGCAAATCGTACCCAATCCTCAAGGGCGTTGTATTGTTCCATTTTATTGGTTGCGCGGTGAATCACTTCACGCAGTTTCACATCGGAAATCATCGTCAGCAAAAAGACCGTGCGCACCACACACCCCAGCGCGTAAAATGCCTGGTAGAGACGGTTTTT
>JBKPAZ010000191.1:0-9381 GCA_046726655.1 Chloroflexota bacterium
AGCGAATGGTTTCACCAGATAGTCATCCGCGCCTGTCTCGAGACCTTTCACACGGTCGGCGACAGCGTCACGCGCCGTGAGCATCAGGATGGGCACGGTATCGCCCGCCGTGCGTAGCCGCTGCGCCACCTCCAATCCGTCCAGCCCTGGTAGCATGATGTCGAGCACAACCAGGTCGGGCGGACGTTCCAGTGAACGAGTGAGAGCCTCGCTGCCGCTCGCCGCAATGGCCACGCTGTACCCTTCATAGGCGAGGATGCGCCGCAACAGATCTGTGATGCGTGGATCGTCGTCTACCACCAGAATGTGCGCCTTCATCATCTTCCTCCAATCTTTGTCGCCTCCAGGATGGGCCAAGGAACTGCTGAGGTCCACTGTCTCCTTCTAGAGAACTGCTGATGCTCATACATTGTCTTGCTTGCATCGCTATGGGAAGTATAGCATGGCTTTATGAAGCCATGCTGAGATGAGTCTGAGATGAAGCTGAGAATTAGACCGGATAAGTGGCTCTCAATTTCGTCTCAGGATTCTCACAGCATGATCTCATACTTCTCCTTTAGAATAACAATGGTGCTCAGCCCACAGGAGAGACTTGTGCGTGCAAAGCACGATGAGTAATCCACTAGAGACGATGGTTTCTTCATAAGAAGCGAGGGGGCACTGTTTTGTCACAGTATGGTCTGATACGTATCAACCCATGGGCCTTGGGTTTCATTTCACCCTCAATCGATATGAACCTGCCCAGTCAAATGTAGGATCGGTCAGGAGACGCAGTTGGCCGATCTCAATGAGGGCTGTCGGTCCGCCAATGTGGGTGAGACGTACCGGAAAAGTACGCATCTGATTCATGATTTCTCTCCTCATAGGTTCATCAGTGACAAGTAGCTCTCACATACACACGTGTTCAACTCAGCTTCTTCATACCCGTGAATCTAGCCGCTTTCTGATTTCCTCGACGCCCTTTGCCTTGTCTAGTGGGACGGGGATTTCGGCTGCACCTTCCTTATGACATCGTTTCGTGACATATTTCGGCCAGGGAGGATTGCCCAATCCTGCCCAGTACGGTTGTGGGTTCACGACCTCTATTTCCTTGCCAAAGTCCCGCGTCACGACCCTTTCGTGGGTGCGAATGTTGCCCTGCTGGTCGGCCTCAGCAATCGTGGCTCTCACATATTTTTTGACCCAAGGAGTTTCGGCTGCCGCTTCGTCTAATAAGAACTCTCTCTGAGATATGCCTGGAAGTACTTCAAACATCTGTTTCCTCCGTCCTTTGCTCGTTGATACTCGTGTCGTTCAAAATGATGCTCTGGGTTTTGGCAGGGCACAGTTGCGGCATGTGAAGCATGAAACGAGGGCTCGTGCCGCTGCAAGGGAGGGGCCTACTCTCAGTTACACTATGCATGAGTAGGCTCATTTCCCATGCCGCTGTTATATCTCGCTACACATGAGTCTAGCCTGCCTCTCTGAGTTGGACTTGTGAAAATGCTGAGGTGAAGCTGAGAAAGCAAGAAGGCACTAGACTTAATTCAATCATCACATGAAAGTCTTTGCTTCACGGTTGAGATTCCTTGCAGAACTCTGGTGATTTCCTAGAACTGCTGGTGAAAAAAGGGAAGAGGAACCAGCCCAGTCGGATCTTGACCTGACGCACCTGATGACCATGGGTAAAGTCCACCAGCAGCTCGACAGAGAGCAGCACACAGCATGCGTGACCCTGATAACTATCTTATCGAGGTCGGGCAAACAACGGGTGCTTGAAAAAGAAGGCATTAAAATCCACTGTAACTGCGAAAAAAGTAAGCTCGACTTTATCCATATTACACAGCAAAGAGACTCTCTCAAATGAAAAAGGTCTTCATCTCCTATAGTTCGCGGGATCACGCGGATGCCTTTAAGATAAAAAGCCTGCTTGAGTCCCACGGTTGTGAAGTTTGGCTAGACTTCTTTGATATTCAGCCAACTGCACAATTGAGAGAGCAGCTCTCGGACAATATAAAGCAGGCAGATGTCGTTTGTTTGCTGCTTTCACCGACGGCAGTAGCGTCGAAATGGGTGGCAGATGAAATTGAGAATGCTCTCACCCAGGCTCAACATGGCTTTCCACAGGCTTTACAACTGTTCAAACTATGCTATAATAGAATTGACCTCCAAGCAGGTTATTCAGAGAGCGAAAGGCAGATTCTCAATGCCAACACAAGAAGAGCGGTTAACCATACTAGAATATGGTCTCAAACAATACAAGACCGAAACCATCAAAGCCTACGGAGAAATGGCCATAGAAATGACGATGGTAAAAGGGCTAACGGAAGATGCTGTGAAACGGTTAGCATCGCTCAAATCACAGATAGAACAGCGCTTTGAGCGCGTAGACACTCGCTTGGACGCAATGGATGTACACCTGGAGAGCATGGACACGCGCCTTAATCAAATGGACACACGCCTGGACCGAGTGGAAAACTTACTAGCGCAAATCCTCGCACGACTACCAGAAAAACCATAACTACCTCTACCATAAACATCTGGAGATAACTTCTTATCGCAGTAATGCTGGAAGGTTGTCTCACTTCATCTGCCTGTTTTTCGTCCGAACACGCTCATACAGCTCTTCCATTACACTGATGAATGACACATCTTTGCGCCAGAATGGTGGATAATCCCCTTGCTTCTTAATCAGCAGCGCCGGGACGCTTGCTTGCGATGTACTAGTTAGCGGTGCAGGCAACCTCTTCGCACCGGTCCAGAACTCTTTGTGACTGGCAACGACCGCATCTGGCTCTCTTGTCGGGCGAGTGTAGAGGGACTCGACCGGTTCCACCACGGGAACGTCTTCTGACTTCAGGGCAGACGACAGGATTTGTCCCAGCGGCGTGCGCACCAGTTCGGCATGCAAGTCGTCTCTGGACAATCCCCGCAACTCAAACATCAAGAAAGGGTCCTGGTCCAGGGCAGACGCCAGCAGGTAGTAGACCCCGGCGATGTGCTTGCAGGGGTTAGCCCAGTCCGGGCATGAACATGAGGTCTCGAAATCGCGCTCGCTGTACGGCAGAAGATGCAGACCCATCTCAGAGAAGACGTCCTCAATCGTATCAGGCATCTCGTTCATCAGCAGTTTCGTGACCAGGTCCGCTCGCGATGCAATCTGGCGGATGACCTTCTTCAAGTCGGCGGCGCTGATCGCTTTGATTTTAATCGATGTTTTGTAGATGGGTTCTTTATAGACGCCAAAGTACGGGTTGATCGAACCACGAACCCTGGCCGTGACCGTGCCATTAGCCAGCGTGTACTCGAGAATGCGCCCTCCACTGGCGTAGGACCGTCCACGACCGAGCCGGGCTGGATCGGTAAACTGTTCCAGGGCCGCGATAAAGCGCTGACCCCACCAGGTGCGGCTGAACTGTGCCATCGTTATCACTCCAGGACCGCGCTGCGACGCAGTGCGATCAATTCTTTGAATGTATCATTATCGAGCTCGGTCAACCAGGACTCATCGGTCCCCACAACCAGCGAGGAGAGCCGTTTCTTGTCCTCGATCATTGCATCGATGCGTTCTTCCATCGTCCCCATGGCCACATACTTATGCACAAAGACGTTCTTGCGCTGGCCGATGCGGAAGGCGCGGTCGGTAGCCTGATCTTCGACCGCAGGGTTCCACCAGCGATCGAAGTGGAAGACGTGGTTCGCTTTTGTCAGATTCAGGCCAACGCCGCCTGCACGCAGCGAGAGAATAAACACCGACGGTTCGGTCTCAGGATCTTGAAACTCGGTAATCATCCGCTCCCGCCGTGCCACATTGGTCCCTCCGTGCAAATAGTACGTGTTGTAATGTCGGACGTGCTCGAGATGCCGCTCCAGCGCGCCTCCAATCTCCGTGAACTGTGTGAAAACAAGCGCGCTCTCACCGCTGTCAATCACCTCTTCGATCATCTCCCCAAGCCGCTGGAGCTTGTGGGACCGCTCGGTGGTGAAGGCGCTGCCGTCCTGTAGGAACTGCGCTGGATGGTTACAGATTTGCTTGAGCTTCAGAATCGTGGATAAGATCAAGCCCTTACGCTGGATGCCCTCGGCCTCATTCAGTTGTTCATCGACGTCTTTGACGACAGCCTCGTAGAGAGAGGCTTGCTCGGGCGTGAGCGTACAAAACATTTTCTGCTCGATCTTGTCCGGCAGGTCGTCGATAATGCGTTTGTCGGTCTTGACACGTCGCAAAATGAAGGGTTCTACCAGTTTCTTTAAGGTCACCGACCTGGCCAGGTCGTTGCTTTTGTAGATCGGCATCTCAAAGGACTTGCGGAACTGTGCTTCCTTGCCCAGGTAGCCTGGATTGAGGAAGTTGAAGATGGACCACAGATCGCGCAATCGGTTCTCGACGGGCGTTCCAGTCAAGGCGAGCCGGTGCGGCGTGGCTAGCTTCAGAATCGCGCGCGTCTGGGCGGCCTGTGGATTCTTGATGTTCTGGGCCTCGTCGACCACCACGCGGTGCCACTCCAGGCTTTGCAAGAGCTTTTCGTCCAGCCGCGCCAACGCGAAGGAGGTCAGGACAACATCGTTCGTTTGACACATCTCAGCGAAAGTCTGCTTGTCTTTAAGTCGCGTGCTGCCTTGATGCACCACCGTGCGGAGTTGCGGCGCAAAGCGCTCGATCTCCTTGCGCCAGTTGCCGAGCACCGATGTCGGCGCGATGACGAGGGTTGGCCCAACTCCATCGGCCTCCTCCCGCTCCTTGAGCAGGCGAGCAATGACCTCCAGAGTTTTGCCCAGGCCCATGTCGTCCGCCAGGCAGGGGTTCAAGCCCAGATTTTCCAGGTACTGTAGCCAGGCGACTCCGCGCTTCTGGTAGTCACGCAAAGTCCCCTGCAAGGCCAGTGGGTTCTCAATGGGCGCGAACGCATTCTTGTCATGGAGCCTGGACAGCATGTCCCGCAAGATCTGGTCATGGTCCCATTCCAGGTCATCTTCGGCCTCCGTGCCTATCTTCAGCATGTCCAGGAGCGTGATTTCAGGTACTTCGTCCTGGTGCGTCTGCCAGAACTGGAGGAGTTGCTGCATCTTGTCGCGATCCAGCTCCATCCATTGCCCCCGGAACTGAACCAGGGGTGTTTTAGCGTTGACAAGCTGCTGCCATTCCTCTTCCGTGACTACCTGGCCTCCAACCGACAACTGGTACTCGTAGGAGATGATTGTATCAAGGCTGAGGTAACCTGGACCGGCTGTAGCTGACCCCTTGGGCGAACGTAGAGATGTCTTGAGGCGGACCTTCGTACGCCGGCGTCCCTCGGGTGTCCACCATGCCGGGACGATCACGGTGTAGCCGGCATCTCCAAGCACCCAGGCGCTCTCCTTCAGGAACGCGAATGCCTCGTCCAGAGTGAGACGGCACCCGGTCGGGTGGTCTGTGGCCATCCCAGACCAGACCGTGGGATAGATCCGTGCGGCATACCCTAGTGCCAGCAACAGATTTTTCTCGAAGTCCTGGCCGAAAGGTCGAGCAGCCTCAGCTCGGTCCCGCGGACTTAGATGCCAATACTCGTCCAGGCTCAGCTTGAGCGAGGGATCGTGCCTGGCCGCGACAAGAAAGTGCAGTTGCCAGTTGTCGATATCGCTGGAGGACGCCTCCTCCAGCCGGAAACAGAGGGTAAAACCGGCTTCCGTGTGCGCTTTGGTGAGGCTCGTGCGCCAGGTTAGCCAGTGTTTGTAGTCCTCTAGTTTGTCAGCAGAGGCTTGCAACAGAGCCGGTCTGTATGGATAGACGCATCCATACAGGAGCGTACCTGCGATCTGCTGGTCGAATTTCCCTGTAAAAGCTGTCCCGGTGACAATGTTATGCAGGAGGCTCTCTGAGAAGTGGCGGAGCAAGGACTCTTTGTCATACAACGCAGCTCCGCCATCCGGACTGTTCAAGCCTGCGGTACACGCTCCTGGCATAGCGGCAACATAGCGTTGGATGCTCTTCTCATAGGTGTCGGACAGCAGTTCCCACGCGGGATGGATCTCGAAACTGGAGGTATTCTTTGCACGCTTGCCTTTGGTCGGAGTGGACGAGATCTCCTGGTACTTCAGAGCAGGGATATACTGGTCTTTGGCGATAATACCTTTGATCGCCTGGGAGTACTCATGCCAGAACAGGAGATCTGCTCCCAGTTGGAAATCTTCGGCCGCATTGAGGGCCATAAAATGGATGTCGTTCAGCGCTGTGATAATGTCTGGTACCTGGTAGCAACTGACCTGCCAGGGCGCCAGGTCAAATTCCAGAGGCTCCTCCTCATCCACATAACGCAGCAATTCGAAGGAGGGAGAGGGCTTTCCCGCAACCGTTGGGAGCAGAAAGTATTTTATGCACAAAGTACGCGCCAACGCACCAGACACTGGCTCCTGCAGGCCCAGTTTCTCTGTGAGAAACGTAGCCAGAGCTGTATGTGCCAGGTGTCTAGGGTGAACAGCGCCAGCGCTGCTACGCGACTTGCTTGCTGGTGTATCTGTTTCTACCCACAGGTAGAAAGCCCCTCTCTGGATAAACTCGTTGGTATCGTCGGGAATCCAGGTTCCATGGATAAGATGCATGCACTACTCCTGTGGTGAGCGACGAAATGATGGATGTATACCCTATGTGGATCATCAGGAGTGGATCAGCCCCTCACCCAGAGTTAATCCTGGCGAGAACCACCTCACGTACCCCTGCACTATGCTCACCATGTATCGTTGTGATATTTTCTCTTACAGCATATCACATCGACTCCGCTGGTGTCGAATATTTTCGCAAAAAGGCTACCATTGAATTCGTGCTTCATCCGTTCACCAAGACCCATTTCCGTCAGCAGATCGACTGTTCCCTGCTCGAGCACACCGGCGCGTATCGTCGATTCTACCTCTTCTCTGCTCCGGCTTTCGAGAACGATAGACTCAATCCCCTCTCGAGAGAGCAGGAGCGAGAGCAGCAAACCAGCCGGGCCGGCCCCAACGATTCCGACGCGTGTTCGCATGTTCATCACGAACCTCCTCGCAAGTTGTTCGCATCTATGAGTAGACTTCCCACTCTCGACAACTCAACCTCGCGGTAGGATGCGAGGACGCGGTCGATAAATGCATCCGTACTGCCCAGATATTTGCCAGGGTCAAGGGCCAGGTCGATCTCTCCTGGTGAGAGGACGCTCTGCACGTGTACCTCCTCCAGAGCAGCTTGACGGAGAGGCGCGCCTGACCTGATGGCATGATCGCAGAGCGCCTTGACGAGACGCTGCGCCTCCGGTCTTCCCATGTGTGAGGCGAGTGCCATCGCGAGCGACTCTGCCATGATCAACCCTTTGGTCAGGTCGAGGTTCGCGCTCATACGTGCTGGATCGACCTGGAGGCCGCCAACCGCGCTCCGAACATGCTCGACTGCGCTCGCAGTATAGCGGAACAGGTTGGGGATGGCCACCCATTCCGCCTGCCATCCCCCGGCGGCACGCTCGTGCTCTTGTGCCATAGCCGAGAGAATCACTGGCACTTCCCCGACTGCCAACCGTGCCGACGCGATGGCACCGGTCGCATCGACTGGATTGTGCTTCTGCGGCATGGCGGATGACCCTCCCTTACCTGGCGCAGCACCCTCCGATACCTCGCCGACTTCAGTTTGCGTGAGTAGGACCACGTCGCCCGCGACCTTCGCCACCGCGCCAGCCACGACGCCGAGTGTCCCGGCAATCTCGGCGATGCGATCGCGCTCGGCGTGCCAGGGCAAGTCAGGAACTGGAAGTCCAAGCTCTGCGGCGAGCAGTTCTACTACTTGGAGGCCATTGTCCCCAAGGGAGGCAAGCGTCCCGGCGGCGCCACCCAGTTGCACAGCCAGTGCTCGCTCCCGGCGCTCGCGTAGCGCATATACCTGGCGCACCGCCAGAGCCAGCCACCGCGCTACCTTGAGGCCGAAAGTGATCGGCAACGCTTGCTGCAGGAGCGTCCGCCCTGCCATCAGCGTGTGCCTGTGCTGCTCAGCGTGAGTCGCGCATGCTGCGCACACACCGAGCAGTCCGGACACCAGGAGATCAAGCCCGTCCCGCATCTGAAGCATCAGCGCAGTGTCAACCGCATCCTGGCTCGTTGCGCCCCAATGGACGAATTTCTGCGCGTCGCCCCCGACGCGTGCCGAGAGCCTCCGTACAAGGGGAATCGCGGGGGTGCCAGCTATCGCGACTTCACGGTATAACGCGGCGACATCGAATAGCTCCTCCCTGCAATTGGCTGCGATGACGGTTGCAGCCTCCTGCGGGATGATCCCGGCGCGAGCTTCTGCGCGGGCGAGGGCAGCCTCAAATACGAGCATTTCCCGCACATGTGCCTCAGGGGAAAAGGCGCTGGACATCGCCGGCGTGCTAAACAAAAGATCACTCAGCTCCGGCATGTGGCATTGCCTTTCCTGTATGGGCCTGCTCCGTCCGGGCATGAAGATCGCGCAGCACCGCGAGTTCAGTCTCAGTGGGAGGTGGGGTTTGGTCCACGGTGTCCGCGAAGCGGATCGGCCACCCGGTGCGCTGTGCGATATCCGCGCGCGTGACGCCCTGGTGGATCGATGTGACTACGAGTTCCTTGGTCTGCGGGTCTGGTCGCAGCAAGCAGAGGTCGGTCACGATGAGTGTCGGCCCCAGTGTGTGAATGCCCAGGCGCTGCCGGTGGTCACCTCCGGTACCATATCCAAATGATGTGACGAAATCAACCCGCTCAACAAAGGTGCGGAGTGTCTGGCTCATGACGACGTACGTCTGGCCGCACAGGCTGGCGATCTCCGGCGCGCCTCCTCCGCCTGGCAGACGAACCTTCGGATGCTCGTAGCTGCCGATAACGCTGGAGTTGATATTGCCGAACCGGTCAATTTGCGCACCACCGAGGAAGCCAATCGAAATGCGACCGCCCTGCAGCCAGTACTGAAACATCTCCGGCACCGACACCGTGGTGAGGGCGGTCTCGCTCAGCTCCGGATCACCAATCGAGAGTGGCAGCACGTCCGGCTTCGTCCCAATGGTTCCGGACTCGTAGATAAGCGTAATGTCAGGTGCATGCGTGAGTCGAGCCAGGTTGCAGGCGACCGACGGCGCTCCAATGCCGACAAAGCACACATCATCATTCTTCAACACCCGTGCCGCCGCGACGGCCATCATTTCCGCTGTTGAAAATTGCATGAGTTTCCCTCAATCTAATCATTTGGCGAACTGGCACGCCCCGTCCCCGCACGGTCGGCAAGGACATGCTCCCGCATCCAGCCCTGAAAGGCCTCGCGGTCCCGTGCGATCGTGTCCCAGGCGGTGTAGAAGGCATTGTCGCGCCGGTAATAGCCGTGGGCATAGGATGGCCATGCTCCGCCCGGTGCCTCGACGATAGCATTCATTGTCCAATATGGCAGGACTGTAGCAT
>JBKPAZ010000192.1:0-21085 GCA_046726655.1 Chloroflexota bacterium
CACCGATGTGACGGGAGCGATCAAGCTGCCAGGGGGCGTGGAGATGGTGATGCCGGGCGACAACATCGAGATGACGGTGGAGTTGATCGTGCCGATTGCGATGGAAGAGGGCGTGCATTTTGCCATCCGTGAGGGGGGGCGTACCGTGGGTGCCGGCGTCTGCGTCAAGGTCGAGAACTAAGTCGGGGCCCCATGGATGGCGCGCGCTTTGCCGTTTGGGTTGGCAGGGCCCCAGGGGTGGCACCTGCCACCCCGCACGACAAATGACAAGTGCTTATCAAGGAGAAGAAAATGGCTGGTAAAGGTAAGGAGAACCGCGTCGTTACGACGATAGCTTGCACAGTTTGCAAGCAGCGGAACTACACCACCTCAAAGAATAAAAAGAACAACCCTGAGCGCCTTGAGCTAAGGAAGTTTTGTCCTACCTGCCGTGTGCATACTGCCCACCGCGAAACCAAATAAATAGTAGGGACAGGTACCCCACGTTGTGAAAGGTACGATCACACCTGATCGAGAGAGGTTGAACGTGGCAAATAAAATGGCCGACAAAAAGAAAAGTGCTAGCCAAAGCGTAGCGGCTGAATCAAAAGTTCGAGGCAGTGAAAACGTGCAGAGCAAGTCTACGAAACGTGAGAGCAAACAGTCTTCCACATTTTGGACTCGTTTCCGCAATTATCGCATCGTGCGTTTTGTTCGTGAGGCCTACCACGAGTTGCGTTATAAAGTGACATGGCCAACCTTTCAGGAAGCCAGGAATATGACCTTTGTGGTTATCGCAATTTCAGTCGCTATTGCTATCCTATTGGGTATAGCAGACGCGGCGCTTTTCTATCTCTTCAAACTGATTAGCGGCAAGTTTTGAAAGACATTCTTGCAACGAAATTGAGCAGCTAGCCTGGGGTCAAGAAGAATGCAAGGCAGGTCTTGCGATGAGGGAAAAGCCGTGGTTACTGAAGAACATACCAATGAATCTGAACAGACAACGCCAGACAATACCGAAGAGCAGCGGCCGGGTTCTGAGGCAGATGAGCGTAAATGGTACGCCATCCATACCTACTCCGGTTATGAAAATAAGGTGAAAAGCCACCTCGAAGCTCGCATTGCATCGATGGATATGCGCAACAAGATTTTCCGGGTTATTGTGCCCATGGAAGAAGAGGTGGAGATTAAGCAAGGCCAACGGCGTACTGTACAGCGTAAGGTTTTCCCCGGCTATGTGCTGGTGGAGATGATTATGAGCGATGAAGCCTGGTATGTTGTGCGTAACACGCCTGGTGTCACCAGCTTCGTTGGTTCTGGTACGCGTCCCGTGCCTCTTCAGGAGCATGAGATCAAAGCGATTCTGAAGCAGGTAACTAAGGAGACGGAGAAGCCGAAGGCCAAAATCAGCTTCGCTAAAGGCCAGAGTGTGCGTGTTATTGATGGGCCTTTTACCGAATTCATTGGCACTGTCAGCGATATCAATATGGACCGGAATAAGGTGACGGTGCTTGTTTCGTTTTTCGGTCGTGAGACACCAGTAGTCCTGGATTTCCTCCAGGTCGAGAAAATATAATCCTAGTGCGTGTTTGAGGAGTTCGAAACAACATGGCAAAACGTGTCAAGGCTGTAGTCAAACTACAGATTCCGGCAGGGAAGGCTAATCCAGCGCCACCTATCGGTACCGCGCTTGGCCCACAGGGCGTCAACATTATGGCGTTCATCAAGGAGTACAATGAGCGGACTGCGGGCCAGGTGGGTATGATCATCCCCGCTGAAATTACGATCTACGAGGATCGTTCATTCACATTCATTACGAAGACACCGCCAGTACCGGATCTTTTGAAGAAGGCTGCCGGTGTTGAAAAGGGGGCAGCGACCCCCAACAAGACGAAGGTCGGATCGATTAACCGTGAACAGTTGCGCGAAATCGCCGAGCTGAAGATGAAAGACCTCAATGTAATCGACATTGAGGGCGCTGAGAGAATGGTCGAAGGGACCGCTCGCAGTATGGGCATTACGATAAACTAGTGAAGTTAGTAAACAAGTAAACACTGCCCGCAAGTCACTGCGGTTATTCTGCCACAAGGAGGGCTTAAACAAGATTATGACAAAACGTGGGAAAAAATACCTGGAGGCAGAGAAGCTTGTCGAGCCAGGCAAATTCTACCAGCCTCAGGAGGCCATTTTACTCCTCAAACAAATGAATTATGTGAAATTTGACCCGACTGTCGAAGTTCACATGAAGCTTGGCGTTGACCCTCGCCATGCAGACCAGATGGTGCGCGGGATAGCTATGTTGCCAGCCGGAACCGGTAAAGAAGTAAAGGTGCTCGTATTCGCGCAAGGCGAGAAAGCCAGCGAAGCGGAAGCGGCAGGCGCAGATTTTGTTGGCCTTGATGACCTGATAAAACAGATCGAGGCCGACTGGCTCGGTTTTGATGTGGCAATCGCAACGCCCGATGTGATGGGTAAAGTTGGGCGGCTCGGTAAAAAACTTGGTCCGCGAGGCTTGATGCCGAGTCCTAAGGCTGGCACAATTACCTTCGATGTCGCAAAGACGATCCGCGAGGCCAAAGAGGGACGTGTCGAGTTCAAAGTCGATAAGACTGCTCTCCTGCATATACCGGCAGGGAAACTTTCTTTCAGTGAGGATGCGTTGCTGGCAAACATTACCGCCGTAGTTGACGCGGTAACACGTGCCAGGCCATCCGGCGCGAAAGGCGCATATATCAGGAGTGTTGTGTTGTCATCCACCATGTCACCCAGTGTGCGATTGGATGTACTGGCAGCCCTTGCGCTGAAACCTGTATAATAGGGTGCAGGGATACCCCCAAACACCCACCAGGGAGCATCGCCCCTTGGAACTCTACAATTAAATACAAGCAACCGAAGACAGCAAGTATGCAATCAGCATATAAATGGCACCAGAGATGCCGGCTTGCCGAGGGAACGTACGTATCTATCCTGGCATTTTTATGGATATATGCATATCCTGTATTGTGCTGGGTAAGCAAGAAGCAAACTCACTGCGGTCTCCGGTTATAAGCTGGAGACCGTTTTTGTATAGTCCATCCTATGCGGAAAGGAGGAGAGGAACACATGCCTACACAAGCAAAGGCAGAAAAAATTGATGAATTGACCGATAAGCTGAGACGCGCAACAGTGGCTATACTGGTACAGACCCAGGGATTGAACGTCAAGGGCATGAACGAACTGCGCAGTAAAATGCGTGCAGCCAAAGTGGAATTCCAGATCGCTAAAAACACGCTCTTGCGCATCGCCTCGGAGCGCAATAACATGGAGCACCTGGACAAGAACATCTTCAATGGTCAGACAGCTATTGCGTTCGGCTACGACGACGAGATAGCCGCAGCCAGGACTGTCACCGATTACGTGCGCACATCTAAGGTGGTCGTACTTAAATCGGGTATCCTTGGTGGCCGAGCACTGACTACTGACCAGGTTGAAAGTCTTGCCAGGATGGCGGGCGGAAAGAACCAGGTTAAGGCGCAGGCCGTTGGCGTCATCCAGGGACCACTCGCAACTACCTATAGTTTGCTTACCGCGCCAATGCGCGACTTTTGTTATGTCATTCAAGCACGCGCCGAACAACTTCAAGGCGAAGCTACCGAGTAATTACAAGGAGAAGAAAACACATGTCCGTAGATACCATCATTGCCGAAATTGAGAAGCTGAACGTACTGGAACTGGTAGAGTTGACCAAGACTCTGCAAGAGAAGTGGGGCGTGAGCGCTGCACCCGTGGCAGCCGCAGCAGGCCCTGTAGCAGTTGCAGCCGAAGCCGCGCCTGCCGCAGCCCCTGTTGAGGAACAGACCGAGTTCGATGCTATCCTCACCGAGATTGGTCCCAACAAGATCAACGTCATCAAAGTTGTGCGCGAGATCACCGGCCTGGGCCTCAAAGAGGCGAAGGCAGTCGTTGACGAGGCGCCCAAGCCCATTAAAGAAGCGGTCTCCAAGGAAGAGGCTGAGAAGATCGCTGAGAAGATGGCCGAGGTTGGCGCAAAGGTTACCATTAAATAGGATAGCTAGACTCCTACCGCGTTGCATGCTATAATGCGAACGTGAAGTTTCCCTGCTTATCCAGGCACACAGGAGGTGTATAAGAGTGCCGTTAAGTATCGAAGAAAAAGCGGAAATCATTGCAGATTCCCGCATTCACGAAACGGATACAGGTTCGCCCGAGGTACAAGTCTCGATCTTGACCCGGCGAATTAATCAGCTTACTGAACACCTTAAAGTTCATAAGCATGACATGCATTCGCGTCGTGGTTTATTGATGTTAGTCGGTCAGCGCCGACGACTCCTGGCCTATCTCAGTAAGAAAAGCCCAGAACGTTATCGAAATCTGATCACAAGACTTGGCTTGCGCCACTAATCATAGAATTGGTGTTGGATGCGGTCGGCGCAATCTATCCGACCGCGGCTCCATTTTTCTCCCGCCACATGAGACAGGTACACATGTTGAAGTGAGATTGAACGAACAGCGACCAGTGACAGAAGAAGGTCATCCCCGTAACACACGATAATTGATGCAGAAAAGTAACACTTGCTAAAAGTAAAGAAGCAAGAGCAGACAACAGTAGTATTGGCAGTTGTAACATCAAAATGGTTGAGGGATCGATTAACTAGCCCCTCCACATGAGCATTGGAACAAGTAAACGTAAAGAATGAGCAGGGAAAGCAGGCCGCGATACATCAAGGCCCAAAAGTAGTAACACCCCTTGTAGATACCCACCATTGATTACATTGAGTTAAAAGTTAGCCTACAAGGGCAGTAGTAAGTAAGTAGTCCGGAGGAACTATGATTCATCGTCAAGAAGCTGTCATCGGTGGCCGAGTAATGAGTATTGAAACCGGTCGCGTGGCAGAACAAGCCAGTGGCGCCGTATTAGTGCGCTATGGCGATACCGTCATCCTGGCCACCGTAGTTGGCAGTGATGAGCCTCGTGAAGGCATTGATTTTTTCCCGTTAACTGTAGATGTAGAAGAGCGTATGTACGCCGCCGGTAAAATTCCAGGCGGGTTTATCAAACGCGAGGGACGAGCCTCTGAACATGCCATCCTCGCCTGCCGCCTCGCTGATCGCCCTCTCCGTCCTCTCTTTCCAAAGGGATACCGCAACGACGTACAGATCGTGATTACTGTTATCTCTGCGGATCAAGAGAATGATCCAGATATTATGGGCATTGTAGGAGCTTCAGCCGCTCTCTCTGTATCGGATATTCCGTTTGCAGGGCCGGTCGGCGCGGTGCGCGTTGGCTACATTGATGACCAGCTCGTGATTAATCCACTCGAGTCACAGATGAGCGAAACGCGGCTTGATCTCGCCATCGCAGGCACCTCTGACGCGGTTATGATGGTCGAAGCGGGCGCGAAGGAGCTTCCCGAAGAACTGATGCTGGAGGCGGTACGCTTCGGCCATGAGACCCTGCAAGAAATCATCAAGATGCAGGAAAAGCTGATGCAGGCTGTGAACCGTGCCAAACGGACGTTTGAACCTGCGCCGGTTGACCAGGAGTTAAAGAACAAAGTAGCCGAGTTTGTGTACCCGCGCTTTGAAGCCGCTGTCAACAACCCGAATAAAGCCGCGCGTTCAGCGGCGCTCAGCACGGTACAGGCTGAGCTGGTCGCAACCCTGGGCGCACAGTACCCTGATCGTTTGAAAGACATCATAGTTTTCTACGAAAAGGAACTGAAGTCGTATGTGCGCAACAATATCCTGGACAATGGCATTCGCCCTGATGGGCGTGATCTCAAGACGATACGCCCCATCAGTTGTGAAGTTGGTTTACTTCCGCGCACGCATGGATCCGCCATTTTCACACGCGGACAGACCCAGGTACTCAGCGTGGTAACGCTTGGCTCTCCAGGTGATGAGCAGGTGCTTGATGGACTAGGCTCAGGCGAGAGCAAGCGCTTCATGCATCACTACAACTTTCCGCCATACTCGACCGGTGAGAGCAAGCCGCTACGTGGTCCGGGTCGTCGTGAGATCGGGCATGGCGCGCTGGCCGAGCGTGCAGTTGCCGCGGTTGTTCCCACGCAAGGTGAGTTTCCCTATACAATCCGCGCCGTGTCAGATGTACTCTCCTCGAATGGCTCGACCTCGATGGGTTCCGTATGTGGCACAACGCTGGCGCTGATGGATGCCGGCGTGCCAATCCATGCACCGGTCGCCGGTGTGGCGATGGGCCTGATTACGGGCGAGGGTGAACGCGCGGGCAAATGGGCAGTTCTGAGTGACATTCAGGGTATCGAAGATGCCCTGGGAGATATGGACTTCAAGGTTGCCGGTACAGCAGATGGAGTAACAGCGCTCCAGATGGACATCAAGGTGAAGGGCATTACCTACGAAATTATGGCGAAGGCCCTGGAACAGGCTCGCGAAGGCCGCATGTACATCATGGAAAAGATGCTGGATACCATCGATGCTCCTCGCGAAGAGTTATCGGAATATGCGCCGCGCATCCAGTCCATCAAGATCAACCCCGATAAAATCGGCGCTGTCATTGGCCCAGGTGGGAAGATGATCCGCAAGATTCAAGAGGAGAGCGGAGCAAAGATCGACATCGAGGACGATGGCACTGTAAACATCTCAGCGGTCTCCGGTGACGCGATGCAACTGGCACTCGATAGTGTACGCGCACTTACCGAGGAGGTAGAGGTTGGGCGCATTTACACCGGTACGGTACGCCGGCTGGTGGATTTCGGCGCGTTTGTGGAGATTCTGCCGGGCAAAGAAGGACTGGTTCGCACATCACAACTGGCTGATTACCAGGTGATGCGGCCAGAGGATGTTGTCTCAGTAGGCGACGAAATCACTGTAATGGTCATCGAAGTCGATCCACAGGGTCGGGTTAACCTTTCACGCCGTGCAGCATTGAGCGGTGAAATGCCCAGCGCTTCCGAGATGGATAGAGAACGTGGTGGTCGTGGTGGTATGGGAAGGCCCGGCGGTGGGTACAGCGGCGGGCGCCCTCGTGAGGGTTCGACGCCTGGTCGTGGCTCCGGTGGCTATGGCGACCGCGGTGGGTACGGCGATCGTGGTGGTAACTATGGTGGACGTTCTGGCGGTGGCTATGGTGACCGCAGTGGTAACAGTGGTAGCTTCGGCGGACAGCGTCGCCCAATGGGTCCTGGCCGCGGTCCCAGTGGACCTGGTGGACAGCGTCGCGAAGGTGGTTACGGACAGCGACCTCCAGATCGTCGCTGGTAAACATAAGTACCATTGCCGTTTCCGGCGGTCAAATAACGAATTACAATTGTAGGGGCCGGTTACGCGCCCCTACACTATTGAAGAGAGGTTCCTATGTCATCAGAGGAGATTTTAAAGGAGGTAGCTGCGGAGGTCTCTATATGCACAAAATGTGATCTTAGTAAAGGCCGTACAAAGGCAGTTCCCGGTGAGGGAAACCCACATGCCAGGGTAATGTTTATCGGCGAAGGCCCTGGTTTCCATGAAGATAGGCAGGGACGTCCATTTGTTGGCCCCGCCGGGCAATTCCTGGAAGAACTACTGGCGAGTATCAATCTAAAACGCGCAGATGTATTTATTACGAACGTGGTAAAGTGCCGCCCCCCCGGCAACCGCGATCCACTCCCCGCGGAAATCAATGCCTGTAATGGTTATCTTGACCGGCAAATCGCCGCGATCAATCCCCAGGTCATTGTGACTCTGGGTCGCTTTTCCATGGCGAAGTTTTTTGGAAGCGAGAAAATCAGCGCCATTCATGGTCGGGCACGTAAGATTGATGGCCGCATGTGTATTGCGATGTATCATCCTGCGGCTGGTCTCCACCAGCAAAGTCTCAAGGATACCATTCGTGCCGATTTCAAGAAGATTCCCCTGGTGATCGCCGAGGCTGAACGTCTGACTGGAAACGGGCAGATGGAGGCAGAACCGCCCAAGACGAAAGAGGAGCCACCGGAGCAGCTAGCGCTGTTTTGAAGCAGAGCTTATCCACTTCTAAAGCAAGCAAAGATTATACATTTTCTGGAATTGTGACCGCTTCCACTTGAGTATATTGAAATACTTATTTATACTCATATATAGGGGAGTACGTTCTACAATTCCAGGAGGTGTGAATGCAAGAGACCATCAAGAAGCTCTACTTTCTTGGACTGCTGGTTCTTCTGTTGGCGATTATCGTCGCCTTTAGTCCACTCTCTACCGGTAATTCGTATGCGTCTTCAACCTGGACAGGCACGACAACCTATTGGGCCAATGTGCGTACTGGGCCAAGCACCAGTTATGGTATTGTTACAGTCGATGCGCCTGGTACGTCCGTCACCGTTTATGCCACCGTCTCAGGTCAAGTTGTCTGGGGAGGCATTTCCAACTGGTATCGCATCTCCAGCTTAAGTGGTAGCCCGCGCTATATCTATGGAGGGCTGGTTATTGCAACCACCAGCACGGGTGGTGGCGGTGGCGGTGGGTCTCCTTCTCCTACTGCTGCCGGTAAGGAGATTGTTGTGAGTCTCTCCGGCCAATGGATGTGGGCCTATGACAACGGTGTGGAGGTCTACAACTCACCTGTCATGACCGGACGGTCGGCGCTGCCAACGCCAACGGGCACGTACCACGTCTTTTTGAAGCTTCACCCTACGACCTTTACCTCCCCATGGCCGTATGGCTCGCCCTACTGGTATCCGCCGACCTTCATCAATTATGCGTTGGAGTGGAGAGCGGGAGGCTTTTTCCTGCACGATTCCTGGTGGCATAGTGTCTATGGGCCGGGAACCAATGAGTGGCACTATGATCCGAAATTTGGCTGGCAATGGGGGACGCATGGCTGCATTGCTATGCCGCTGAACGCCGCCGCCTGGCTCTATTATTGGGCTCCTATTGGGACCCTTGTACAGGTTAATCCGTAGTGCGTTGTTTAGGGTGTGCGATACCAAAGGGAATCTGGAAGGCTTCCTGGGTGCCCAGGAAGCCTTCCAGATTCCCTTCTATTCTCCGGCGGTAGCCCCAACGACGAATGCGTCAACCTCGCTAATTTTTCCACGCCAGTAGGGGACCTTAATTTTGTGTCCTGCGCTCATAATTGTGACATCATACATGTGTATATGGCGGAAGACCACAGGCAATCCCTCAGGCCCAATCTCCGGCTGATCTTGTGGAGGCACAAGAGCCATGTAATATTCGCGTAAAGCGTCTGCCGTTTCGGGTTCACGTTCGCGGTGCAGTTCTTCGTTCAGATCAATATAGAACTGCGCATAGCGCTGGGTACTGACCATTACGCCGAATACGAGCAGGCCATGCATCTGGAGCATCATTTCGATCTCAAGGTCTTGCGTCTCTACCAGGCGTGCCCACATCTGTAGCGCGAAGTCCTGTTCGCCATACTCTTTGAGCCACAGGTTGCGCCGCTCTACACGTGTAAGTGGGCGAAATGGTGTTTCTGTTGGAGTATGAGCCGGGGCAGGTTCTTCTGTATCCGCTGTGTTTTGTTCCTCTCTGATCTCTTCATCCATGACTTCGATCACTTCCTGTTGATTTTAGTTTGGAAATGCCCCCTGGTTTATGGGTAATCCCTGGGGAAGTGGGCGACACCATGGGAACGGAAGCGGGCATGGTGGCGGTTTGCATCGATCCCCATGACAGGGAGGGGGAGCGGGAGGAACATAAGGTCCCTGAATAGTCGGCATTGTGCCATCAATAAACCAATCGGTGACAGTAGGCTCACCTGGGTGTGGCAAAAGGCCAGTATAGGCGGAAACAGCGCCCGGCTGCACATCAGCCGGTTTGATGAAATCGTCTGACGGGTAGTTATAGTAGTGCGAGACAAACTCCATTACGTCGTGCCAGATTGGTCCGGCGCCCGTAATGCCAATCACATTATTCATCACGCTGCCGTCGCTGTTTCCGGCCCATACACCCACGGTAAGATACGGGGTATAACCGATTGTCCAGTTATCTTTGAAACTATCGGTCGTGCCGGTTTTGGCAGCGGCAGGGCGATCAAGCTCAAGCGGGTTGCCTGGCCCAAATTCGTGATAGCGCGATGCCTTGTCTGAGAGTATACTGCTCATAAGAAACGCGACATCTTCTCGGACAGCTCGTACACCTTGTGGATGCGCGGCATCATAGGTGTAGAGAGGATGACCCTGGCTATCGGTAATCTCCAGTATCGAAGTTGGCGGCACACGTACGCCACGATTAGCGAACGTAGCATAAGCGCCTGTTAGATGCAACAGCGATACTTCCTTGGTACCAAGTGCCATTGAAGGACCAAAAGAGCTGAGAGGTAGACTGGATATTTCGGTCAGTCCAAGGCGTGCGGCCGTATTTAAGACGTTTGGGATACCTGCAAACTCGATAGCATCGAGAGCCGGTATGTTAAACGAGTTTGCTATCGCGTTGCGAACTGTCATAGGAAAGCCTGTATGGAAGTGCCCGTCATAGTTCCGCGGCATATAGTAGGTGGGAGGATTATTCGAGACCAGCGTCGGGAAGATGGTCTGGTGATCTTGCAAGATCATGGCGGGATACCAACCCATGTCAAATGCTGTTGCGTAGACGATTGGCTTGATCGACGAACCTGGCTGACGGGGGGCTAAGGCAGCATTTACATTCCCACTTACCCGGGGATTGCTATCAGTGTAGTTCCCACTGCCGTTCATCGCCAGTAGTTCACCGTTAAAAGGATTCATCACTACTACAGCAGCGTCATTCACATTGTTTTGCGTGTTCAATGGGCCATAACAGCCAAGGTAGTTATCACAGGTCACGCGGTAGAGATGATCAGACGTAATCTGCTCGACCTTTTTCTCTACATCTAAATCCAGTGTCGTATAGATGTTGTACCCACCATCCAGCAGGTTTTGTGCCCCAAGCAGCGGTACCAATACCTGATCTATGACATAGTGTACAAAATGGGGCGCCTGCATGGTGTGTGAAAAGGGCTTGAATGCGAATTTCGCCGCCTCACGTTGCGCCTGGTGAGCCTGATCCAGGGTTATCATGCCAAGATCAACCATCGCTTGCAAAATATTTTTTTGCCGGGCGAGCGCAGCTGGCTTATTGGTGGTCGGGTCATAGTACGAGGGACTTTGAGGTAGCCCTGCCAGCATGGATGCTTGAGCGAGGTCAAGCTGTGAAACTGCTGGCGTGCAACGTGAACGCGTACATTTGGGCTGAAGATTGTAGTAGTTTTGTGCTGCAGCCTCAACACCATAATTCAGGTCACCGTAATAAACAGCATTCAGGTACATTTCCATGATCTTCCACTTGGGGTATTGTTGTGTCAGACCATAGGCCAGGATCGCTTCCTGTCCTTTGACCTGTATTGTACGAGGCTGGTTCAGGTACAGTTGATTCTTTATGAGTTGCTGGGTGATGGTACTGCCGCCTTCGACAACTGTCTGGTTGTGCAAGTTCGCAATAGCTGCTCGTAGCGTGCCCTGGACATCAACACCGCTATTGGCCCAAAAGGTGTGGTCTTCGGCGGCAACTGTTGCTTCTATCAGTAAAGGTGAGATGTCGTTGTAGTTAACATAAGTGCGTCGTCCATATTTTGGGTCATAGAGTTCATATAATAAACGCCCTTTGCGGTCATAAATACGCGTTGATTGGAATAACGTATGATTAGCTATGCCGTTGAGGAGTGGTAATTGTGCCTGGTAGTAAGCAAATGCGCCTCCTACTCCACTTGAGATCAGAGAAAGTAGTACCGCGAAGATAATAATGACGAAAGTCAACAGGCGTAGGGATGCGCTTACCCTGCGCTGATAACGTTCTTGCCGGCGCTTCATTAACAGGAAGCGGTTGATGCGTGTGCGACGTTGCGCGAAATTCTGTGCTTCTAGTTTTCCCGATGGTGTTGATAGAGCTTCTTGTAGTGGTAGAGCAGGCACCAGATCCGCCTTATCCCACCTGGCAGGTTCATTGAGCGGTATATCGCCATCGCTAACAGCCGTGATAAGGGCACTCACTTCCTCATATGCTTTATCGTTATGTTCGTCCATGTACGATCCTATCATTTCCTGGTTTGAATATGAGATGATATATTTTGGAATGGATGACTGATTGCTTTATCACACCATTTAGTATAACGCATGATTGCCTTTTGATGTTGCAGATTTGTATAAAGGTGTACTAATGTATAGGATTATGTAGAGCGCTCAGGCTGTGCAACTCTAGTATATTGATTACGTAGTTATCTAGAGGGAACGATTTATCGTACTCGAGGAGCTTACATGAGCCAGCAAGAATTTGATATGGGATCACAATCTAATCAGCAAGACTCGTTGAACGAAGACGATGAAATACAGCATCCGCAGCATCCATACTCCTGGTCGGGCAAGATAAATCAAGAGGGAGTTCCAAGAGATGAACCACCTTCCAGCTATGACGCAACCGTGATGCAACAAGGATATCAGGCACAACCTTCGAGTAATGCGAACGTTGCAGGTTCGTCGCAAGCCAGCACGGGGCGCCAGTACGAATACATTGCGCCCGAAGGTGATGGGGATGCTTACGAGCAAGGGTACCGTCCATATAATGCATACAATGCGGCACAACGCGGTCAGAGACAGGGTGTACCGCCCTGGGCACGACCACAGCCAC
Source organism: Chloroflexota bacterium (assembly GCA_046726655.1). Lineage (GTDB taxonomy): Bacteria > Chloroflexota > Ktedonobacteria > Ktedonobacterales > Ktedonobacteraceae > DATMNR01. The sequence goes on from JBKPAZ010000192.1 coordinate 12,577, forward strand.
ACCCGCGCAACCCTGCGCGATTCGCATTTATCATCCTCATTTTACTAGGCGTGGGATTTTTAATGGCTATCTTTGGTTCTATAGGGCCAGCGACGGAGTTTATCGGGAGTGTATTCGGCGCAATTATCCTGTTGCTACTGTTCGTTATCCTGGTACCACTCCTCATTCTTTTTGTTATCTTCGGAGTGATTTTGAGGATGTTCCGACCGCGGCGCGCCCGCTACCGGCGACGTGGCTCGTGGTGGTGATTAGATGGTATCATATAAGTATACATATTGATAGTTGAGTGAAGCATTGACGGAGATTGAACAAAGCGCCTCTCTGGTGTTCGATGAGATAGATCTGACAAGCATACGTGAGTTACGCAACTTCCTGTTCGCGCATCATATTCGGCCTAACAAGGCTTTTGGGCAAAACTTCCTGGTTGATCATTCTATCTTGATGCGCATCGTTGAAGCAGCAGAGATTCATGCAGATGACCAGGTTTTGGAGCTTGGCGCGGGTACGGGCGTATTGACACGAGAACTGGCAAAGCGTGCCAGGCGCGTGGTAGCCGTGGAGTTGGAGCGCGAAATGTTGTCGCTGCTCACCGAAACTACGCGCAATTATATCAATGTTGAAATACTTGACCGCAACTTGTTATATGTCGATCCAGCAGCGGTTTTTGGATCGGAACCTTATAAGCTGGTAGCAAATTTACCGTACTATCTCACGGCTCCGGCATTCCGTCACTTTCTGGAAAGCGCTCATGCGCCGAGTTTATTCGTAGTGATGGTGCAGTACGAAGTCGCGCAGCGCATTGTCGCAGGTCCGGGTGATCTCAGTTTACTAGGCGTGAGCATTCAATTCTATGGAAAGCCGAAAATCATCGCACATGTGCCAGCTCGGGCGTTTTATCCAGCGCCCAAAGTTAATTCTGCTATTCTACGTATAGACTTGAAGGACGAGGTGCCGCTAACACCCAGGCAGCGTGATAGCTTCTTTCGCCTGGTGCAAGCCGGTTTCTCTGAGCGCCGCAAGCAACTCCACAATTCGCTGGCGCACGGGCTTCATCGAAAAAATGTGGAAATACAGGCATGGCTGCTGGCAGCGGATATCGATCCCAGCCGCCGGGCTGAAACGTTGAGTATCGAGGACTGGTTACGACTCTGGCATGAAATGGAAAAGATATGACGACGCAGGAACTATATTGTGATAACTGCGGCGCAGCTAACCCACCAACAGCTCGCTTCTGCCAGTTCTGCGCTACGCTGCTCCCTTTCAAGCATTCAACCGGCTCTTTACCCGAACAGACCTTACTTGCTGGCCGCTACCAACTGTTAAGCCGCATTGGTCAAGGAGGCATGGGAGCAGTTTACAAGGCAGCCGATACTCGTTTCAATAATCGTCCGCTTGCTATCAAAGAGATGAGCAGCACTGGATTAACCCCGGCCCGCCTGCAGGAAGCTGAAGCAGCATTTGAGAGCGAAGCGCATCTACTCGCGGATTTGCTGCATCCCAACTTGCCCCGTATTTATGAGCACTTCACAGAAAATGATCGCTCGTACCTGGTCATGGATTTTATCGAGGGACAGACACTGGAAGAGTATCTAGAGCAAATCGGCGGCGGCCCGCTTCCGGTCGATCAAGTCATCAAATGGGCGGAGCAATTGTGCGATGTTTTGAATTACTTGCATTCGCATCAACCACCGATTATTTTTCGTGACTTAAAGCCTGCAAATGTAATGATCAGTGAAAGTGGCCATGTTTATCTGATTGATTTTGGTATCGCCCGTATCTTCAAACCGGGGAAACTACACGACACTGTGGCGCTTGGCTCACCTGGTTACGCTGCACCCGAACAATACGGCAAGGCGCAAAGCACGCCACGCTCCGATATTTATAGCCTGGGCGCACTGCTGCACCACCTGCTGACAGGCATAGATCCCAGCGAGCAGCCATTTTTCTTTCGAGACGCCTCACAGGTGAACTCCGCGGTTGATCCTGCGCTTGACGCGTTACTGAAACAAATGCTGTCAATGGATAGTGATCGACGGCCGGCCAGCGCGCAGGAGGTATTGAACGCGCTAAAAGGAACGACTATCATCCAGTCCCGGTCGACTTCAAGACCGTTAATGTATGCGCAAGATGCTTTGCTGGACCAAGCACACATGCTCTATACCCAAAAACGCCTGGATGAGGCGATTGCTATTTACAACAGGGCATTACAGGCAAATAACACCAACCCGCTAGGCTGGCAGGGATATGGTTTAACACAGCGGCTGCGCGGGCTACACCAGGATGCCTTGTCCTCTTTCGAACATGCTTTACAACTCGATCCAGGGCTTGTGACTTCCTGGAACGGAAAGGGCACTGTTCTCGGCGAATTACGCCGTCACCAGGATGCGCTTGATGCCTTTGAACATGCGTTGCAATTGGAGCCACAAAATGCAGCAGCCTGGAATGGCAAAGGGATGGCCTTACATAAATTGGGGCGTTCGAATCAGGCTCTGGATGCCTTCGAAAGGGCGCTCCGCTACGATCCACTGTTAGTGCAAGCCTGGTATAATAAGGGCCTGCTGCTCCATGAAATGGGGCGCTTCAGGGATGCAGAACGTTCCTACCAGGAGACCATAAACCTTGATAACAAGTTTGCTCAGGCATATTTTGGCAGAGGTCAATCATTATACGCCCTGCAAAGACTGAAGCAGGCGCTCCAGATGTTTGACCAGGCAGTTCAGAAGAACCCCGCATACCTCGAAGCCTGGAATAGACGCGGGAATGTGCTTGACGAAATGGGTGACACTACACGAGCGCTCCAGTCTTATGAAAAGGCGCTGCAGGTCGACCCACATTTTGCGCCAGCCTGGAGTGGCAAGGGCGGTGTCCTGCGGCAACTCGGACAGTATTATGATGCCTTAAAGGCCTATAATTTTGCGCTGGATATCGACACGAACTCTGCGCTTGCCTGGAATGGCAAAGGCAATACGCTGTATAACTTGCATAACTTCCACGAGGCGCTGGCCGCTTATGAGCGCGCTCTTAAACTGAATCCGCGCCTTAGGACCGCCTGGCATAACAAATCGTTGGTGCTGAACCAGCTTGGCCGCTATGAAGACGCGTTGGATGCCGCAAACGAGGCTATTCGCCTCCGGCCAGACGATCCCGACAATTGGCTGCGCAAGGCTGAATCTTTGAAGAAACTGCGTCGTCGTGACGAGGCGCGCTTCGCCGAGTCGCAGGCGGCGAGATTACGGGGGAATGCGTAGGAGGGGAAGGTAAGATGGGTCAGAGTTCGTTGGATTCTTAAGGGGCGTTCAGCAATGTAAAGAAAGGTGTGGAAGCTGTAAAAGCAGCATTGCCCCCACCTGGTGATGTACCACACGACTCAAGACGCCTTGCCCACAGGCCGCGCTTGATCAACCGGCCCCTACTCACGCTAATACTCGCGTGGTATAATAGCATACACTGTTTCCACCTGAAAGGATTGCAACAAGCGAGAGGCCTCGTATAGATGTTTCGTAAAATTATGATTGCTAACCGTGGCGAAATTGCGTTGCGGATTATCAGGGCATGTCGTGAGATGGGCATCCGCAGCGTCATTGCTCATTCGGAAGCTGATCGTGATTCCCTACCTGTGCGTTTTGCGGATGAACATATCTGCGTAGGGCCAGGCGCAAGCTCTAAGAGTTATTTGAATATTCCCAATATTATCAGCGCCGCGTTGATAACGAATGCAGACGCAATTCACCCGGGTTATGGTTTCCTCGCAGAGAATACCAGCTTTGCCGAAATCTGCGCGGATGCCGATATTGCCTTCATCGGGCCCCCTGCTTCAGTCATGGCACTCATGGGTGACAAGGTAGCCGCTCGTGAAACAATGGCCGAGGTAGGTCTGCCAATGCTCCCCGGCACACCCACTTTGCGCACACTTGCAGAGGGGATAGAAGCCGCCAGAGCAATTGGTTTCCCGTTGATGCTCAAAGCAGTCGCCGGGGGGGGAGGACGCGGCATTCGCCTTGTGAAACGCGCAGACGAGTTCGAGCGCGTCTTTACAACTGCCCAGAATGAGGTACGAGAAGCTTTCCGCGATGACGGGCTGTACCTCGAACGCTACCTGGAGCATGCTCGCCACATCGAGGTCCAGGTACTTGTAGACAATTTTGGGCATGGCGTACACCTGGGCGAACGCAACTGCTCATGCCAGCGGCGGCATCAGAAGGTCCTCGAAGAGTCCCCAAGCCCACTCTTACCTCATGAATGGCGCCAGGAAATTGGCATGAAAGCCATACGTGCGGTAGAACAAATTGGTTATCGCAATGCGGGCACACTTGAATTTCTGGTGGATGAGCAGAACTGCTATTATTTCATGGAGATGAACACCCGCTTACAGGTTGAACATCCGGTGACAGAGATGATCACCAGTACCGACCTTGTCAAGGAGCAGATTCGTATCGCAGCGGGTATGCCTCTCCTGCTTGAACAAGACCACATTCAATTTCGTGGTCATGCTATCGAGTGCCGTATTACAGCAGAAGATTCGGATAACGATTTCCGTCCGCAAACGGGCGTGGTGGAAAACTATTTACCTCCTGGCGGTCCAGGAGTACGTGTCGATAGCCACCTCTATGCTGGCTACGCGGTTCCACCACACTATGACTCGTTGCTGGCCAAACTCATCGTCTGGGCAGATACACGCGAAGCAGCCATTGCGCGTATGCAGCGGGCGCTTGACGAGTTTGTGATCGAGGGCATAGCCACAACTATCCCATTTCACCGGCGTTTGCTCAGGCATGAGGGATTTATACGTGGGGAGACGCACACTCGTTTCCTACAAGAAGAAGCCAGGGCTTTAGGAATATAAAAGGAGGTGATTTTATGTCTTTTTTGATATCCATCCCTCCAACGACGCTTCGCGTCTATCATACAGATCAGGAGGAATGATATGACTCGTATAGTTGTGACCGGGTCGGGACTGGTTACCTCGGTAGGTAACGACGTAGCGACCACGTGGGAAGCCCTCTGCCAGGGCAAGTCCGGCATGTCAGAGATCGAACGCTACGATACGAGTCGACACCGCATACACTTCGCCGCTCAGGTTAAAAATTTTGATCCTTCCCTGTATATGGATCGCAAAGATATACGCCACAATGACCCATATGAGCACATGGCAATCGCCGCTTCTAAACAGGCGATTCATCAGTCAGGTTTAAAGATAACTGATGAGAATGCCGACGACATCGGTGTATATATTGGGAGCGGCATTGGTGGACTGCCGACATTAGACGACCAGTTCACAGTACTGCGTACAAAAGGCCCTGATCGTATTAGCCCATTTTTCATTAGCATGTTGATTATCGATGGGGCGGCAGGAGTGGTCTCGATTATGTCTGGCGCAAAAGGGCCAAACTGGGCCGCCGTTTCCGCCTGCGCAACGAGTGGCAACACTATTGGCGAAGCCTGGGAGACCATTCGCAGGGGTGACGCCAAAGCGATGCTCGCGGGGGGCTCCGAGAGTGCGGTAAGAGCTATTGCTATGGCCGCCTTTGATAATATGCATGCCCTTTCGCGCCGCAATGACGATCCACAGGGCGCCAGCCGTCCATTTGATGCCACGCGCGATGGTTTTGTAATGGGAGAAGGGGCAGGCATTGTGCTGCTCGAAGATCTCGAGTTTGCCAAAGCAAGAGGGGCGACGATCCTGGCTGAAATGGTGGGCTATGGCTCAACGGGAGATGCCTACCATGTAACCGAACCAGCTCCTGGAGGTGAGGGCCTTGTGCGAGCAATGCGCCGCGCTCTGCAAAAGGCAGGGTTGCGTCCCGACCAGGTAGACTATATCAACGCGCATGGTACTTCGACGCAATACAACGATCGAACGGAGACAGAGGCCATAAAGACCTGCTTTGGAGAGCATGCTTATCGCCTGGCGATTAGCTCTACCAAGTCGATGGTTGGGCACACGCTGGGCGCAGCAGGAGCGATTGAGGCAGTTGCCTCGATTATGACAATTCTGACGGGCGTCATCCCTCCAACGATCAACTTGCATCATCCCGACCCCGATTGTGATCTCGACTATGTGCCAAACGAAGCGCGGCGGGCGACGGTGAATGTAGCCATGTCAAACTCGATGGGCTTTGGCGGCCATAATACCTGTCTCATTTTCAAACGATACGAAGAGTAATAAAGAAACATGGATATTCACGAGCATGAGACACCCTGGATCAAGCGCATCGAGGAGTTGATACATGTGCTGGAAGGAAGCACCATCGGCGAACTCGAATTGACCGAAGCAGGCACAGAAATTATCATCCGGCGGCGACCGGACATGATGATGGTTTCTGTGCCTACCCAGCAACTGAGCTTGACTCACGCAGGAATACGGATTGCCCCCGGCACAGGCGACCAGGCAGCAAAAGAGGACCGCAACCTGCGCATCCTTGCGCCCCTGACAGGTGTCTTCTACGTTGCCCCATCACCGACCTCCCCGCCCTTTGTTAACCCTGGCGACGTAGTGCATGTCGGTCAGGTAGTCGCGCTGGTTGAGGCCATGAAGGTCTTCAACGAAATCCAATCCGAGGTGGCAGGCCGAGTTGTTGCATTAGTCGCGAATAATGGAGATGTGGTACATAAGGGAGACGTGTTAATACGGGTCGAGCCGGTATAAGATAGGTTCTTTAGTAATATGATAGTGTACAAAGTACACAAAGCAACCAATTGTACTACAGACACTATCTCTCTTGTCCAATGCTTGCTTAGCGTGCTATACTTTCTATAGAAAGAAATTTTTGTCTACCCGCAGTTGTAGTGGCGCACCAGATCAGGTTTTAGACGATTCACGGGAACGTCGCCTCTGGTGATAGCTGTTCTTATCCATCTCGCTAACGCCGCTGCGCGGCTACTGCTTCGCAGTCAAGCGAGATGAAATGCACCAACTGTTCGGGCAAAGGAGGTGAGGGACATGGACGCTGGTCCCAGTCATAGTAGGCGTGTCGTTTTGGCGTGCCTGCTCGCGGGTTTGTTCTTCTCCTCATCGGGTATGGTGGCTGGATAGATGTGATGTATCACAAGTCTTTCTAGTCCGGACGTAGTTCACCTCTCGTGTGCTTTGACCCCTTACCTTACTCGATGAGTCCACATCAATACTGTCGAGTAAGGACTTTCCCACCTGCCAGCAAGTCCTACCTGGGTTTCTGCAAGGGAACCTTCAGCAAGCAGTCCCCTGAATACATAGCGCATTGTGCATGGAATGCATCTCTGGATGTTTGGAAGTAGCATTTCCTCATTTTAAAGTGCATTGCCTCATTATGCGTATTGTCGTGTAACATTTGTTACACAGGTGGATGCTTTTTCTACTTATCCACAGTCCTGTGGATAACCATCCGGGTACTCCAATACCTGGAGGGAAAGGCGGTGATTCCAATGATTTTTTTAAGCACACTCTTACGACAGAGCATCTTTGACATTGAGGGACGCCGGATAGGTGTACTGCGAGACATCTCTATCTCGTTGAACGAAACCTTTCCGGCTGTAACTGCCCTTGTAATAGCTACCTCTACTCTACCAGGCAATAACGATCTAATCATTCCCTGGTCTCAAGTGGATAATCTAGAAGAACCAAAAATATATCTCACTATAAAACAACAACACATTGCTTCTTATACACCTCATACAAACGAACTGTTGCTCAAGCGCGATCTCCTGGATAAGCAGATTGTCGATACACAGGGGTTTCGCGTTGTCAAAGTCAATGATTTGAAGCTGGCACAAATTAAAGGAACGGCGCGCTTGATCGGCGTTGACATCAGTGCGAGCGGGTTACTGCGACGCCTGGGGATACTCGCACCCATTGAGCTGGTGAGTCGTGTATTACCATTTCGCCTCTCCGAGCGCACCATTACCTGGAATTATGTTGAACCAATTGAGGTAGTGAAGGTTGGCACGACTCAGTTGACACCGGCATTTGCCGGGGCTAGCGTTGGCGCCGGCGGTATTGTGCCGCAGGTGCAACTAAGCGTCAGCCACAAGAAACTATCGGAATTGCATCCAGCCGACATTGCCGACATCCTGGAGCAGCTTGACCTTGAAGAAGCTGGAGCTATGCTGGATCGCCTGGACACGGAGACGGCAGCCGACACCTTGAACGAAGTAGAGGCTCCCCTGCAATCCGAACTGTTGAGCGAGCTGGATCCCGAGAAAGCTTCCGACCTGCTGGAAATACTCGCGCCCGATGATGCTGCCGACATTTTGGCGGAGATTCCACAGGCAGAGGCCGAACGTTTACTGAACCTGATGCCAACCGACGAGTCACGGCCTATACGCGAACTACTGCGTTACGCGCCGGAGACCGCAGGTGGGATCATGACCACCGAGGTGCTCTCACTCTCGCAGGAGCTTACGGTTGAAGAGGCGCTCGTCTATCTACGTCAAAAATCCGCTCACCTGGAGATGATCTATTACCTCTTTGTTGTAGATGATGAAAAGCATTTAGTCGGTGTGGTCTCCCTGCGCGAACTCGTGGTAGCAGAGC
>JBKPAZ010000193.1:0-9822 GCA_046726655.1 Chloroflexota bacterium
CCTGATCGACCTGGATCACGCCTTCACGCATTTCTTTCGCAAAGTGAACTTGAAAAAACAGGGCAAATGGCGCGGGAAGTGTGGCTATCCCAAATTCAAGAGTCGGAAGAAAGGCATTGGCGGGTTTCGTCTCACGGGTGCGATCCACGTCTTTGAAAAGCGTATTCAGCTTCCCCGGCTTGGTACTCTTCGGCTCAAGGAAAAGCTGTATTTGCCCAGGAATGCCAAGATTGGGAGTGCCACCATCACCGAACAAGCCGGGCGCTGGTACGTCTCCATTTGTGTCCATGAAGAGCTGGCAGAGCCGACACCCGCCAGCGGGCCAGTCATTGGCGTTGATCTTGGTGTGAAAACCTTGGCAAGGGTCTCTGATGGGCGGGAGATTGCCAACCCCAAAGCCCTGCGTAAACGTCTCAAGAGGCTTCAGCGGCTTTCCCGCTGGCATTCACGCAAACACAAAGGCTCAGCCAACCGCCGACGCGCTCAACACCGACTCGCCCGTATGCACGCGCGCATTGCCCACGTGCGCCAAGATGCTTTGCACAAAGCCACCGCTGGATTGGTAGCGAAAAACAAGTCATCCGACCAGCGACCAACGGTGATTGTGATCGAGGATCTCCATGTCTCGGGCATGCTCAAGAACCGTCGTTTGTCCAGAGCAATTGCAGATGTGGGCTGGTCTGAGTTTCGCAGGCAGATTGAGTACAAGGCCACAGACGCTGGATGTCTGGTTCACGTGGTTTCTCGGTGGGAGCCATCCAGCAAAACGTGCTCAGGATGTGGCTGGATCAATGAGGATTTGACGCTTGCTGATCGGGTCTTCATCTGCCAGGAGTGTGGGCTGATCATCGAGAGAGACTTCAACGCGGCACAGAACTTAGCCGCACTAGCCTAATGTGGGCGTACCGTGAGTTACACGGGAACTGACGCCTGGGGACAGGGCCGCTCTGGCTTCTCAGCAATGAGAGGTGAAACGGCCCTGGGAGAACCAGGAACCAAACACGAAATGTGGCTTTATCCATGTTTGGGTAAGTTTTGGGTAACGGTCATTTGAACCTTGCCTAAGAATAAACAAACAGGCCGTTGGCTAACGGGCGCTCCCCACCTTCTGAAGGATAATTGACGACCGAGACCCCGCGATGACCGGAAAAACGGGCTACCATCTCTGAGGATCCTCCGCCGTCGAACATCATTGCCTGGTAAGCGCCGTGCGCCAACAGAAAATATGCCGCTTGAACAGAGGTTACCCCTCTGCTCCTGAACGGGCCAGAATATCGTCCATCGAAGACAACTAAGAGAGCATGCTTGCCATCTCTGCTTATGCCAACAGCCGTGAAAGGATTCCTGTGATAGGCGCTCCATAGAATAGGTAAAGAATGGTCCTGGTAGCGCGCTCCATTCTTGATAATAACAAGGCCGCCTCCAAGAGCCTGAAAAAGATCGTTATCAGGGGAGATCTGCTCATTCACGCTTACGTGAACTCCTTTATGCAGGTGGGTCAGCAACCAGGCACCTGCGGCACCTCTCCCGACAAGGGCATATCGATTCACTAAAGCGGGAAGTACTGTGCCTGCACGTTGTATTGAAAGGACGGTAAACTCTTTGGGAGAGTTCACAACATGCTGAAGCATCACAACCGTATCGCCCCGGACGGGGATAGGTGCTCCTAAAGCGGGTGTGATCAACCCAAGCTTGCCCTCATGGAGTTCAACAAGGTGATTCATCGAAGATAATATGTAGCTGGCAGTGCCAGCAGTGATTGTAGCATGGAAGGTTTCGTGGCCGATCGTGAACTTTCTGGAAGAAGTGATGCCAAAAACCGCGTATGTCGAGGGACTCTGCATCATCCGGCCGTTGATTACCTCCATACCAATTGGCCTGCCTGAAGCGCCGACTTCGAAGTAATCTCCATTGATACCAGCCAAAGCCCCGGTACGATTCGCCATCTTACTGATCGTCTCGTCAGAGCTTATAAGTCTATTATGCGCTTGTACGACTCTCAGATGAACGCCGGATTTGGTGAGGTCCACGTTGAGTATGTGTACCAGCACTGGACCAGCCGATGTTCGCAAGATTTCGGTGGTCAATACGACCCCGGTGCTTAATAGTACCCTCTGTGGACGAGTGAGTGCTAACAGCTTACCTACAAATGGACTGCCGGGTACGATTGTGCTGGCTTGTGTAGACAGCAAAAAAAGCACGAGTAGGGCTAACTTCGCGGATAGGAAATATTTACTACGATGACTTTGTACGATGAGAGCAATACGTGAGAAGAAAGAAAGGTTAGTGAAGCGTTGGCTTGAGTACACCATGAGACACTCCTTCTTTAAAATAAGATATCCCTATTATATATCTTATTTCTTTCAGCATGCATAGCCAAGATTTCGAGTTGTTGCTTGATCGTTTGCACCCTTTCTGATATACTTGAGCTCTCGACACACTTCGAGCTATTTCTCTATTCCCGGGGGAAGGAAAGAGAAGAATGAGCAATCAACCAGGGCGAGACCTACCGTTTTCAGCACGACAGGTAGTGCCTGGACAACTGAGCTATCGTGATCTGAATTCTAGTCAACTAAGCTACCTTAGACTACGTAGGAGTCGGCGACGCTTCGTCAAAGGCATCAGCTTACTGGTAATTGCAAGCCTCCTACTTGTATTTGTCCTGGAGCTTGCCACTCACTTGAATCATCAAGGCCAGCAGCCGATGCACACCACGCAAGCTGCTTTCAGCTCGCAAGACGCGTTGATTGCCTCCCAAGTAAATAACCTGCTCACGAACGAGGCTACACACCAGCAATTCAGCGGCTCGGTGCTGATCGCACACCATGACCAGGTGCTCTTGCGTAAGGGCTATAGCATGGCCGACTGGGGAAAGCAGGTGCCCAACACACCATACATCAAGTTTTACTTGGGCTCCACGACCAAGCAATTTACCGCCATGGCACTACTGATCTTGCAGGAACGGGGCAAACTGCAGGTGCACGATCATATCTGCTCCTACATTGTGCCTTGTCCCCCAGCATGGCAGCCGGTGACGATCCACGAACTGTTGACCCATACCTCTGGGATCCCAGAGTTTGACAACACAAGCTTGTCGAATGCTTCTCCCCAGTCCTGGATTAACCGTTTCGACAATGTTCCCCTGGGCCTTGCACCAGGCAGCGAGTTCAGCTACTGTAATGTCTGCTACCAGATCCTCGGTTATGTCGTCGAGACGGTTTCGGGTGAGCCATACTGCACGTTCTTACAGCAGACGATTTTTGACCCTTTACAGATGAGGAACACGGGCTGCGATCCGCACTATCTCTCCCTACCTGATCACGCAGTCGGCTACGCGAGCTGGCGTGTCCAAGACGTGTCCATTGGGTGGGATGTTGCCCCTCAGTGGTCGTTTCTTTTTGGCGCAGGGCTCTTGTATAGTACCGTGGAAGACCTGTATCGCTGGGACCAGGCCCTCTCGAGTCACACCCTGATCTCGCAACCTTTGCTGGATGAGGCGTTCACCCCCTACGTCGCCTCGCAGTACGCCGGATCAAGCTATGGCTACGGGTGGTTCATAGCCAAAGCACCTACACCAGGACACCGCTTGATCTGGCATGATGGGAGGGTCAATGGCTTCAGGACCTACAACGGGCGATACCCTGATGACGGGGTCACGATCATTTTCTTAAGTAACCTGTCAACGTTGGATGAACTGGCGCTCGCCAGGGCGCTCGAACGGATCGTCTTTGCTCACCTTAAACACGCATGAGCAAGTCGCCTGTCATATGCTCCGCGACGCTGGTTTCACCCAACTTGAGGTGAAACATGTCGAGGCTGATATCTTGAATAGCTACTACCGCGTTAAGCCACCCCGAAGGGATGGATGCAATAATCCTGTACCCAACTATGGAGGCGGAGGCACGCAAGGCGAGGATTGCGCTCCACGATCCAGTGTATGGAACAGGTCGCGCTAACATTGTGCTGCGTCCTGTGAACTTGGTCCGCCTGGAACAGTTAATCACTGGGGAGAGGAAGATAAAGGACGAGAGGGAGCGAATAGCTTTTGCCAGGTGGTTGGCTTTTGGAGAAGATTGAAGTAGAGCTTGTACTAGTCGGTATTTTGAATTACATCGATGAGTTGTCCGGCGTGTCCTCTGGTAACTCAACATTCTCGTAAAGGGCAGCAATAGAAAAACTCAGGCTGAGACTTGCTAATTCCACTTGATCGCCAGGTCCGCAGGGATGAAGCGTCCAGAGGGTATCCGCCTGGCGCCGGTAGACTTCCACAGCTTGCCGTTGTGTGTCTATTAAGACATACTCTTGTATCGTAGGGCATGCTCGATAGTAGGCAAATTTTCTGCCCCGGTCATACGCTTCTGTACTGGAGGAGAGCACTTCTACTATGAGACGTGGAAACTGCACGGTATCGGTTGATCCGCGATCGCGTTGATCGCAACTCACTGAGGCATCAGGATATACATAGCGCTTCTGGGAGAGGCGAACCTTCAAGTCCGAGTTGTAGACGCGACAATGGCTGCTCCGAAGCAGATTATGAAGCAAGCTGGTCAGGTTAATGCTAATCGAGGAATGGTCAGCAGTTCCTCCTGCTAGCATATAAACGTAGCCGTCAAGATATTCATAGCGCGCCTCAACACTTGTGCGGTCAAGCGTCAGATAATCCTCAACACTCATCATTAATCGATCAGGCTCAGCAACCATCTCCAGGCTCCTTTCATATCGGCTATTCTCGCCATACTGCTATTATACAACCCTATTGTTGCGGGCAATAACATGATATTACTGACAATCTGCCTCATATCTGTTACACTGACGCCGTTGAGGGGAAGAATACTCTAGGAAATATATGCATCTGGAGGTAACAGATTATGTCCTCGCTGAGACGAGCTTCCGGTTGTCTCTTTGGTCTTGCTTGCGGCGATGCGCTTGGCGCGCCGGGCGAATTTCTCAGGGTAGCTGGAATCCTTGCGCGCTTTCCACCTGATGGTCCCCTGCAGCCCGAAGGTGACCCGGCGCGCGTAACCGACGATACCCAGATGGCGCTGGCTGTCGGGGAGGCTTTGATGCAAACGCCGCACCCGTATACGTCGGCTAATGTAGAACGGCGACTGCGACAAACATTTGTTGCGTGGCTGCGTGACCCTGAGAACAACCGCGCTCCAGGGAGAACCTGCTTACAGGCATGTGGCAGGCTTGAACAGGGATTGCCCTGGCAGCAAGCAACGGTTGCATTCTCGAAAGGATGTGGGGCTAACATGCGTGTTGCCCCGGTAGGGCTGCTACCTGCTGGCCCAAAGGGTATCCCTGAGGTCACTCGCGCAGCGATTGCGCAATTTCAGGCCGCCATGACGCACGGCCACCCCACCGCGCTGGCTGCCTCAGACCTTACTGTGAAGACGATTGCTGAACTGGTCGCGGGCTGCTCTCCTCAGGAATTACCGGTGCGCCTGCGTACCTACGCAGAGGAGCAACATAGAGTCTACCATACAGACTGGCTTGGCTCACTCTGGCAACGCCCTGGTATGACGTCGCCGGAAATGTTTATCGCACGCGGCTGGGACGAATGCCTGGCTGTCTTAGATCGCCTGGATGAGGCATTGCGCCAAGCAGACCGGGAGCGGGATCCCTGCCTGGCTACAGGGGAAGGCTGGGTCGCAGAAGAAGCGTTTGCGACAGGGCTGCTCTGCTTCCTGCTCTATCCTGATGATCCGGTGGCTGCTCTTCGTCGGGCTGCAGTCACGGCGGGTGACTCGGACTCGATCGCATGTCTGACAGGAGCGTTTGCCGGGGCCTATCATGGGTTTGGGGCATGGCCTAAAGAATGGATGAAACGCATCGAATATGCAGGCCGGTTGGCAATGCTTGGCTCACTGTGGGATTAGGCATTACAGAGGTCTGCTTATGAAGAACAGGAGGAAGTCACCAATGGACCTGATCATTCGCCATGCACGTCTACGAGGCCGCGAGGGCACCTGGGACATAGGGATTACTGATGATCGTATCACGGTAGTAGCCGAACAGCTTACTGATGAAGCGATAACGGAGGTGGATGCTGCCGGAAACCTGGTTATGCCAACCTATGTCAACGGGCATATTCATCTCGACAAGTGCTTCCTGCAAGAAAAAATGCGCCCCAATAAAGACTACACTTTTAGTGAGTGTCTCGAGCTCACCTGGGAACACAAGGCACAGTACACCACCGAAGATATCCTGAAGCGGGCAGGCTGGGCCATCGAAGAGGGCATCCTCAATGGCACGACAATCTTTCGCGCCTTTGCCGACGTGGACAGCATTGGCCAACTGCGAGGACTCGCGGGCCTTCTTGCGCTACGCGAGCACTGGCGCAATGTAGTTCACATCGAAGTGGTGGCGTTCCCTCAAGAAGGCATTATTCGCGATCCTGGCACGGCTGAACTTTTGGAAGAAGCGATGCGCCTGGGAGCCGATATTGCCGGCGGGCTACCCTGGTTTGAGATGCTCGACGAGGATGCGCGGGCGCATATTGACTTCTGCTTTGACCTGGCCAAGCGCTACGACAAGGATATCCACATGCTGGTGGATGACACGGACAATCCCTTGAGCCGTTCGTTAGAGTACCTGGCCGTCAAGACCATGCGCGAGGGATACCAGGGGCGGGTCTCGGCCAGCCATTGCGGGGCACTGGCCGCCTATAACGAAGTGCATGCCCACAAGGTGATGGACCTGCTCAAGCAGGCCAACGTCAGCATCAGCAGCAACCCGCATATCAGCCTGGTGGTGCAGGGCCGTTATGACCAGGAGCCGATCCGCCGGGGGATCACCCGCGTCAAGCAGCTCTGGCAGCACGGCATCAATGTCTTTTCCTCCCAGGACGATGTGGCCGATCCATTCTACCCTTTCGGGCGCAACGACCAGCAGGAAGTCGTCGCCTATATTTGCCACACCGCGCATATGGCCGCTCCAAGTGAGATCGAGGCGGCCTTCGATTTCGTCACCTACAATGCTGCGCGTGCCTTGCGCCTGCCAGAATACGGCCTGGAACCTGGATGTAAGGCAGACCTGAATGTACTCGCAGCTGCTACCGCTCGGGAAGTGCTGCGCCTGCAGCAGCCACCAGGATGGGTGATACGTCATGGGAAGGTGCTGGCACACAATACGTTGCAGAGAGTTCGTGAGCAAGCAAGCCAGGAGTAAGCTTTTCTGAGCACCTGTTCAGGTTTGGGAGCCAGTTGTTTGCCCGACCTCGATGATATAGCCGTCAGGGTCACGCATGTAGCAGCGAATCTCTCTGACGTGATCCTTTGGCTCGGTCAGGAATTCGGCTCCTCTGCTACGCCACTCCTCGTAACAGGCCCTGATGTCCGCGACACGAATATTCAGAAAGCTGGAAACCTCATTCGGGTTCGCAGGGGGACGAAGCGTCACGGTGGGTTTATCGTCTGTTGGGCCACCACCTACGTTCACAATCAGCCAACTATTGGCAATTTGGATGATAGTGGGTTCACCGCTGCGCACAACGGTGCCTCCGAGAACGCGCACATAAAACTCCGCTGAGCGTTGCACATCCGCTACGGTCAAGAAATGTGTGAGGACAAAGCCTTCTTTGGGAGGCAATTGATAGTCTTCTCTGTTGATCATAGTCTCTTCCCCTTCTTGCTTGTTGCTTTTGCGTTGATGAGTCTCACAACGAACAGGGTTCTCATGCCTGTTACGATATCACATTTCTATTATATTTGTTGAGAGTACACCAGATGATTGGGTATTCCATTGCGCTCTCGAACTCACCTATTCTACATGGGATTCTCTTCGCATTTCTTCTCATTCTCTGTTGGCAGTTACAAAATATATATGGTAGGAAAGACTGGTGGAGCCACAGCGAAAGGTTGATGCTCTTGCCTTGTTGAAACATATGTGCTACAGTACCCTTGTTCCACCAATAAACAAGAAGAAAACATCGAGGTACCGGTGAAACCTACCTTCTTCGCAACACCATCTGCATTCCGTATATGGCTTGAAGAGCATCATGAGACAGCCCAGGAACTATGGGTTGGGTTTTATAAAACAAGTTCAGGCAAGCCGAGCATCACCTGGCCAGAAGCGGTGGACCAGGCGCTGTGTTTTGGGTGGATTGATGGCGTGCGTAAAGGCATTGATGACGCCAGCTATACTATCCGCTTCACGCCACGCAAACCCCATAGCATTTGGAGCGCTGTCAACGTCAAACGTGCCCAGGAACTCACTCACCTGGGGCTGATGCGTCCTGCAGGTCTTAAAGCATTTGAGGAACGTGACCAGAAGAAGTCAGGGCTATACTCGTATGAGCAACGTAAGAGCAGCCAGTTCGACCCTGCCTACGAGAAACAGTTCAAAGCCAACAAGAAAGCATGGGATTTCTTTCAGTCAAAACCTCCTTCGTACCAACAACCTGCGATCTGGTGGGTCATGAGCGCAAAGCAAGAAGAGACCAGGCTCAAGCGACTTGCCAGGCTCATCGAAGACTCAGAGCATGGGCGAACCATCCCGCCGCTGACACGCCGCACCAGGCCAGAGTGATCTGTTATAGCCTACTCTGCGATCTCCTGCACCACTGCATCGGCCACGTCAGGATCAAACCCCGTGCCGTCCAGGGCTACCCCGGCATCATGCACTATGACGCTGGCGCCGCGTGCAGCCAGGAGTGTCACGTAGGCTTTGCCCAGGCCGCGCCCGCTGCCGGTGACAATAGCTACCTGTCCATCAAAGCGAATAATCATCGGTACTTCCTCCTCATATATACTTACTTGTGTTATTATCGCACTCGATGTTTGCAAGTGATGAGGAAATAGAGCCTGGTTTTTTGCTGGTTCAGACACATCATAGTTCCACCTATTTATGAGATAGAATGAGAGGAACAGTCCAAAGCACACTGGAAGACTGTTGAACAAGAAGCATACTGAGCACTCTTTCTGCGTGCAAAGGGAAGAGCGCAGTCCTCGCTCACGGCATCAACCGCATTCGCCACCTCTACCTGGAGTATGCCCCACAGATGCAGCCCTACTTCATCCTCTCATCGATGCAATTGGATACGCGGTTGTAAGTGGTAAATGCCCTACGAAGTGAGCAGGTTTAGCCCTCAAACCTGAGAAATTGCCAAGAGTCATGAGCATTGGGACAAAAGTTCCTGGGAAAACCGCTCTCCATCAGGTATACTTTTTCCCAGACCTGTACATTGCGTTCCTCGTCGAGAGATTGACGAACCGTTGACGGAGAAGTTCTCGGCTTTCGAGCTGCTCCATCACGCGGCCCATCTGTCATGGACCAACACAAAGGAGAACTGGTATGGAAAACCAAAACCAAGAAACGACAGCAACCGCAGTGCGTCCCTTCCGCGTCGACATGCCCGAAGAAGCGCTCGCCGAGCTGCGCCGACGCATCGCGGCCACGCGCTTGCCCTCCAGGGAGCTGGTCGCCGATCGGTCGCAGGGCGTGCAGTTGGCGACGATCCAGGAGCTCGCCCGCTACTGGGCGTCGGACTACGACTGGCGGGCGTGCGAGGCGAGACTGAACGCGCTGCCGCAGTTTGTGACCGAGATCGACGGGGTCGACATCCATTTCATCCACGTCAGGTCGCGGCACGAGAACGCACTGCCACTGGTCATCACGCACGGCTGGCCCGGCTCGGTCATCGAGCTGCTCGAGGTCGTCGGCCCGCTGACGGACCCGACCGCACACGGCGGACGCGCCGAGGACGCGTTCGACCTCGTGCTGCCGTCCCTGCCCGGCTACGGCTTCTCCGGCGAGCCGATCGAGCTCGGCTGGAACGTCGGGCGCATCGCGCAAGCCTGGGCGGAGCTGATGCACCGC
>JBKPAZ010000194.1:0-22827 GCA_046726655.1 Chloroflexota bacterium
GATAAACACAAGGCGGCAGGGTTGGAGAATGTGGTTCCTAGAATCCCTGAAAGAAAGGTATTGATAAGTGCTCCTTGCGCAATTCGCTCCCGAAAATCATACTGTCGAGCAATGGCATCGTCCAGGTGTATAGGATTGGCGTCTCTTGAGAGAGAAGCAAAAGTACTCACATCTTCAGCCGTGATATGACGATTTATAGTGATACTTGCATCCCTGGAAATGTGTTCAAAGACAACTCTTTGCATCATTATAGCTCATTTCTTGATCCTGTAGATAGCTTGCAATGGCTTCGAGCGAAAGTAGCTTCAGCATGTCGTCTGATGACAAACGCACGTTAAATTCCATTTCTAACGCAAGCATCAGTTCTATTTGACCTAGAGAATCCCATTTGGAGAGTGAATTTACACTAGCGTCATCAGGTATCTCATTTATCGGGATACTGAAAATCTTGGACATAACTTCTTTGATACGCTCACGCATGTGTAACCACCCTCATAATTTTCAGAACGGAACGATCTAGCTCTTGTTTTTCAAGGTCAAAACGGAAGTAGCCATCGCCGATGGCTTCAAAATTATGGTTGATATAAAAATTTGCAGTCTGCTCATTTTTAGCTGTTGGCTTGTACTGGCCAATGAGAAAGTGCGCTCCGCGCATCCTTGCACGATCGGCCACAAAGAGCAGAAATGCATCTTCAATTTTTCGTCCTAACACGCGGCAACTCAACAAGAATGTGTCTATATGGGCATTGAGCCCTTCTAAGTGTAGTATGCATAGACCAGTAACACCATTGTCACCAAAACGATCTTGTACTGCAAGGATATAAACTTCTTTAGAAGTATCCTCCATCATTTGTTCAATATCTGCAATTGTGTAGCGATGAGTGGTCAAATTGAATTGATTCGTGCGCTGGCATATCTGTGCTGCACGGGTCAGGGTATTCTCTTGAACACGCTGAATGATAATTTCTTGTTCTAATGAGATGAGGAAATCTTCAAGGGTAAAAAAATGTTCGCGCATTTGCAGCCGCTTTGGTCTATTCTTGTAGGTAATAGCTCGGAGAAGATCTTCATTCGTTAAAGTAAGACGCAGGAAATATGGTAGATCACGCAAAAATCGTGGGCGATAAGCAATTTCATGGGGCAAGTCAAGAACAAGAACAGCAGGAAGAGCCATGCGTATCCATTCCTGTTCCACCGGGCTGTCATCGAGAAGGACAAGGCTATCTAAGCCCAGGCGTAGTTCTTCACTCAACGCCAACACGTTAGATGCTTTATCTTGCCAATTTATCCGTACTGCAGCAAAATGTTCTCGTTTGAGTACCATGCCAGGATGATGATCGAACACTTCCCAGACATCATCTGGATTATTTTTGCTGCACAGAGCCAGGACAACCCCTATATCATGCAGTTTTAGCAGTTCGCGCTGTACATCCTGAAAGGCTAAGCCAGATCCCTCTTCGCCTAATACGAGGCCCTTAAGTCCAACCTCACCTACAACCCCTCCCCAAATAGTATTGTCGAGGTCTACAATTAAAGCCTTGCGTGTAAGATTATAGTTGGCGGCAATATAACAGGAGATGAAGTCGGCAAGCGTTGCTAAACCTAAAGGATTGAGGCGCATTCTTCCTACATACCATAGACGTTCATCAAAAAATGCGAGCTTACCAAGAGCTTGACTATGCCAATCCCAGTCAGCGATGATAATTCTTCGTGACAGGTTACCCAGTTCGCGTATAGACTTTAACCAGAACTCAATCCCGATCTGACCGCGAGCAGATATCTGAGAATTAAGAAGATGCCCCAAAGGAGTCTGTAGTGATCCGAATGTAACGAGATAGCAGTTAGCTTTAGGAAGGCGTGCAAGGAGTATAGTTATGGCATTTTCAAGCTCTGCTATACTCTCATCGATTAGTGACTGGATGTCTTCTGGTAACAATTTTGTAGGGGAAGAAAACAGCGGTAAGAGACAATCCTCCACGGCGGGTATGATGATTATCTCCTCCGGCTCACTCTGATAAAAAGTTGAAGCAGGATCTAATATTTCTTGAAAAAGCTGCCCGAAACCACTAATATATACTGTACCGTAGAAGCCGATACGCTCTAATGCTTCTTGTAGATAAGGTTTGATGAGCCTGATTTCAAAGGTGCTGAGAACAGCTATTTTCTTCTTGGAAAGCGTTTGCTGGCTTTCCTGCAGTTCAAGTGCAATCCCCCTTTCCCGGCGGTACTCGATTTCCTGTGACGATAACAGCTTCATAAAAGAGTATGCGCTCCTTGTTGTATACTGAGAAGACATAACTTACTGCAATCGCTCAGATATGTTTGCTTGTGGGCCTCGTCCGTATTCCTCTGGTTACTCGTGCTTTGAACTGGATGAATGCACAGAGAGTTATGCCGATTTAGAAATATTTTAACATGACACAACTTAATAATACTTACGCTTATGTAAAAAAGCAAGAGGTAATGGAAGAAGGGCAGGTCTATTTAAAAGTCGAGTTAACGAGTAGGACGGACTTGCATACAACCTCACCCGTCAATTCGCCAGTTAGATAAAATAGTGCGAGTACCTGGGTACTTTTATATAGTGTGCAGATGAGACCTGTTTGGAGAATCGAAAGAGTGGCTTATGAAAGCAGTAGTCCTTGCAGCAGGAAAAGGAACCAGGCTAGACCCGCTAACTCACTCAGCGGCGAAGCCAATGATGCCCATTGCTAATCGCCCGATAATGCAACATATCATTGAAAGATTGCACGGAGAGGGTTTTCGTGAGATATTTGCCAACCTGTATTACCGCCCTGATGATATCATCAGCTATTTCGGTAACGGATCTGCCTGGAACGTGTCCATTACGTGGAGAACTGAGGCGCAGCTAACTGGCTCGGCAGGTGGTATCATGGCATTCGCAGATCTATTGGAAGGAGAAGAGAGCATCCTGGTCGTTTCAGGAGATGCGCTACACGATATAGACCTGCGGGCGTTGATGGATTTTCATGCCAGCCGTGCTGCTTTGCTCTCAGTCGCAATGAAGCGAGTTCTGAATCCTGGCCGATATGGTGTAGGCTCTATTGACAAGGATAAGCATATCGTCCGGTTCGAAGAGAAACCACTTATCGACTCATTTAAGGAGGGACTCGTCAGTTGCGGAATTTATTGTCTTTCTAGCCCTCTTTTGAAGCGCATCCCGAGAGGCATGGTGTACGATTTCGGCGCTGATCTTATTCCCGAACTTGCAGGGCGCAACGAGGAGGTTTTCTGTTTTGAGGTGGAATCTTACTGGAGGGATATTGGCAATTTGACAGAACTTAGACTTGCGAATCTGGACGCAGCTGCTGGGCGGGTACAATTGCATATTCCGGGTGAGAAGAAAAAAGACGGAGTCTATATTGAATATGGAGCTGTGATTGGGCCAGATGTCGAAGTCGTACCCCCAGTGCTTATCGGTGAGTACTCACGCATCGAAAGAGATACGCGTCTGGTTGGGCCTATTGTTGTGGGTCCCCACGTAACCGTTGGTAAAGGATCCTATATTTCCCGTTCTGTATTGCTTCAAAGAAGCCACATACCGCCGCGAGCCATTATAGTAGATGGACTTGTCGGAACGCTTACGACCAACCAGCCCATTTGATGTATAGCCTGTCGGATGGAACTGACACTGTCTCAGCAAAACTCGTGGGAAAATGAGAACATGTTCTTTAACATCATTACTCAGGCGCAATCCAAGAAAACTGCGAGCGCCGGGCAAACCTGGATCCTTCTGTAGACTTCATAGGAGGCCCTTTTACCAGAGCTTTTATACACAAATGTCACTGTCGTACTAATTTCCATACGTCACCACCATTGGCGGCGGGTCGAGCGAGAGGACTTCCTTTGGCGTCATCAACCTTACTTTGGCTTCATGCTGGTAAAACAACTTAAAGCCACCATAGAGAAAGTTGTCGTACTTTTCCATATCCTGTTGAACCCACTGACTGTATTGAAGCCTTTTATCATGAATATCGCCAGGATAGCCACCGACGCTATCAATATGAATGACCACATCAACACGCGGATCAAAGAGCAGGTTCCGTTTATCCGCAATCTCTGCCTGCCCAGGATCATAGGGGTCTTTTAAGCCATCACCATCGGGACGGTATTGGTGAATAATCAAAATCTTTCGAGGGACATGATACTGCATGGGGATTGCGGCGATTGCCTCAATGATAGGGTTCAAATCCGATGCGCGTACATTGCTTAAATGTAGCCCAGGAACACCATTCCGACGAGGGAACATCCATTCAGGATCAATTGCCATATGCACGAAAGTATACTGCTCTAAATATGGTAAAAAGAAGTTCACTTCATCCATGATAGGGGACTGCCCAAAGTCAAGATCAAGAAACAGAAGAAGATTGTTCTTGCGACAGAAATCTATATAGGTCTGGATAGTTCCCGCATCAACATGATGGCTATAGTTTCCCTGTGGGCCAGGAAAAGCGTCTGGTACACTGACGACGAGATCAATTCCCAATTGCACTGGATGCCCAGGATCAAGTTGCTCATAGGCGGCTCCCTGCTGCCTCAGTGCGGCAAGCATGGTATCAGTGGGTGCATAGGCAGGGCCGGTAGGCTCCGCAGAGGGTACTGCATAAAATGCAACGACGCGATGTGTGGGTAACATCGCTCCCTGACTAGGATCAAAGGCCGGTGTCGGTGTCGGTGTGGGCGTGGAAGTTGCGACCGTTCGCGGAGTCAGAGTTGGGATCGGTACCGTACTAGGAGTTTTGAGCACAGGGACGATAATAGTTGCGCTCACGATGATGATGAGGCACATACTAAGCAGGAAGACGATGGCAAGGTGCCTGCGCGGATGACGAAATACTCGGCGCGGTTTTTGTGGAAGGGGCATGCTCTGGAGATGGGTATCCGGGGAGGTGATATCTTGCGGGGGAGTGAGTGGGATGTTCTGGAACTGAGTACCAAGCAAAGAACTATCTTCAGGTGGAGGGGAGCTATCCACGTTTGACCTCCTCTGGAAGGGACGGGCCTATTGATAGACAAAGGCGGTTCTGCGCCGTTGATTAGCTGAGAGTAAAACAGGCGCTAAGCAGACACGAACAATGCACGTTTTATGCCAATGTAGAGCGAGTTAGTCATTCCTTTCTGCGAAGCGGATTGACCACTCTTGCGAAAGCAGTATAGCATAGACGTATACCAATTCTTCTATCTTTACAATCTCTGTGGGACATTTGTAGGGGTATTGTCAACCCCCTTTCCATTAAGCAGAGTTTATTGTGATGAACGAGTCTCGTAAGGCATTTTTGGGATGAGTTTTAGTCTCGCGGTCTTTTGGCCGCGTCGTCTTTGTGATCGATTTTTGCACGAATCCTACTCTATCTCAAAATGAGTGCCAGGAAATCAACCAGCAATATCATCTTTCGATACATCTTGATACATTTTGATGTATTGATGTGCTAATTTTTTCATGCTATAATCACAATCTAGCTTCGACTTTACTCTCAATTTTTGTACTTGTTTGATGAAGGAAGTCTGGCGTAGCTCTTCAATTACGTCACTAGATTGGAGCATTACAACTCTTCATTCCATATGTCAGGGGGACAAGATGACACATAGCGAGATTAACAGGCAAATTGGCAATTACCGTTTGATGAGCGAACTTGCCAGCGGGACCTTTGGCAGCGTCTACTTGGCCCAACATACGCTACTCATAAAGCGTACTGTCGCCATTAAGTTCCTGCATGCAACTCACCTTGGCTCTTTAGCCGAGCGTGAGCGCTTCGTCCAAGAAGCGCAATATCTCGAACAGCTCAAACATCCCTATATTCTGCCCATTCTTGATGTGAGCATTGATAACGGGTCTCCCTACTTAGTAGCTGAATACGCTCCCAACGGTTCGTTGCGTCATCGTCTTCAACGTTACTCTCCTAGGCCTTTGCCATTGCAGGAGGCATTTACTATAATTATCCAGGTGGGGCAAGCGCTCCAATACGCGCTCCAACAGCACATCATCCATCGCGACATTAAACCGGAAAATATTCTCTTCAACGCCAAGAATGAAGCACTGCTTGCTGACTTTGGACTCGCTACCACGCTCACGACTGCGAGTCTCAAACACATGGATGATTCTGGAACACCTTGTTATATGGCACCTGAGCAGTTTCGGGGTAATATCAGCAAAGAAAGTGATCAATATGCCTTGGCTTGCGTCGCTTACGAACTCGTCACCGGACGTCCACCATTCACTGCCCAGAATCTCTATGCTCTAGCCTTTAAACATCTTGCAGAACATCCCATACCTCCAACACAATTCAATCCCTCCCTGCCCACTTCTGTCGAGCGTGCTATCCTCACAGCAATGTCTAAACAACGTACTGATCGTTACCGCGATATTTCTGATTTTATCAAAGTATTCTTACAGTTCACTCCTTCTCTTCAGCAAGATATGCTGACCTCGTCTCAAATGAACACCCCTACCCTCCTCATCGGGGATCATCGAGATACTCTTCCTGGGCCTCTTTCAAGAGAGCTTACTCAGCCTCAAATGGGCAACAACACGACTAACTCCTACCCTCTTTCCCAAAAAATCACCGATCAGAAAATCAGTGAAAGCCCCAAGGATCCCCCAATAGCGAACGC
The DNA here is from genome assembly GCA_046726655.1 of Chloroflexota bacterium. Classification (GTDB taxonomy): domain Bacteria; phylum Chloroflexota; class Ktedonobacteria; order Ktedonobacterales; family Ktedonobacteraceae; genus DATMNR01. The sequence continues at coordinate 6,634 of JBKPAZ010000194.1, forward strand.
CAGGCTCTTTGATGAGACTCTTCATTCCCGAAATCAGGATCCTATTACACCGGTTCCTCCTTTTCTAGAGTCAGGGTCATTCCTTGAATCAGATGGACAGATCTCGAGGGAGGACTCAGATTCTACCATCCATTTCTCTCGGGCTATTACCTGGGGTGTCGAGAACACTTTCCACCCGTACCACCCAGATCCTGTCACACCTCTGCCTTTTATAGAAGAGTTCAGGCCCTTTGCTAGCTCCAATGCAGAGAAAGCGGTTGAGGAAGTAGTGACGGAACATATTTCTCCGATTGATTTTTCAACAAGTGTACCAACAAGTTCTTTACAAAATGTTGAACAGAGACACTCCTTTGATCTGTCTCAACCTCATCTTAGCAGCGTTTACCCCCCTCCTCTAGATATGCCATCGAAGAAGCAAGAAATCATAGCCTCTGCGAGCTCTTTAAACCAGAGCATGCCGTTTCCTTCAGCAAGGATTTGGGATGGAAATGAGCGAAAGAGCTCTCCTAGATACGATCTGCCACGCCCAGCACAACGTGGACAGCGTGTGAGACGCCTGTGGTTAATCATAGGACTTGCATGCCTGGTTGTCTTTAGCAGTGTTATTGGCACATTTCTCTTTGTATTGCCTCCCACCCTTTCACTACGTGACGGGAACAAGGTCATTGCTGGAGAAGTGTTGCATCTACATGGCAGTAATTTTGTGCCCGCCAGTAATGTCACACTCACACTCGATAATGGCTCACCGCTCCCTTCAATAGGGACAAAGACAACTCAAAAAGTTCAGCATGAAATACAGCTAGGGGGTGAGCTTGATAACAGCCTTACAGATGCCTGTTACAGGACAAGTAGCGCAAGCAACTGCACCAAATACTGCTATCCCGGTAAGAAGCACAGGCAGCTTTGATGTTGATCTTGTCCTGAACGATAGTTTCCCTTTGGGAATGCATACTATCCATGCTGTAGAAGCCGTCTTTTCGCGCAGGGCAACATTGAATTTTACGGTTGTTCCAAAACTAGCAAAGCTCACCCTCCAGACTTCTGCACTTGACTTTGGTAAGCCTGAAAAAGGCTTGAAAATCATCCTACCAATAATAATTGAGAACACAGGTGACCAGTTGCTGAGTTGGATTGCTGATACAGGAGGGACAGTGTGGCTAAAGTTAAGCATCAGTGCTGGAACGATGGGGCCTAGCCGTGAGCAAATCATCTACGTGACAGCCGACACCAGTCATCTAGCGTTGAAAGCCTATACTGCGACACTCGATATCAAATCGAACGGTGGGAGTGCGGTAATGGAAGCCAAGTTGGTCGTAATACCCCCGATTCCACACAAGCAAGCCAAACTCAGTGTGAATCCCAGCGCTCTTGGCTTTGGTCGGATAGTACAGGGCAAGTGGGCGACATTGGTAGTAACCGTTGGTAATATAGGGGACCTGGCACTGAGTTGGCGAGCGAATAAAGCGGGCACGAATTGGTTGACATTGGATCGAAGTTCTGGAGTAATCCAACCGGGAGGAGTTCCTCAGACGATCCAGGCAACTGCAAACACAAGTCAGCTGGCACCTGGGAATTACTCGCAGAACCTATTAATCACCTCGAGTGGTGGACAGGCAACGGTCGGAATTACACTGATAGTGGATCCTGCATGCCCAATTTGCGTGATACCGACACCGACACCAACGCCAACACCAACATCAACACCAACGCCAACAGGTACACCGACACCAACACCAACGCCATCCCCCACTCCGTCACCGACGCCAACGCCTCCGGTCTTGACGGTCACTACGCCCAGCAGTTTAGATCCGAGCCAGTGCTCCAGCAGCGATGGGGGAAATACCTACCAATGTACAGTAACGCTTGAAGAGAGTCCAGATTCACAGGAGAATGCGAACTGGATGGCCAATAGTGGTAATGGTGCTAACTTTAGTCCACCAAATGGACTCCTCTCGCCGGGAAATTCGGTAACGATCACCATTACTGGAATTGCCTGCCAGAACGATACCTTCACGTTCTCAGGGCAGGAAGGAGAAACACCCGTCAGTGTTGTGTGGAGTTGCACAGCGACGCCAACTCCAACAGATACACCGACTCCGACACCATAAGGCAATTGAGCTAAAGGCTGGGAGAGTAGAGATTACTCATATAGGGGTTTGAGCCCAGTTTGAGCTCTACCTGACTGTTTAAATTATGCGCTGAGCCTCTTAATTTAGTTAGAGTAGTACCGCGAGTGGTAATAGCATGTCCAGAATGGTCACACACGCACGTAGGTATGTGCCACTTCATTATAACGGTAAAGCAGCTTCCCTTTTTGAAATTTCAAGTCCCCACGGCTATCGGCTGAGAGCCAGAGCAGCACCCGTGTACCAGCAGGGAGGTGTAAGGGATAATGCCAATGGCCTAATGAGCCTGGGCCAGTGACTCCGAAGAGCCATGCGCCACCATCGTCAACAATAGTGTTGGGCAGCAGTTGGCTGCAAGAAAGCGAATTATCGTCATGGGTATTATCTACCTGGAGATCGCAGGCCTGCAACATCATGCCATTAAGAGAACTATTTGGATCAGCATAGGGGTAATTAGCGAATCCAGCAATTTGCTTTCGGGCAAGCATCGCCTGCGCCCAGACCCAGGAGCCAATACGCACGGGTAATGCTGTTTGTACTACAAGGCGGATCTGCGTACCTGGAGCAATACGGATTGTCAGAAGACATCCGTTAGAGCAATCAATGCCTGCCTGTTGCAGGGGAGCGACAGTGATTAAGGGTGTCGGTAAGGGCTGCTGCGGCGAGGTTGCCTCGACTTTAAGCACTACGCCGCCTAATGCTACCAGGGGATATTGTGGCGAGAGCTTGATTACCATGCCGGGTTGCAGTACATGACAGTCCTGGCCAATAGCTCTATTAAGCGCTTTCACCGTGTTGGGATTAGCATCATTAAAAATCTGTCCTGCATCAGTCATATGCATTTGCACTGAAAGAATCTCATCGCAGGAGTCGCCGGGCTGCGCAGTGTAGAGTAGCGAACCCGGTTGCGGCAATGTTGTAGGAAACGGCGGCAAAGGTGTAGGTGTTGGCAGGGGTGGAGTACCTGAACTGTTATAAAAGTCGTTTGTTAAAGTGGGTAATACTTGTTGACCTATCCTTATCCCAACGAGAAAAGTAGGAATACCTATAATGAGCAGAAAGGATATGAGCAGGAGAAGACGCCAGGGTAAAGCCGGTAGATTTTCCGTAAGTGTGCGACGCGGATGATCACGACTGGTCATGGTTGCCTCCGTTTTGCGATGTCCCGTGGTATCGTCCAGCTCATGCCTCTGTTCGAAAGCCATCGCCACCTGTTTGTCTTTGCAAGCTTGCTCCGAGCGCAGATAGAGAGCATCTCGTGCTATGCCCAATGCACGAGCCACCTGGCTCTTTGAATATGGGCCGTTAGGTACGCAGAGCTGATGAGCCAGGTCCACCAGCTGCGCAGTCCTTACTTTCCGCCCAACAGCCGGGAAGCTTTTTTTAGGATTTCATTCTGGATGGATAACTCGCCAATGATCTTCTTGAGCTCATCTGGCGACTCTCCAGGTTCTAATCCGTTTGCCTGAGCTTTTTTCCTGGGATCACGTTTATCCTGGAAGATCGTTGTCGCATTCTCCTGGAATTCCTTGCGCCAGTGATGCAACGTCGAGCTGGAGATACTAAACTTCCGACAGACTTCTTCTTGCGTCGTGTCGCGCTGAAAGCTCTCCATGACAACCTTCAGTTTGAATTCGGCTGCATACTGTTTCCGTTGCTGCTCTGCCATGTCGAGTTCCTTTCCTCATTCCTTTGTTTATTCTATATGGACTGAATAGATGCTTTTTGACAACCACTCATTATATATACCAGTCCCCGATAGGTGCACCTTGCAAATACCAGTCCGTCGTCGTAATCCCCTCCGCGTAATTCACCGTCTCCCTTACCAAACCTCCGGGATTTTGGAAGCCTGTAATTGGCCGTCCCTGCTCCGCCAGCAGCATACTCTCGTGCCATATGGGGGCAGCGCCATCTACGCCTGTTACGTTGATCATTGGCGAGTCGTCGTTGTTGCCTGCCCAGACGCCCATCACATAGTCTGTGGTATAACCAACCGTCCAGTTATCGCGGAAATTCTGCGAGGTACCTGTCTTGACCGCCGCCGGGCGTATGATGCCGGGTTTTCCCCGGTAGCATTGCGTTTGCGAGTTGCTGTAGAGATAGAGGGCACTGCACTTGCCGAACTCGAAGGTACGTGAAGCGTTATCGCTCAGCACATTTGTCATCAAGAATGCGACTTGCTTACTAATCACTCGCTTCCCCGGGGATATGAACTTGTAGATCAGGTGCCCCTGCGCATCCGTCACCATATTGATCGCATGAGGAGGAATACGCACACCACCGTTGGCAAAGACGCCATAGGCCGAGGTCTGATCTAGCAGGTGGATTCCGAGTGTGCCCAGCACCATTGTATAGTTCGGCGTTCCGGTATAGCTGGTGATGCCCATAACCTGGGCCGTATGTAACGCAGCATCGACACCGGTTCGTGTCAGCACCTTCACCCCGGGCACGTTGAACGAGTTTTGCAAAGCGTAGCGATAGGACATCAGGCCGTGGAAACGCTGATCGTAGTTTTGCGGCGTATAGGACGGCAGGCCGCAGCAGAGCTGAATACTAAATGGCGCGTCCATGACTGGCATACCTGGGCTCAAGCCCTTTGCAAAAGCCGTGGCATAAATGTAAGGCTTGAAGGATGATCCTGATTGGCGGTAACCCTGGGAGGCCATGTCAAACGATCCGTAGTGTGGATTGGCCGGGTCGATGTTGCCTAACAATACACGGACCGCGCCATTATGGAAATCGATCAACACCACGGCAGCATCTGACATATGATGTGCCGACGCTAACTGCGCAATGTGCTGTCGCGCGATCTTTAGAATCTTATTTTGTAATGGCAGATCAAGCGTGGTGGAGATGATCAGCCCTGCGCGCGCCAGGTCTGCTTGCTTGACATGAAGCACCTGTGCCAGTTCATTCAGCGTATAATTCACAAAATGCGGTGCCAGGTTGTTGTGTATCACTCCACGGTGCAGAAAGCCCGGCCGCCTGGCCTCGCTAAGCGCAGCTCTCATCTGCTGGTTTGTAATATATCCCTGGAGGCGCATCTCGTTCAGCACCTCCAGCATGCGTTGGTAAGCAGCCCTGGGGTGCAGAAAGGGGTCAAGCCCAGAAGGTGATCTCGGAATGCCTGCCAGCATTGCTGCCTGCGCAATATCAAGCTGGGAGGCCGCGCTCGCATGAGCAGTATCATGCAAGTTGAAATAGGTAAAGGCGGCAACATCAGCTCCGTATGCCTGCTCGCCGTAATAGATAGTGTTGAGATACATCGAGAGTACCTGTTGCTTGCTATAGAGTCGTGTCACCCCTGGTGCCAGGATGATCTCCTGCAATTTCCGCATGATTGTATTCTGGTCGCCCACAATAGCATTTTTAATCAGCTGCTGCGTGATTGTGCTGCCGCCCTCGACCACGTGTCTATGTGTCAGGTCTGCTAGCGCTGCTCGTACTATTCCCGTGATATCGACCCCTGTATTGGTCCAGAAATACTGATCTTCGATTGCAACTTCGGCATTGACCAGGTTTTTAGAAATTTGCGAGAGTTGTACAGTTGTCTGCATCCCTTGATCCAGCATCTGGTAGATCAGCGTACCGTGCTCGTCATACATCTTCAGGCTATCCTTTGGTAAGATATCCTCCAGCGTCGTGACCTCCTGCTGAAAGCGTTCCTGTGTGGCTTCAACTACCGCCGTTAAACTCACCAGCATACTGGCAAGCACCAACAGCACCAACAGCGTCCCAGTTGCCATGGGTAGCATTGTGAACTGCGTGCCTATGCGGTCTACGGTTGCATAATGCTCATTGCTGCGTCGCAAATTTTTACGTTTGAAATGGCGCCGGGTGCGCCATCCAGTGGGATGCATTCGCCTGTGAGGGGTCTCGTAGTAAACCCGTCTATCAGGTTGCTGTGGGAGATCACCCAGCCGCTGCGCAGCAGCCTGACTATGTTCTGGAAGCTTTACTGGCCTGTCAGTATCATTAGCGGATACCCGCTGCTTTTCTATTTTCATGGCTCACCCCTTTCTTGCTCTAGGTAATATGCACGCATCACCCTCATAAGTTGTAAAGAAGGTGCATAGATAATAGTTAATAAATAATAAATGAACCATTATCAATTTATGTTAATAATATGGAAATTTTATATTAGCTTCATATCTATGTGCAAATCTCCAAAAAATGCACAAAAACGTATCACTATGAGCATTTTTTGCCCATTCTGCACCTTCTGTTAATGCTGAATAGGATGCTAATGACGAGATCGAAGAGCTAAATTGCACACCACCTTATACTTATATTATAGCAAAGATATATTAAAAATACATTACGAAATGGCTGTACAGTCAGGGTTGGAAATTTTTTCTGTGGAAACCACCTTTATGGTAATATATCAGTAAGTAAAGATCCTGAGAAGCACAGAAAGGAACCAAGTGATATACCAACTCGCACAGGTCAACATTGCTCGTATGCTGGCTCCCCTGCCTGATCCACTAATGGCCGGGTTTGTAGCAGAGTTGGATGCGATTAACGCTCTCGCCGACAGCAGCCCCGGCTTTCTCTGGCGGCTGCAAACGCCGGAAGGAAACGCCACGGCCCTGCGTCCCTACGAGGACAGTCTCATTCTCGTGAACCTCTCTCTATGGGCCAGACTCCCCGATCTCTCTACTTTCGTCTACAAGAGTCGGCATCGCCAGGTGTTGCAGCAGCGCAGTCAGTGGTTTCAACGCTTCGATGGCCCCTACCTGGCACTCTGGTGGGTTCCCTCCGGTCACATCCCCGGTGTCGAGGAGGCAAAAGATCGTCTGGCCTATCTGCGTGCCCACGGCGAAACCCCGTATGCCTTTTCCTTCAAAAAGCTGTTCCCAGCGCCGGAAGCGGTAAGCGATCTCCCGGCTCAGGTCGTAATGGAATCGTAGGCCTGGTACCGCCATGGTGACAGCTCACTAGCTGTTATGCACGATTGGATAGGTAGAAGTGTAGTGGCGCCCCTTGCGGGCGTCAGGTTCCTACTGTCGTAAATCCGCAGGCATAACGGCCAATCCTGCTTCGGTCATGCGACCCTCCAGCAGCAATCGCCCTACACGCTCGCGGTTAGAATCTGACCAGGGGCTTTTAGGGCGACGAGGCGTAAAACGTCCCGCGTAGGTCTCCTGGTCGATGCCCTTGTTCGTGCCATCGATCCAGCCGAAACACAGCGCCTCTTCAACCGACTCTTCGTAGGTAATACCTTTCTTCCCGGAGGTCTTCTTGTAATAGATCAGCCAGATTTCCTTGTAATGACGATGGTGCTGCGCTAACCATTCACGCCACTCCTGCCGGGAAGTGACGAGCAAGGTCTCACCAATTTCCATGCATCCCCTATCTCCTGGAAGTAATATCGTAATCGTGTCCCTTACTACGCATTTCTTCCCTCCGCAGATGCGAACGCCTGGTCAGTCTTTGCCGCCATAATAAAATCATTGCGATGCAGACCCCCAATCTTGTGCGTCCACCACGACACAGTCACTTTACCCCATTCAGTCAAAAGCGCCGGGTGATGTCCCTCTTCCTCTGCCAGTTCGCCGATTTTGTTCGTAAAAGCCAGGGCATGCACGAAAGTATCAAACTTGAATACCTTCTCTAAACGCTTGATCCCCTCAACTTCTACGATGTTCCAATCAGGCACCTGTGGGCGAAATTCGGCAATCTCCTCATCGGTAACCGTCGGCTCACCCTTGCGACAAGCAATACATTTCATTTGTGTTAGTTGGGCCATTGTTTTACCTCCTTAGACTTTTGCAACCAGATTCTCATTCGTTTGCACCTTCAAACGTACCAATCAGACCGCGTCAATGGCAAACGGCTATCTCCCCGGTCAGATTTCGCCAGCAATGTCTGGTAGATGTTATTTCGACCTGCCTCAAACGCATACACCGAGGCGGACATATATAAGCGCCATACACGGTACGTCACATCATTCGTGAGCTTACGAGCCTCCTCTGCATGCGCTTCCAACCGGCGCACCCAGTGTCGCAAAGTGAGCGAGTAGTGTTCCCTCAAACTCTCTACATCGCGTACCTCGAAGCCGCTCGTCTCGGCTGCCCTCAGCGTGCTGCTGATCGGCACCAGTTCTCCATCAGGAAACACATAACGATTGCCGAAGCTCGCTTTCCATTGTGCCGGGATGAAAGTGTTGCTGGCAATTCCATGGTTGAGGAAGACCCCGCCAGGGCGCAGCAACTGCCAGGCTTGCTTGAAATATGTCGGCAGCAGCGCTTCTCCTACATGCTCGAACATCCCCACGCTGACTATTTTGTCGAACGAGTTTGCCACATTCATGTCCCTATAATCGCGCACCTCTACCTTGCACTTCCCCGTCAAGCCTGCCTCCTGGATGCGCCTCTGCGCCAATTCCGCCTGCGGCCTGCTAAGCGTGATGCCATACGCCTCTACACCATAATGCTGCACGGCGTAGATCACCAGCCCGCCCCAACCGCACCCGATATCCAGCAATCGCTCGCCAGGATGCAGGCGCAGTTTGCGGCAAATATAATCGAGTTTGCGTTCCTGTGCCGTGTCTAAATCGTCATCAGGAGTAGTGAAGTAAGCGCAGGAGTAGACCATGCGCGAGTCCAGCCAGAGCGCATAAAAATCGTTGGACCGGTTATAGTGATAGGTGACTGCCTGCCGATCGCGCTCTTTCGAGTGCCGCGCGCCACGCAATTTCGCTGCCGCATCTTCTGGCCTTGCCTGTCCGGTATTCGAAGGCAAACTCAGTAGCCTTTTCCCAAAGCGCAACTGCCCCATCTTCCCCCATTGCCCATTCATGAATTGATCGGCAAGTGGAAAGACCGCTTCAATATCTCCCTCGATTTCAAAGTCGTTGTAAATGTAGGCCTCTCCCAATGTCAGGTCGTTCGGTGGCAAGAACATCTTCCGCAGCGCCCCTGGATGTTGCAAAACAACCGTAAAGCGAACTGGCTCTCCCGTTTCTGCATCAGGTTTCCACGTGGTACCATCCCACAAACGCACCGCAAAATTGCGCTGCTGAGAGGAACCAAATAAATCTTGTAACAAGGAGATGGTCGTTTGAAGTACCTGGTCGGAGGTTTTAGTGGTTGAAGTCACCATAGCTTGCTCCTTTAATCGATGGATAACATCAATCCCCACCGCTGATAGAAATGAGTTGCTCTCAGTATATCATTTCTTCAAAGCGGGAATGCTTGTCTTTCTCTTCTAAATACTACAGTGAAAGGTCATCCATCGGTCAGTGTAACACGCTTGAGAACAATTTGTCATGAACAGGTGGTATGTTTTCGCGGTCTTTGGCGAGTTGTGGTATCCTGTTTAACGGATGTTCAATAGAGTATTGAACAGATTTTTACAAGATTTTGGGAGGAGCACTAAAGCATGACGCAGCATACCGTCTCATCCTGGAGCTTCTATAAAGGCTGGGATGTCTACCAGGGTCATCTCGTCCGGGCCATCGAGCCTCTCACCGCGGAGCAACTGGAACTCAAGATTTCTCCCCATCTCCGCTCAATTGGCCAGCTCGCCAGGCATATTGTGCGCACACGCGCCGGTTGGTTGCATAGAATGATGGGCGAAGGTGGTCCAGACATAGCGGCCATCGCCCAATGGGAGTACGAAGGTGAAGTGCCAGCCACTGCCGAACTGGTGCGCGGCCTGGAAGTGACATTTCGCGCCTGGCAGGACTGCCTGGGGCGCTGGACGCCAGAAGATCTGGAATATGTCTTTAGAGGCGAGCGCGGAGGTCAGCCATACGAACTCTCGCGTCAGTGGGTCATCTGGCATGTGATCGAGCACGACCTGCATCACGGCGGTGAACTCTCCTTCTCGCTTGGCGCGCATGGTCTCGCTGCGCCCGACCTTTAAACATATGTTGGGTAACATGTAATGCAGTGCTCTCGATCTAGGATGGACGTTGTGCCTGGCGCCGATGCCATCTCTACGGCGGTTGCAGGTCTCCTTTCATATAGGTGAAGCGACATCCATGTGCAGGCACGCAGCATGTCAGTGTGGGATGGGATCTATTCCAGATTGACTACATACGACAAGCGCATCAAAACCATTCACAACGACAGTTTCCGCGATGGCCCGGCCGGTGAGTAGTTCTATTCCCCTGGTCGGCAGCCGGATCTCCTGTGCAACCGGGCCATAATTGAGTACGAACCAGTAGTCGGTACCCTTGTGCACCCGGCGTACTATTTCTACGTTGTCCGGAGAAGGCACTCCCGAAGTTATACCCGTCTCGTCAAGTACCTTGCCCATGAGCAAAGTCTGCCCAACATCGTCCAACGATGTACCAATGTAGATGACTCGCCCGGCTCCGAGGCGCTTCACAGTCACAGCGGGGGATCCATCAAATGGCCCGCCGCGATACGTTCCAAGCACCTCTGCATCGTTTACTTCCAGGTCATCCATCCACACATCAGCACCGACACAATGTGTGGTGCCATCTATGACGAGTTCAAGGCCTTCTGGGTCGCTGCAAGGTACGCCAGTACCTGTCGGTAGCAAAGCTGTATAGTCAATAACATGCACCCCGGCCAGATCGCGCAACGCTCCGGGGAGTGGCTGGTCGACAACGCGATTATATTCATCTTTGACGCCGCTGCGGAACGACAGCACTAGTGTCCCGCCTGCCTCTACCCACGTATGTAAACGAGTAGAAACCTCCTCTCGCAGGACAAACAAGCAAGGTGCGACGAGCAATTTATATGGCTTCCAGGAGTGATCCTCGGTAACGAGATCGACCGCCACATTGCGCCTCCAAAATGCTCGATAGTAGCGACCAATCTGGTCATCATAGGAGAGCCCTTCAGTCGTCGGCTGGGCCTCGAACGCCCAGAGCGCATCGTAGGAGCGAAGAATGGCTACTTCGGCGGGGAAGTCCGCGGTCACGAGTACACCTAGATGTTGTAACTCTTCTCCTGTCTGACGAATCTCCTCGTAGCGCCGACCGGGGGTTCCATCATGTGGCAGGATGCCGTGCCAGTACTGCTCGGTTCCCACATGACTGGTGAGCCAGCGGAAGTACACAATAGCTTCCGCTCCATGCGCCACGGACTGCAAAGTCCAGAGGCGGATTTCTCCTGGCAAGGGTGTAGGTGAGATTCTTCCCCAGCCACTGGGCCCTGCCTGATGCTCCATAACCCAGTAAGTGCGCCCTTTGAGCCCACGCATCAGGTCATGGGCCATCGCAACATGGCTGGGGCTCCAGTTTCCCTTGAAGGCACTCCACGGTGCAGGCAGTCGTGGATAGTTATCCCATGACACGACATCAAGGTCCCGGGCCAGCTTCACATAGTCTACATAGGGGAACAACCCCATCAGATTATGGGTGATCAGGTGCTGGGGACAGAGGTCGCGCAGGATCTGCACCTGGAGTTGCTGGTACTGGACCCAGCTCTCAGAAGTGAAACGTGCGAAATCCAGGTAGAGCGCGGGATTATGCGCTGATCCCGGGCTTCCGGGCCGGACGTTTCGCATAGGAGTGGGAATCTGTTCCCATGCGGAATATTCCTGGCTCCAAAAAATGGTACCCCACAGGGAGTTGAGGCGTTCGAGACTTCCGTAGCGCTGCTGGAGCCAGTATTGAAAAGCTGTGCGGCATGAGGAACAGTGACAGCGAGTACCGTTGGTAATATTGCCCAGCTCGTTGTCTATCTGCCAGGCGAATACTGCGGGATGCTGCCGGTAGTGCCTGGCCATCGCCTGAACAATACGCCGTGTCGCCTCGTGGAACGCAGGCTGCGTGGGGCAGTAATGGCGTCGCATACCGAAACCTGCTCGCTGCCCGTCTTCATTAACAGGTAGGATTTCTGGATGTGCCTGGATCAGCCAGGCCGGGGGCGCGGCTGTCGGTGTGCCCAGTATGACCTGTATTCCATGCGCCATAAGAATATTAATCGCCTTGTCCAGCCAGGCGAAATCAAAAACTCCCGCTTTTGGTTCCAGCCTCGACCAGGCAAACTCGGCCAGTCGGACGGTATTGATACCGGCTTGCTGCATGAGCCTGGCGTCAATTGACCAGCGTTCAGCACTGCAATGCTCAGGGTAGTATGCAGCTCCGAAAAGTGGATGAGTCATGCAATACCTCGCTTCAAGATCGTATACTGCCGAGCGTCAGCCCACCCTGCCAGTATCTTTGCAAGAAAAGAAAAGCGACGATCAAAGGAAGAATAGATATCAGCGACCCGGTCAGAACCAGGGTAAAGAGCAGTTGGGCACCACCGTTCGCGCTCGCCTGGGCGTTCCACGATGCCAAACCCAGTGTGAGTGGGTAGTAGGTGGGATCGCTCAAGACCAGCAAAGGCAGGAAGTAGTTGTTCCATGTTGCCACAAACGAGAACAGTAGGACCGTCACAAAACCAGGAACAAGAATCCGGAGCGCTATGCTCCAGAAAATGCGTAATTCGCCAGCTCCATCTGCCCGTGCAGCATCCAGTAGCTCATCGGGAACGGCCTGTTCTGCATAGATACGCATGAGGAGGACACCAAAGGGGCTTACTAGCGAGGGCAGAATAACAGCGAGGGGAGTGTTAATCAGCCCAACCTTACTGAGCAGCAAATAGGTTGGTATCGCCAGGGCAGTGCTCGGAACCATAATGGAGCCAAGGATGATAGCGAACACCAGTGTGCGACCGGGAAACTGAAATTTGGCAAAGGAGTAACCTGCTAAGGTCGCAATCAGCGAAGCTCCAATGGCGCTGCATGTTGCATAATACGCTGTGTTCCAAAGCCAGGTCAAGAAAACTCCACCATCATGTGTAAACAGGTCTCTGAGGTTGTTGAAGAGGTTGAAGTCAGAGGCAAACCACAAACCGAAGGATGTGAACAAATCCGGGTTCGTTTTGGTTGTGGAGACGATGAGCCAGAAGAATGGGAGTATGAAGTACACCAGGAATACCAACAGGAAAGCGGTAGCGAGACTCTGGCGCGTCCAGCGGGTGCGCTTATTTTGACTTGGATGAACCTCATGCGCTTTCGTGGATACGGGAGTGTTAACAGATATAGCCATTAGCGCAGCCTCCTCCGGTTCGTTGCGAGCATAAAGATGTACGAACATACAAACACAATCGCGCCAAGCGTAAACGAGATGGCGGCGGAATAGTTGTATTGCTGGTCGTTGAAGGCGAGGTTATAAGCATAGAGGTTGGGGGTGTAATGATCTCCGATCACGTTGGGCGCAAGCGTAAACATGATCGATGGCTCATTGAAAAGCTGGAGACTGCCTATGATGGATAATACACAGGTCAGCACGAGGGCTGGGGCAATCAATGGTATCTTAATATAGCGTGCCACTTTCCATCCTGTTGCGCCATCCACCAGGGCTGCTTCGTAAAGTTCCGGCGGAATGACCTGCAACGCAGCATACAGGATAATCATGTTGTAGCCAGTCCATTGCCACGTCACGATATTTCCAATGGAGGCCAGCATTCCCGAATCGGTCAGAAAGCCAGGGGCAGGAAGATGAAGAGAAGAGGCGATCTGTGCAAAGGGCCCAAAATTTGGGCTATACAGGTAACCCCAGAGCAGCGCTGATACCACGCTAGGAATGGCATAGGGAAGAAAATAACCCAACCTGAACAACGTACGCAGCTTCGTTACACCGCTGTCGAGGAGGAGTGCGAAGATCAAGGCGAGGCAAAGCATCACAGGCACCTGTACCACCATGAACAGCAACATGTGCCGAACACCTTCCCAGAAACTGCTATCCTGGAATGCCTGGAGGTAGTTTTGACTCCCTACGAAAACTGGGCCTCCAACAAGCCGGTCAGCAAAGAGGCTGATTCCCAATGCGTATCCTAGAGGAAGAATGAAAAACAGAATGAACAAGAGTAGAAAGGGAGCCAGGAAGAGATAAGGCAGCACCACTCGCTGACGCCAGCGATACCAGCGCAAAAGAATGAGCTTCTGCTTCATGGTGCTCACAGTGAGCGTGGAGCGATCTGCCTCCACTTGTTGTTGCTTTTGCATAGCAATGACCTCTTAGCAAAAAGGGGTACAACGACAATACGAGCAATCTCCGAAAAGGGGAGTGTACCTGATTGTGGGGAAAGGAAGAAAATCCTTTCCCCGAACAACGAAGCACTCAGACTCGCCCTCCTGACTTCTAGCCGACGGTAAAACCTTGATTTTTGGCGTAGGTGACGAGGTTACTTTGCAGGTTATTCATCGCCTGCTCAAAGGTGGACTTGCCATTTATAGCCGCGCCCAATTGATCACCCATTTGCGTGTAGACGTAATCCTGGAATGGACTCCACTGGAAGCTCGTATCTACATTACTCGATGCAGAAGCAAAGACCTGATTCACCTGCTGCCCACCATAGAAGGAGGAAGCTGCATTGATGAAACTCGGATCGTTAAGTACGCCCTTCAGTGTCGGGAAGAGGAACTGCTTTTGAGCGAGCATCGTAGCGGAGTTTTGGTCATGATTCAGCCACATAGCGAACTCGGTGGCCTCCTTGGGATGCTGACTCTGTGTTGTCACAGCGTCTGTCGATCCCCCCCAATTAGCGGTGGCCTGACCTCCGGCTGTCCATTGTGGTAGAGGAGCAGCGCGCCATTTGCCCGCTGACTGTGCAGCAACGCCTGAGAGGAAGACAGGTCCCCACGCGGCGGTAACCCAGGTTGCATACGTTCCTTTTGCCAATCCAGTATACCAATCGGTGGTGAAATCGGGTGCAGTCTGCACGACCTTCTGGTTAATCAGATTCCCCCAGTAGTTGGCAACTTGAAGTGCAGCCGGGTCATTGATATTGATTGATACGTTCGTACCGTTGACCTTGAAAGGACGCGATCCTGCCTGCCAGAGTAAACCATTGAACCAGCCAGGGTCACCTGGAGGGAAGTCAGTCATGTAAATTTGGGGATTGGCTTTATGTAACGCAATGGCCTCCTGCTCGTACTGTGCCCAGGTCTGTGGAACAGCCAGGTGATACTGGTCGAAGATGTCTTTGCGGTAGAGCAAACCCATTGGACCGCTATCCTGGGGAATGGCATAGACCTTTGAGCCTTGCGTTACCTGACTCCATGTCCAGGGCACATAGTCATCCTTGATGTTATTCGCGCCATACTGCGACAGATCGACCAGATCGCCGGTGAGTTCGAACGTGGGAAGATATTGGAACTCGATCTGAACGATATCAGGTCCACCTGAACCGGCTTTGAGAGCCGTTCTCAGCTTGGTATACTCTGGCGCGCCTTGACCGGCGTTTACTACCTTGATCTTTATATTGGGGTGAGATTGCTCGAAAAGGTTGACCTCACTCTGAATGTTCGGTACCCATGTCCAGAAGGTCAACGTGACCGGGCCGCTGCTGGTCGATGGTGAGGTGGTGGCACCACACGCAGCCAGCGATGCCGAGAGCACGATCATCAGCCCTAGAACAGCGAACTTTAGCATAAAGCGAGATATCCAACGGGAAAAGGAAAGACAAGGTGTCATTGGAGCACTCCTTTCGGCTCATAACTCGAAGAACAAAAGCTTCATTACCGTCTACGGCAACGCACAGCATACGATGGTGCGTGTTGCCCTTGTGGCCTAGAGTGTAAG
This sequence comes from Chloroflexota bacterium, assembly GCA_046726655.1. Lineage (GTDB taxonomy): Bacteria > Chloroflexota > Ktedonobacteria > Ktedonobacterales > Ktedonobacteraceae > DATMNR01. The sequence goes on from JBKPAZ010000194.1 coordinate 22,315, forward strand.
CTGAGATTTTCCCGCCATACTTGTTACTGTGATACACATGAAAACTTGTCGATTTCGTGGATAGATTTGCTTTGCTCTTGTTCCTCCTTTCACTTCATACAGTACGCTATTTCATATATTCTCAAATTGCTGCCGCCGTGGAGTGACGGACGACCAGATGCGGGCGCACGGTAAGAGCAACAGGCTCGCTTTCTGCGCCATCGATGTAGCGCAATAAGAGCTCTATAGCCTGTTTTGCTAATTCCTGTTTAGGAATAGCAACGGTGGTAAGAGGAGGGCGAACATGGGCACCTAGCATGATATCGTCTAAGCCAACAACTGAGAGATCGCCCGGTACGCGCAGCCCTTGATCGAGGGCAGCTTCCACAGCGCCAAGAGCCATGAGATCGTTTGTAGCGAAGATGGCTGTTGGTCGTATAGGAAGTGCCAGGAGCGCTTCGGCTCCCTGGTAACCGCTCTGCATAGTGGAATCGCCGTACTGTACATACTCCGTGGGCAGTGCGACACCGGATG
>JBKPAZ010000195.1:0-21953 GCA_046726655.1 Chloroflexota bacterium
GCATATTACAGGTAACGTAGTATAGTAGGGGCGCACCCTTGCGGTCGCCCTGGCAATAATTCACAGACCGTGAACTAATCTAACTATCCTCTTGTAGAACACCCATCTCTGTGGTACAATAAAATTCGGGCGAGGACAGAAGTCCCCGCCCGAACTTGTGAGAAAAGCGAATTAATAACACATGGAAATTTCCTGGCTTGGTCACTCTTGCTTTCAATTGCGTGGCAGGAATGTTACCCTGATTACCGACCCCTTTTCTCCTCAGCTAGGATACTCGCTGGGCAAGATCAGTGCCCCCATCGTTACCGTCAGTCACGACCATCCTGGGCATAACTATGCTTCTGGTGTAGGTGGTAATCCCCGTATAGTGCGTGGTCCTGGTGAATATGAGATCAGCGATGTTTTAATCACCGGAGTTGCTTCCTACCACGATAATAAACGTGGTCAGGAACTTGGTCGCAATACAATCTATGTCATCCATATGGATGATCTCATCGTCTGCCACCTTGGGGACCTGGGGCATATACTGCAGGAAGAACAGCTTGAAGAAGTTGCCGATGCTGATGTGTTACTGATTCCAATCGGAGGGCAGAATACCATCAATGCAGCACAGGCTGCAGAAGTCATCAGCCAGGTGGAACCTCATATTATTATCCCTATGCATTATCGCCCCTCGATAGGTGACGCCCCAAATCCTCTCGATAAATTTTGTCGTGAGATGGGCATTGAGGCTATAAACCCACAACCAAAATTGTTGATAACCCGTAGTGCGTTGCCTGCCGAAACGCAGGTCGTCATCTTATCAAGTCGTAGTTAATAGTATAACGCAATTCTGTCTAGTACCATGCTTAATACTCATTCGGTCTGTGTATTTTGTGCCCAATAGAACGGGAGATTCCGATTCGTTCGTCAGGCATTTCATGGCGCTTCTACAGCGGAGAACTACTGCTGTAGGGGGTATTCTCAATGAGTACCCTGTCTAATTATTGGAGGATCCAATGTCAAAGTTCATTTTTGTAACAGGCGGTGTGGCATCATCAGTGGGAAAGGGTATAACAGTAGCCTCTCTAGGTCGATTGCTCAAGAATCGCGGAATCTCTGTCTCTCTCATGAAATTAGACCCCTATATCAATGTCGATCCTGGCACGATGTCACCGTACCAGCATGGTGAAGTCTTTGTCACCGATGATGGAGCTGAGACCGACCTTGACCTCGGCCATTATGAACGTTTTACCGATGAACCCGCTAACCAGGCTAATAACGTCACCACAGGACAGGTTTATGCCGCCGTTATCGGCAAGGAACGCCGGGGAGAATACCTGGGTGGCACCATTCAGGTAATCCCACATATCACCAATGAAATTAAAGATCGCATTCATAATGTCGCCCGCCGTTCCGATGCCGATGTGGTTATCGTAGAGGTAGGGGGTACCGTCGGCGACATCGAGGGCGAGCCATTTTTGGAAGCTATCCGCCAGATGCGTAAAGACGTGGGACGTCGCGATGTTCTCTATCTGCACGTTACCCTCTTGCCCTATCTCATGGCGACCAAAGAGCTCAAAACCAAGCCCACGCAGCACAGCGTCAAAGAATTGCTGCGGGTTGGTATTCAGCCCGATGTCATCCTTTGCCGCTCAGATTATCCCCTCAGTGACGAATTGCGCGAGAAAATTGCTCTCTTCTGCAATATCGAAGAACGGGCTGTCGTTCCTTTACTCACCACCGATACCATTTACGAGGTGCCGCTCATTCTTGAAGAGGCAGGGCTGGGGCAATTTCTGGTAGAAGAACTCAATTTGCCAGAACATAAGCCGGAGATGCAAGAGTGGCGCGAACTGGTTGCTACTATCAAACGCCCTCGACCTGAACTGACCATTGGCCTGGTCGGCAAATATGTCGAATTACACGATGCCTATCTTTCCGTAGCCGAATCTCTGCGCCATGCGGGTTGGTACCACGATGTAGATATACGCATCAAATGGATCAACTCCGAAGCACTGGAAAACATGGGCGAAAGGTACACCGAGGCCTTAGAAGATGTAGCCGGTATTGTCGTGCCAGGTGGCTTTGGCCATCGTGGCATCGAAGGTAAGATTAAAGCCGCCAACTTTGCGCGTCGCATACGCATCCCGTACCTGGGTCTCTGCCTGGGTATGCAAGTCGCTGTAGTCGAGTTCGCGCGCAATGTGCTAGGGCTTGCCAAAGCCAATAGCACAGAATTTGATCCCCAGACGCCCTATCCTGTGATCGATCTGATGCCAACGCAGCGTCAAGTTGCTGACAAGGGCGGTACCATGCGCCTGGGTAACTGGGTGTGTTGCCTGACACCCGGCTCGAAAGCCTACCAGGCCTATGGAGAAGCGATTGTTTTTGAGCGGCACCGCCATCGCTACGAGTTCAATAACGAGTTTCGCAAACGTATGGAAGCCAATGGTATGATCATTAGCGGGCGTTCGGCCGATAATACCCTGGTCGAGATCATCGAACTGGCAGACCATCCCTGGTTCGTCGCTTCGCAGTTCCATCCTGAGTTCAAGAGTCGTCCCACTCGTCCACATCCGCTTTTCCGCGAATTCATCGGCACATGTCTGAAGGTCGAGGAAGAGAAGCAACACGAGGCATACGAGGCGTTTGAGCGGGAGGCTGTAGGGGCGCAGTTCGTTACGCCTGAATTGCCAGATTCCCGCGTCGAGATGTAACAATGCTCTATCTTAGCCAATTACTTGGCGCACCTGTGGAAGATCCTCAGGGCGTGCGTATAGGTAAAATTATAGATATCGAAGAGACGCGATTTATCGCGCCCCTCTCCCAGTCAGCGACTGCCGCTACCCCGGCTTCCACTCCTGTGTCCCAGCCAACTCTCGTAATTGAGGGTCAGACCGAACTTACCTGGTATGTACCTGTTAAAGATGTGGAATGGCATGGTGACACCTTGCGCCTGCGTATACCGGTAGAGCAGCTTTCTACCCAACCTCTTACGCCATCTGTAGGAGACCAATTAATCATTACTGTCAGCCTGGCACATGATGTGCTTGATAAACAGGTGATTGATATTGCGCGTAAAAAAGCCGTGCGTGTCAATGACGTATGCCTGACTGACGATTGGCATATTCTAGGTATCGACAGCAGCACTCTTGGCCTTGTTCGCCGCCTTGCCCCTAACTGGTTGCTTGGTACACGACGGGGTTCGGTGAACCGATCCCAGCGACCCCCTACAAATCTGATTCTCTGGGACCATATCGAACTGATTGGTTCGCAACAACCCGATATTCATGAAATTCCTGAAAGCGATCAAAGTGTAGAGGTATCTCGCCCGGGCACACCAGAGGGCGTTCAGCCCGGTCATCCAACACGTATACAAAGCGGACAACTCGGGGAGTTGCGACCAGCGGATATCGCTGATATTGTGCATCAACTTACGCCGGGCCAGGGAGCGCAATTGCTCGAGGGTCTGGATATCAAGACTGCTGCTGATACCCTTGAAGAAATTGACACCGAGCGCCAGAGTCACATTCTCGAGAATATTAGCACTGAACGTGCTGCCGACATCCTCGATGCTATGGAACCAGATGAAGCCGCAGACCTTCTTGCCAGGTTGCCCGAGGAGTATGCCGATAAGCTTTTGCACTTGATGGAGCCCGAAGAGTCAGAAGATGTAAAGGAATTGTTGGCATACGCAGAAGACTCTGCTGGCGGTATCATGACTACAGATTACACCGCAGTCAATGCAACAAAGAGCGTTGCAGAAGCATTAGAGGCCGTTCGCTCCAGCATACACGAGCAAGATGTGCGCCCTGCCTATGTTTATTGTGTCGCTGATGAGCTACAGCATGAAAGTAAACTTCTCGGTATAGTCTCAATCTGGGAACTACTGGTAGCTCCACCTGCGCAACTTTTGCAGGAACTCATGGAGACCGATGTAATTACCGTGCAGCCGGATACCGAGCCGCGAGCGGTTGCGGAGATTATGGCGAAGTACAACCTGTTAGCTGTACCAGTCGTCAATCCCGAAGGAGTGCTCGAGGGCGTTGTCACTGTCGATGATGCCCTGGACGTACTGCTGCCAAACGAGCGACGCCGCAAGCCTACAAGGATGTACTGATCCTCATAAATAGTATATCAAAGTGCATATAAAAGAAGTGCCTCTTCCCCGTGATGAATTCGCGGAGGAAGAGGCATATTGTTGTGTCTATATACCTCTGCCGTTCAAAGCATAGGGCGGATTGAACGAATGGTATAGTTTGTTACACCGCCCGGGGTTGAGACACTTACCGAATCGCCCTCCTGGTGTCCCATGAGCGCTTTACCCACCGGAGACTGATCGGAGATCAGGCCCGATTTCGGGTCAGCTTCGTATGTCTCAACAATCTTGAAAGCACGCGTCGATCCGGAATCACTCTCGACATCCACCTGCGTCCCGATACGGACAACGAGTGGTCCATCGATCTCGTCATGCATATCAGATGTCATTATCTCGGCAACTGCCAGCAATCGCTCCAGTTGTAAAATCTCACCTTCAACTTTGGCCTGCTCATTCTTCGCGTCTTCGTATGCGCTACTTTCGCTGATATCACCAGCTTCCTTTGCGTCATGAATATAATCAGCAATCTCTTTACGCTTCACAGTGCGCAAGTATTCCAGGCGTTCTTGCTTCTTAGCAAAGCCTTCAGGGGTTAAACGATAGATTTTCCGTTCGGGCCTTGCCTGGCTAGCTTCACTCTGTCCACCAATACTCATAAGTATACTCCTCCCTGGTGTTGAAAGGAAAAAGGGGAAATTCGCAGGAAACTCACTCCTGTGCCCCGTTTAGAATACGATAAAAAGCTAAAAAGGGAAGGACAATTGGGAGCGTATACCGTGTCCACTGGCCTGAACCCGGTACCCCCAGGACCCCGCAAGGGGCGTAGTCCCTGTAAAACCCTGTTAAAGACACGAAGGTGATTATACGTTCTAATCGCCCACCCGTCAAGTCATTGAAGCAGATGTCTGCTGTTTGTTTCTCCTGAAGCGATGAAGATTTGAGCCGCAAACCTCGCAGGTTCCTCGCACTGCCAAACGGCCATCTTTTGAAGTAACTTCGGTCGCGTTTAAGATCCTTCTCTTCATTTTGCATTTCGCACAATAGGCTTCAACTGTGCTATTCTCCTCGGAAGTGGCAGCTTTTCGCTCTTCGCTCCATGAAAGGATAGTGGCTATAACCGTCTCGGGGTGCTCCTCGTGAACGGCAGGGCCTGCATCCGGCAGTAATTCCAGACGAGTATGTGCTTTCGTCCACGACGTGTCCTGCTGACTTCCGATTTGCCTGGTATTGTTGAGTCCCCTGGCTCCCCAGATAACCAATGTCGGTTGCTGTACCATCTCTAATTGCTGGGAAACATCCTGCTCAAGTTTTCCAGCAAGCAAAGCCATCGATGCGTGTTCAGCACCTGTTTGATGAGTACTAGCATAATAGTAGTCCATGTCGGCATCGCTGATGAGAGCGCGCTGCTTTGCCAGTTCAAAGCGAAGCACAAAACGAGTGCTGAGCATCGGATACAGCAGCCATTTCACCGGCGCTGTCTGGAGCAATTCAGTCCAGGCATGCATAACGGGAATCTTGGTTTCGCGCGCAAGTAAAAGAGATGTTCGCTCTTGTACGCCTTCCAGGGCCACGGGTGATATCAATACCAGGCGCTCGCAGAGACCAGGAGTGGTTGCCGCTGTCGCTATCGCATAGGTGCAACTGATTCTGCTTGCAACTACCGTTGCCGGTTGTTTTATGACATCTGTAAGAAAATCTCGACAGAACGTCACGTAGATTTCAGCAGAGTAGTCGATTGCGGGACGATCTGAGAAACCGAAACCGATCAGGTCGGGAGCATAGACGCGGTAATGCTGAGCCAGTGGCTCTATCATTTTGCGCATCTCATACGCCGATGCAGCTAATTCGGGAGTATGTAGGAGTAGCAATGGAGGTGCTTCTGGCGATCCCTGCACCTTATAGAATATATAACCACGCTTTGACTTATAGTAATGGGATTCTCCAGGCAAAGGGCTTTCCAAACGTATGGGAGTTTCTAACATATGCCGTATGGCGACAATTGCAGAAAAAATAAGCGCACCTGAGAAACTGAGACCCAACAACCTGGCTATCGTTCTACTGCCACTTCTGTACCGTGCTGTTTTTGGCATAAGATTCTCCTTCATCTCTCCAAGCATGCGAACTCAGTGTCGTCTGCTCAGCAAGTGCTAGAACAAAACGGGTCATTAACTCCGCCGTGTCGTCAATATCCTTGAGCGAAGGCAATCTGTGGTCTAGTCTCGCAAGCGCTGGTGCGGACACCGCGTGAGCCTGTTTCTTCCTGGATAGGCTGCTCGAAGCCCGATGGGCCTGGGCTAGCGATCAAACGACGCAAAAACTCCACACGAGACTCATGCATATGCGATCCTACCGTACAAATTGCTTGAGCACTTCATCGACGCCGGGATGCGCACGATTCAGTCTGAGATCTTCTGCCCCGGTTGGGTCTGTCTGGACAAGTAAAATACCTTGCTGAATGCAGAGATTGAGCAACTCGCGTGCAGATTCGCGTGTGAGGCGTCCCCGGAAACGGTTTTTAGGATTTACCGGGTCGCCGATAAAGTTAGACACACCAATAATTGTGCGCCAGGACCAGTTGCGGTCAATATAATCTAGAAATTGAAGTAACTGGGGATCCAGTGCATCCATTGGATATGGTTGGAGCTGCGAAGTAGGCGCACCCAAGGAGATAGCAGGCATACCTCCAGTATTACCAGTCATGGACATCGAACCAAACCCACTATCATTTATTCCCATGGAGACCGGGCTTCCTCCCGGCACTAAGGGCACAAATTGATTGGCACTGCTTATCAGATCTCGGCTGACGGTTCCTGGGATACCAACAACAATCACAGTTTTGTTTAAACGTAGCTTTAGACGGGCACTGATACGGGTGAAATCCTTATCGCCAGTCATAAGAACAAATGTAGAGATAGTAGGACGATCAAAAACAGTTTCAATAATATCCATCAGCATATTTAAGTCAACGGTACTTTGGACCACCGTGCTTTGGACAATCGTACTCGAACCACTCGCATTAATAGCAGGCATATGACCTGTATTCCCGGTGGACTGACCCGGGGTAGAAGTGGTATATCCCAGAGGGCCTGTGCTACTACTAAAGCCAAGAGGGCCTGTAGGAGCAGATTGACTATATGGGTTCTGGTACGATGCATTTGGTCGAGAAAGGTCGCGCTGCTGATAGTCGGGCAACTGATAGCCTTCGTCAGCTAACGTCTCGTCTTCGGGCAAAAGGTTCTCATCGATTTCCGGCCGCCCAGGCTCGGATGCATCCTGATACGGTACCCACTCGTTGCCGGTTCCTTGCGCAGGGATTGCTGGTAAGGGACCAGAATTGCTGAGTGGACCACTGGGCCATTGGCGCTGGTAAGGGGTAGAGGCCAGGCTGCCAGTTCCCTGTTCAGAAACCAACGACGATGAACCTAAGCCACCCGTAGGCGGATTGCCAGGGTAATGAACCGTTCCCATGCGAATGCGATCTCGCTGTTTGGCAGGACAATCAACCCGGTCGATCATCGCAGCCGTCAAGCTTCCTTTAAATGGTTCCGGTTGACGAGACCAATCCGCATAGGCGCGGGCTACCATAACAGTCCCATACCGGCGTGCAACCGCTATTAGTTCCTGTGGGTCTGGTTCCCGCCGCTGGATATTCAGCATGCTATATCGGATGTTCTCAAAATCGATGAATAAAGCTATTTCTTCGGGCACAATCTTCTCCTCTCAAAGGGAGAAACCGCGCAGGCCAAGATATTTTATGATTGTTCAGGTGCTCGGACGCTTCTATTGCTATCCTATTAGCTATGAGCATATCACACTTTATTGGCAAAGTCGAGTGTCTGCGCTTTACATTAAGTAGTAACTATGATATATTTTTTATTAGGGCTACGTCAGGGCTTGTCCGTACGGTCACCCTAAGTGTACAAGAGTCCACTATTATGGAGCTAACAACAACTATATCGCCCTCCCTGGATAATTCGATTTGTCCTGTTGCTCGCACTGCTAAGATTATCAGTGGAAAGTGGACTTTGCTTATTATCCGCGATTTGGCCTCCGGTGTCAAACGTTTTAATCAACTCGAACGTTCTTTGTATGGTATTAGCCCCAAAACTCTCTCCGAACGGCTACGCTACCTTGAGGATGAAGGGATCATTCTTCGTCGGACCTTTGCAGAGGTTCCTCCTCGCGTTGAATATTCCCTCAGTGAGAAAGGGCACGACCTTATTGATGTAATAGAGTGTATGCGTTGTTACGGAAAACAGTGGTTATGTGATGCCAACCAGTTACAAAAGTAACTTTTCACAATATACAAAAACCGGGACTTACCCCGGCTTTTTACGTTGATTACTTCTATTCATCTCTCCTGTCCTTTAAGATTGGATCGATGAATCAAGGCACTCTAAATGTCAGATTAGCGGGAAGCGCCTACTAGTTCACGCTTGTGGTCAGCGAGGAAGCGATGGAGTGTTCCTTCGTTTTCTGCTGTAACGTGCTCACTGTGATCTTCTACCTGATCCTCTGAACGACATACGAGGTCGTAGAGACTGGCGATGTCATAACGCATCTGTACCTGAAGTTGACCTTCGCCATTATACCCTTCGACGAAGAGACCATCCTCTTCCTCATGAATAGCGATACTTTTCACGCTGATTTGATCTAGCACCTGACCAACAGCGTGCAGGATACTCGCATAGTTGAACGTGGCCCGCATTGAATCCTCCCATTGAAATAGTTGGAGACTGACAATCATTGTACTTTGGTGGACTGCAGTGTCAAAATGCAAAACGACTTAGCAAATCTCGCATCACACCACATAAGTTTACCATTACGTTTATCTAAACGTCAAGGAAATTTTGTACTTATTGAATTGGCATCTCTGCATTCATACCTTGACTTCTTTCATTGGGCTTACCGTGGTGAAATGTGCGCTGGAATATCCCGCAAGGGAGCAGGCAATATCGGCGCATATGCCGTGAGCCGGAGAGAATATGCATCCCAAGCAGGAAGCGGGGAAGACCGGAAGGACGAGGTCTTCCCTCACCTCACTGGTTCCCCTCAGGAATGGAGGGACGCTCGCTGGTCCCAGGCACTGGAAGGTCTGACAGCAGTGGCAGACGCACGAAGAACGTCGAGCCTGCTCCTTCACGGGACTCGAACCAGATCTGTCCGCCGTGCTGGACGACCAGCTCGCGACACAGATAGAGACCCATGCCAGTTCCGCTGATGCCCTGCGCCTCGCCACTGGATGCCCGGACAAAGCGGCCAAAGAGGCGAGCCTGGTCGGCCTGCGGAATGCCGATGCCCTGATCGCGCACGCTGATCAGCACCGTTCCCTGCTCCTCTTCCTTACGCACGGTCACCTCGATCGCTCCGCCCTGCGGGCTGTACTTAATCGCATTGCTGAGCAGGTTGGAAAGCACCTGCTCGATGCGGTCCCCGTCCGCATTGACCACGACCTCGGAGAGGGAGGAGGGGTCCAGTTGGAGCGTGAGCTGATGGTGCTCAGTGCTGCGCTGGAGGTCTACGATCACTCGCTGGGCGAGGCTCAGGAGATCGAGCGGCTCCTTTTGCAAAGCCAACCGCCCGGCTTGCAGGCGCACCGCATCGAGCAGATCTCGGGTGAGCCGCGTCAGGCGATCAGCCCCCAGCTCGATCTCGGCGATCGCTTCGGCTTGCCACTCGGCCAGAGGTGGACCGTAGCCACGCGCAGTCTGGGTGTTCAGCATACTCGCAAAGCCCTTGACCGCTGAGAGCGGGGTGCGCAGTTCGTGGGCGACCAACCCCAGAAACTGGTCTTTGAGTTCTTCGGCTTCCTTGAGGACCTGGACATCCTGATGGACGACTAAGGCCGCCGGCTCGGATGCCCTGGCCTGTCCGTTGCCCACCGTCGCGGCCAACCCCGTGAGGAGCTGCGGGTCCGTGAAAGGCACCGCATTCACCAGCACCGAACGCTGCGTGCCATCGGCGTGATGGATGACCTCCTGGTAGTCGGCAATCGGCTGACCCTCGTGCAGGGCACACATGGTCGCCAGGTTGGCAGGGAGTATGGTCTGACCCTGGCTGTCGATAAGAGTGATAGAGTTGCTCTCCAGGAAGTCCAGCAGGGGTCGTCCAACGGGCCATGCGGCTCCCCACAGGGCGGTGACGGCCTGATTGGCCAGCACCAGGCGCGCCTCGCTCCCTTGCACCAGGTAGACGCTGCTGGGTAAGGCATCCAGTAGGTGTTGCAAGAACGCCAGGCGCGCCTCGACCTGCCGCTCGGCTGCCCGGTGCTCGGTAATATCTTCCATGGCCAGCAGAATGCGCTGCTCGCCTTTCGGCTGGCGTTCAAGCAGGAGGCGCCTGGCATTGAGCAGCAGCACCTTGTGCCCGATGCGGGGAAAGTCGTGCTCGACTTCAAACTCGTGGAAGGAGTGGTTGGTGGTCAGGAGCTCGACGAAGAGCGTGGAGAGCGGCGGGATATCCCACTGTCCATGGCCCAGTTCCGTGAGCAAGCGCCCCTCGGTTTCGGGAGGCGTCACCTGGAACAGCTGATAGAACGCCAGATTCGCTCGCTCGACGCGCAGCTCCCCCGAAAGCACCACCAGGGGAGAACGCGTCGTTTCCACAATGGCCTCGGCATACTCCTGGGCGGCTTTGAGCTGGTCATGGCGCATCGAGAGTTCCTGATTGGTGGTAGCGAGTTCCTCGTTGGTGGCCTGCAGCTCTTCCTTGGAGGTTTCCAGTTCCTCGTTGAGGCTGCTCAGTTCTTCGTTGCTCGCCCGGGCTTCCTCGTTGGCGGCCTGTAACTCCTCAGTGGCGGCCTCGTGCTCCTCCAGGGCGGCCCGCATCTCGATGTGCAGGGTATCCAGTTCCTGCTCTAACTCCGCGATGCGCCGCTGCGCTTGGTCGCGCCTGGCAGACTTCCCGGCAGGCGAGGCCTGAGCCGTCTCCGCTGTAGCCTCGGTTGAGATGCCCTCTCTGGCTTGCTCCTCGAAGAGCACCAGGCAGTACTGGTGGGCCGGCGACCCTTTGAGCGGGATGGCCGTGACCCGCACCGCCCTGGTGATCCCCAGGGCGGAAACGCGCAGGCCCTCGCGGATGGCAATGCGGCTCTCCGTGCGGGCGGCATGCACCGCCGCCCGCACGCCCAGCGACAGGCCGGGGCGCGCCATCTTGAACAGGTTGAGGTTGGCACGGCCTGCTGCCAGTTCCAGGTAGGGGCTGGTCTGCCCGCGCACCTGCACGATCTCCTGGTCGGCATCAATGACCACGCTGGCGGGAACATAGTTGGCCAGCAGCAGGCGATCGGCCTCCAGCAGGATATCGGTTCCCAGGTCGGGTTCTTCTGGCATGGCTGGAACTCCTTCTTTCCGGAGGGGAGGCGCTGCTGTCCCCGGTTCCATACGCAGTGATGGCAGCACGATTCCTCCAAAGGCTTGTTTACGATACAGCGGTAGGCCGCGCTCGACCCGGCGAAAGAGCCGCGAGAGCGGCTCAATGCTTTCGGCGGTCCCCAGCAGCAGGAAGCTCTCGGGCAGGAGCGCGTAATGAAAGGTTTGCAGGATCTGCTGCTGGGCGGAGGCCCGCAGGTAGATGAGCATGTTGCGGCAACTGATCAAGTCCAGGAGTGTGAAAGGTGGATCGTGCAGCAAATTGTGGAGAGCAAAGAGACAGTGCTCGCGCAGAGACGGGTCGATGCGGTAGCGCGAACGTTGCCGATCCTCCGGGAGAAAGTAGCGCGAACGCAGCGCGGGCTCCACCATCTTCAGGGCGTCGGCCGGGTAGATGCCAGCGCGTGCGGCGGCGAGGGCCTTGGCATTGACATCGGTGGCGAAGATCTGGAACGGCCGCGCAAGCTGGCGTTGCTCCTGGAACTCCTGCAGACTGATGGCCAGCGTGTAGGCTTCCTCCCCCGTCGAGCAGCCTGGCACCCAGATGCGCAGCGGTTCCCCCCGGTCTTGCCCGGCAACAAGAGCCGGCCAGACCAGGCTGGGGAGGGCTTCAAAGACCGCGGGATCGCGAAAGAAGTCGGTGACCGCGATCCAGAACGACTGCGTGAGCGCCTCGATCTCCTCGGGATGCGCCTGGAGGTAGGCGGCGTAAGCTGGCAGGTGGGTGAAGTGCAAAAGCATCATGCGGTTCTCGATGCGCCGGTGGAGCGTGCCGGATTTGTAGGAGAAAAAGTCCACACCACTGTGCTGGCTGAGCAGGTGCAGGATGAAGCTCCAGCCCAGCCCCTCTGGGGACTTGGACGCTTTCGGTGCCCTCGGTTGGTCCTGCGGCAGTGGTGCCAGCTCTACGAGCTGGGCCAGTGTGCGGGCGATCTCCTCGGGGGAGAGGACGCGATCGACGCAGCCCGCCTCGATGGCGCTCTGGGGCATCTGCGGGAAGGTGGCGGTGGCGGGGTCCTGCGCGAAGGTGATCCCGCCCACGGCCCGAATCGTTTGCAAACCCGCGGTGCCGTCTGAACCCGTCCCGGAGAGCAGCACGCCTACCGCCTGCGGTCCTCGCGCCTGGGAGAGTGAAGTGAGCATACGATCAATGACACTCGGCCTGCCGCTCGGCTGGCGATGTGGGCTGAGATGGAAGAGGTTCTCTTCGAGGGTCAGTTCAGCATCGGCGGGGCACACATAGACGCGATCGGGTTCCACTGCCATCCCCTCCTCTACCTCCCGGACGGGCATCTCGGTCGCGCGTGCGAGCAGATCTCCTAAGAGACTCTTGGCCTTGGGGTTCAGGTGCTGCACCACGACATAGGCCAGGCCCGTCGTGTATGGCAAGTGGGAGAGCAGAGCGGTGAGAGCTTCCAGTCCTCCGGCAGATGCGCCGATGCCCACCACAGGACATCCGCCCGCAACGGGCTGGGGTGTATGTTCCTCCATGGCTTCCATCGTGTTGTTCGCTTTCTCTTTCTTCTCGCAGAGCGGAAAACAGCCTCTTTCTTTGAGTTGAGAGGCAATGGGAATGGTCCCACACAGGTTGGTGCTTGGCCTGAGTTGTCTTGCTCATTGCTCAAGGGGAATGCTCCTTTGCCTGTGCGGCGCAGTCACCAGAGCAGTGCTTTACACAGCTTTCTGGCGCCCGGTGCACACTCCGAGACATTGTCTGGTCATCTCATAGCTTGCTCTCTCCTTCAACCAGCTCCCAGCTCATTTCATGCATGACCCATCGTGGGTCGGTATTGGGAGTACGCCTTTTGCGTTTGTCATGAGACGGAAACCGGAGGACTCCATTGTGTGGGGAGAGCGAGCGCATCCTTGCACACTCGGGGCACTCAAAAAGTCGGATGCCGCTGTCCAGAAATTGCTTGAGTTCGATCGAGAGTACCCCAGAAAACGAGCATTTGAGCGCATTCACGACCTGTATCTGGTCTTCTATGGGGTCGCGGTAGGCCTCACGCTCAATTCGGGATCTCGTGCGTGTACGACCGGCCACCTCAGGGGTTGCACCCAAAGCCGAGGCTCCATTGCCGAAAGCCGGAGTGCCTTGGCTGATCGCAAGCGTCGTCGGGTTGGCAAGCAGGAGCTTCAGGTCTTGCTCGCTCTGAGCTTTGGCCCGCTCCACTTTGTATTCCCCGGTGCGAGCCTCCATTTCCATGCGTAATCGTTGGTCAGGCTGCAAGGCATGTTTTGTGAGTGCCTCAATGGTTAAGGTCGTGGCTCCCTCTTTGCACAGCGTATTCACCGTTTCCACCAGCCAGTCCGAAAGTACCCCGATGCATTCCAGGCTCCACTTCGCACCTTCCGCACAGGCTGAGAGGAGCGAATGCGTTGAATGGAGGTTTCTGTCGCAGGTGAAATCTGATTGCGCTGGCACCAGGCGCGAAATGCTACATTCGTGAGCCGAGCCATCGAGTCTTTATTCCTCTCCTTGTCTGCGTTGTGGCGAGTGGGAATCTCGCGCACTCTTGCTGCAATGGTAGCAAAGACAAGTATACCAGAGAGGACTGGAAGAGGCAAGTTTTCGCCTCATATCTTGGTTCTCGGACCGGTTTGGTGATCAAAAAGTAGACGGGATCAGCTTGTGAACTGGTACCGATGAACAGAGTCACTACACACTCCTGAGAGGATGATTCAAGAGCCAGAGGCCTCCTCTCATGTGCCATCCACATCACAAAACCGGTCCGAGAACCAAGTTATTCGACGATTAACAGCACTCATCTTGAACACGCCACAAAATCCCAGCGGGCGTGTGTTTACGCGCCAGGAATTGACCTTGATCGCCGGGCTATGTATCGAGCACGACGTGACGGTCATTGCCGATGAAGTATATGAGCACCTCATCTTTGCGCCTGCGCAGCATATTCCCATTGCCACGCTGCCGGGTATGTTTGAACGTACTGTGACAGTCAGTAGCGCCGGGAAGTCGTTCAGTGCGACGTGCTGGAAAGTCGGCTGGGTGTATGGCCCTCCTGATCTTGTGCAAGGTGTATTGAGCGCGCATCAATTCGTGACATTCGCGGTGCGTCATCCCTCACAGGAGGCGATCGCTTATGCGCTCAATCTACCCGATACCTACTACGAAACATTCCAGGCAATGTACGAGACGAAACGCCAGTTGATGCTCGCTGCGCTTGATGGTGCTGGACTAACATATTTCCCTTCAGAAGGCACCTACTTTGTAATGGCGGATTATTCAGGTGTGTTTGATGGCACACCACTGGAATTTACGCGCTATCTGACAAAAGAAATAGGCGTGGCTTGTATACCGCCAGAATCATTTTACAGCCCAGAACATGCCCATATCGGGCATGGCTATGTACGCTTTGCTTTCTGCAAATCTGACGAGATGCTCCGACAAGCAGGTGAGAGGCTCGCGAAATTGTGGTAAGACTTACATGAATGCAGATTAACACAATCATCCGATCAACAGTAGGGGCCGATTGATCGCGCCCATCGCCGATTGATCGGCCCTCGGTGATGTTCCACTATCCAGATTATTGTGTTAATAGTCCTAAATGTAATAGCGACCTCGGTGGATGACCATTACGAACGTAACTGTTACTCTTTTGAAATGGCACGAGGTAAGAACGATGAAGGCTGCGGTTTGTTACGAACCTGGGAAACCTCTAAGAATCGAAGAAATCGACATAGACCCGCCTCATGCGGGTGAGGTGAAAGTTCGCCTGGTTGTCACAGCGATCTGCCATAGCGACATTCATGCTCTACACGGAGACTGGAATGGGAACTTTCCTGTAGTGGTCGGCCATGAAGCGGCAGGTGTTGTTGAGGAGATTGGAGAAAATGTCACACTCACCACTCCAGGTGATAACGTCGTTGTATCACTATTGCGTACCTGCGGGCACTGTTTTTACTGTGCTCAAGGATTGTCGAATCTCTGTAATGGTACATTCGCGTTCCAAACAGAGAGCCGCCTGCATAACAAGCGTGGAGATCCAATCTATCAAGGCATAAGGACAGCTGCCTTTGCAGAGTATGTCATTGTTGATCAGTCTCAGATTGTCCAGGTTCAACAAACGATCCCCCTGGAAAAGGCTGCCCTGCTTGCCTGTGGAGTCATCACGGGAGTTGGTGCCGTGGTCAATACCGGACAGGTCAAACCTGGTAGTAACGTCGTGGTGATCGGATTGGGGGGAGTCGGTTTGAACGCCGTTCAAGGCGCAGTCCTGGCGGGAGCCAGCAAGATCATTGCAATGGATGTCCTGGATATGAAATTGGCTGCTACAAAGATTTTCGGAGCGACGCATACGCTTAACGCCAAACGAGATGATGTGCGACAGGTGGTCTTTGATTTTACAGAGGGTCGCGGAGCCGACTACGTCTTCGTGACTGTTGGAAGCACAACTGCTGTCAGCCAGGGATTAACCTTGCTGCGACGTGCGGGAATGCTCGTCATCGTCGGGATGCCACCAACGGGAGCGACGACTCCGCTCCCAGTTGTCGATATCGCTGACAACGAGCTAAAAATTCTGGGTAGTTTCGTAGGCTCAACGCGTCTACGTGTAGATGTGCCCTGGCTCGTAGACCTGTACCAGCAAGGCCGCCTCAAACTGGACGAACTGATCACCGCACGTTATTCCCTGGAACAGATTAATGAGGCGATAGAGATGACTGAGAGAGGAGTAGCTATCCGCAACGTGATTGTATGGTAAAGAACTATCACCAGTTAACTTGCTACCAGGGCCAGAGTACTAAATCTTTGAAGCGAGCGATGGTCTGCTCGTAGCGGTTGGCAGCGTCAGCATGTGGTGTTTTCTCGTCAGGAGGCTGATTTGTAAGAATATTCACGGTACTTTGCTGCTCGTTTTCCCACTTCTCCTCGGTCAATCCATGTGATACCGCACGCATGATCGTTATCACAACGTGATAGTCTGAAGGGCTGAGTTTATCATACCTCATTGCCTCTTGTATATGTGCGGAGTAGGCTGCTGTTTCACTCATTCTGCTTGAGGAATTTTGCTCGTTTGCTTCAGAGGGTTGCTTACTCATACTTTTGATCTTTCTGCTGTTTAGAAGCATGTTGCTATACCGAGTACATTATGTCACATTTCATATGAGCATGAGAAAGGTTGTGAGAAAGGAGCACTGAACAGTTACAAAAATAATAAAATTAGAACTGTAATTCCAGTCTTAGATGTACAAAAAGGCTTAAAATATGGTATAATTAAGCGAACCATCACACATACAGCATGAAACTTGAGCTTACGCTAAGAGAGGAAGACTCCAAAATGAGTAACAACTGGATTACAGCAGCAGAAGCGGTAACGATTATCAGTAAGAACAGCCATCACCCGGTGAGTCCTAATCACGTCCAAACACTTGTCAACAGAGGAAAGATTGGCATGCGATCCTTTGATGCAGGAACGAAATTACTCAAGCGTAGCGATGTAGAATCAACCCGTGTTGCAGTGGGTACAGGCAATAGCCACCGCAGAAACAGAGTAGTAACCCGGTGAGTGGTTGCTGCTACAGGAGAAAATGGACGCATTTCTGGAGACAATTGAAAAAGTAGGCACCTCTTCATGAAACGTTCAAGCATGAAACAGGAAGGGTGTACGCTGATACCACCACGTTCTCTTAACAACTTTCTCCTCCCTTACCCCAACCCCCTATAGTCAAATGTATCACTTCAACCATTGCGTTTGTGATATGATGCGTAGCGCTGAAGTCCATTCTCATCTTGTGTGTTGGACGATGATACTCCAGTAGTTTCACAGCAGAAACCCCGTAAAGTGTCTCCGATACGACCGAACCAGGCTCGCCGTATTGAGCCAGAGAGGCAAAGTTGCTTCCAGCATATTTGTCAGCAAAAAAAGGAGAACCAGTTCATGTCGAGCACCAACGTCAAGAAGAGTGTCATCAACACTGGTGAAATCGCAGGTTACTGCGATCCAAGATTCGAGCGGGTGGCCGAGGAGTTTGAGCGGAATTTCCGCGAGAGGGGCGAGGTCGGGGCGTCGGTCTGCGTCCAGATTGAGGGCGAGACGTTCGTGGATCTATGGGGAGGGAGCGCGGACCCCGCTTCCAATACACCCTGGGTTGAGGATACGATCACCCATGTATGGTCATGCTGGTGGGAGCTGGATTAAAAGGTAACAGTTGAGAAACCTTCACCACATTGTGCTCTTCTTCATCGTCTCTTTACTGCTTCACTACCACAACCACACCGGCAACACATTATATTGACAAAGAATAATTCGAGGCCATATGATTACATTACGAACTAGTGTCTGTGCCAGGCAATGAGTAGACGGGGAATCAGCTATGGTGAACGAAAGCAGCGGAGGCGACGAAGATCGCGATCTTGAAGAGCGCATCGCTCGGCACATGGAGGAATTTGGTCATTCTGTTCTTGGCGATAGTGAGATGCCCAAGAGCCTCATGTTCAAGAGTCTCATAAGTCACCACCCAGAGGTGGATCTCGGCGCCCTCCGTATTGTTCGCGAGGTGGGCCTCACCCATGCTCTGCTGATGGTCTCGGTAGAAGAGCACCTGCGGCCAGCGGATCTTTCCTGGTCCAAACTCTTCATCCTACTGTGGCTGCGAGCCGTGCAGGACGCGGGGGAAGAAGGTCTGAATCCCTCGGAGCTGAGCGGCCATCTGGCAGTGACACGCAACACAGTCAGTGCCCTGCTTGGCGGTCTGGAGCAGCAAGGATATGTGACGCGCGACCTGGACCCACAGGACAAGCGCCGTTTCGTCATTCGCCTGACACCTGCTGGCAGAGAGGCGACGGAGATGTGCTCAGCGCCGTTGTTTCGCCACCTTCATACACTGCTCAGTTCCATGGATCACGAGCAGCGCGTGTTGCTTGTTGGCCTCCTGACACAGCTTCAGCAAGCTATCATCCAGGACCGCCCCGAACTGGCAGCACGTGCTACATATCCTGCGTTTCGCCACGGTGACGAGTGACATCAGCACATTTCCCTTGTGGGCACTGTCCCCAGCGGCATAGGAAAGGAGAGGGATACGCATATGCGTCGGATTATTCTTATCAATCTGGTTGTTGTACTGGCGATCGTTGTCGTCGCTTGCGTCGCTGGGTATCTGCTCTACAACAATTACTACTTCTATTCGACCGACGATGCGCAGGTGACTGGAAACATCGTGAACATCGTTCCCACGACGTCTGGCACACTGAACAGCCTGACCATCCAGATTGGCGACAACGTGAGCGCTAACCAGGTCGTTGGCACTGTCCAGATCACTGGCAGCAATGCGATCGCGAATCTGACCGCGCCTTTCAGTGGGCTCATTGTGCAGGTACCCGGGGTAGCCGGTCAAACTGTTACTCCCAATGTGGCAGTAGCCCAGGAGGTCGACCCGAGTAGTGTGAAAGTCACTGCTTACGTGGATGAAAGTGCGATTAAAAGCGTCTCCGTTGGCCAGTTTGTGGAGATTCATGTGGATGCCTACAGCAATATGAGCTTCACTGGTCAAGTCAGCCAGATCGTTGGCGCGGCAGCCAGTCAGTTCTCGCTGCTGCCGACTCAGGACAACTCCAGTGGCAACTTCACCAAAGTGAGCCAGCGCATTCCTGTGATCGTTACCCTCAATAGTAACCCGGGCCAGGCGCTGTTGCCTGGCATGAGCGCTGAGGTGAAGATTCATCTCCACTAGGACGGGGTGCAGTTGAACTCTTGCAGCTTTCGAGATAGTGACTGTTTGGCCTAATAATTGTCATCAGCTCTTATCGTTATCAAACTCTGAAAAACCATAAGATCTATTTCTATGCCAGACCTGGATGAAAAGGAGCATGAATTCTTATGTTGGACCAGCAACAAAGCTTTGCGCCTGCGTGGCCCACTTCACTCGGCGGTGATAATGTCGCCGGTCCCGGTGGGGTGGCAGGCCCGCCCCCCCCGCCCCCGCCGTGGTGGCGACGCCGCCGTGGGATCATTGCCATCTCTGCCGGGATCAGTGCCATCGCGGTTCTCTTGCTGCTGCTCATCATCGGTGGTGTGTTCCTCCTGGTGGCACCGAGCATGAGACCGCCGACGACGATATATCAATATCAGAAGGTGACGCGTGGGAATTTTTCCCTGACGGTTAACGCGACCGGGCCATTGCAAAGTGGCATCTATAATGTCGTCTTTTCCGGCACTGGCAAAATTGCTGAGATTGACGTCAATGTCGGGCAGACGGTCGGGCAGGGGCAGGTGCTCGCCAAACTGGATAAGACCTCCTTGCAGGATGCCGTGAATCAAGCCCAGGCCGCCCTGTTAGCCGCGCAGACAGCCATGAGCAATGCGCAGGCAAGTCTGACAACAGGAGAGGCGCAGTCACAAGCGAACGTGAACGCCGCGCAGACCGCCGTGAACAATTCGCTGGCGAACCAGCGCTCGACCGCAGCGCTAGGGCAGGCTGACGTGAACGCCGCGCAGACCACCGTGAGCAATTCGCAGGCAAGCCTGGGCAAGACGCAGGCGCAAGGGCAAGCGAATATCGCCGCAGCCCAGACCGCCTTGAGGAATGCGCAGAAAGGCCTGGACGAGGCACGCCGGGAGGCACAAGCGAGTATCGCCGCAGCTCAGACCGCCGAGCAGAATGCGCAGACAAACTTAGCGAAGGCGCGGGCGCAGGCCCAGGCGAGTATTGCCGTGGCTTTCTCCCAGGAGCAGCTGGCCATCAGCATGTGTCAGACGGAGGTGACCCCTCCTCCCAATTGTGTCCAACTCGCACAGGATCAGTTTAACCAGGCGGTAGCAATGGCCAATGCCGCCGTTGCGGCAGCCCAGGGGCAGGTCGACACCGCCCAGAAGCAGCTGGCTACCGTGCAGGCGCAGGCCGCGGCCAGCATTGCGGCAGCCCAGGGGCAGGTCAACACCGCCCAGAAGCAGGTGCCTGTCGTACAGGCGCAGGCCGCTGCTGCCACTACCACGGCCCAGGGGCAGGTCAACACCGCCCAGAGCCAGTTGAACACGGCTATGGCCACGACCAATGCCAATAATACGATGGCCCAGGGGCAGGTCAACACCGCCCAGAGCCAGTTGAACACGGCCATGGCCACGGCCAATAACACCACTACCACGGCCCAGGGGCAGGTCAACACCGCCCAGAGTCAGTTCAACATAGCGGAGACGCAACTGCAGACTGCGCAGCATAATTTGAACAATGCCACGCTCACGGCCCCCCATATTGGGATAGTCACGATCATCAATGGGACGGTTGGCGGCACGCCAGGTGTGCCGCGGTATACTCCTGCTACTACGACTGCACTTCCAGGCAGCATCTTCATCCAAATCGTCGATGTGTCGTCCCTCCAGGTACAGGCGAACGTGAACGAGGCCAATACGGGGAACGTGAGGGTAGGCCAGCCCGCACAGTTCACCGTCAGTACCTTTGGCGGTCGGCTCTTTCGCGGCACCGTGAGCGCGATCTCCCCAAATGCGCAAACGATCTCGAACGTGGTGACGTACCCGGTGCTCATCAACGTGGATATGACTAGTCTGCAAGGCGTCACTCTGTTACCCGGCATGACCGCCAACGTCACGATCCTCGTCGCCGTGCGCCCTAATGTCCTGCTGATCCCCGTCGGCGCGGTGAGTTTTGCACGCACAGCGGCCCCTGCGATCATCAGCCCGAGCCAGGCAGCCGCGGCACTCGATCGAGCACGCCAGATGCTCGTGACACTCCAACTTGAGAAGCCGGAGATCGCACTGGACAATCCAATGCCAGCCTTCGTGCTTGAACAATCGGGCAGCCAATTCGTCGCCAAGCCCGTGGTGTTGGGGTTGACAGACGGAACTGTCTATGAGGTGCTGGCAGGCCTCTCCGAGGGTGAAACTATCGTTGTCGGCGTGCAGAGAGGAGGCTAGCCCTGTGAAACAGCACGCACTGATCGACCACTAGGCACCATTCTCGCTGATGAGAGACTGGTAAGCCAAAGGAGGTGAATGCTATGCAAACTCCCACACAGGCTATGCGGCGGACAGGCGGATTGCCCTACAAATGGATTGTGGCCGTGGTGGTGATCTTTGGGCTGTTCATGACCATCCTCGATGCCACCATCGTCAACATTGCGATTCCCCAGCTGCAGAACGCCTTTGGGGCCGACCTCACCAGTGTGCAATGGGTGCTGACGGCCTACACGCTGGTGCAAGGGGTCGCCACACCGCTCACCGCCTTTCTTGCCCTGCGTTTTGGTCAGAAGCGCCTCTACCTGTTCGCCCTGGTTGGCTTCACGCTGGGTTCAATCTTGTGCGGACTCTCCCTGAATCTGGGGATGCTTATCTTCTTCCGTATGGTGCAAGGGGCGACGGGCGCGTTTATATCGCCACTAGCGATTACGTTCCTCTGGAGCGAGTTCCCACCGCAGGAGCGTGGAACCGCCATGGGTGCGCTGGGGGTTCCGATCCTGCTGGCCCCGGCCTTTGGCCCCACCCTGGGTGGCTACATCGTGACCTTCCTGGGCTGGCAGCTCATCTTCTTCA
>JBKPAZ010000196.1:0-14426 GCA_046726655.1 Chloroflexota bacterium
GTAGAACGCGGCTTTGATAGAGATAGAGGCTATGGTCACCGCGAAGGAGAAGGTCTACTAGGCGGCCTGGGAGACCTGGCCAATGATGTCGGCCTGTTCTAAAACTGAAACTTTACAAGGAAGGCCCTGCTCACCTTTGTGAGAGCAGGGCCTTCCTTGTGCTTTGCTATTGTTGCGCAAGCTCACATTTCACAGTATCTGCAACCTCTGACAAATGATGACATAGGCTCTTGTTTAGACGGCAAGCCGCCTGGGCCTGACTGCGGAGGCCTCTATCCCTAGACCATCAAAGGCTGTCGGGAATACTTTTCTGCCGATGTTGTAGGAGCCATTCACATCAGCATGAATCGGGTATCGTCCTTTGACCCGATACCAGCGTCCAGCACGCCGCCCGCTGAACGTGTGCTCCGCCTGGTCGTTGGGATCGTAGACTGGCATCGCATCGCGATCGAAGAAGCTGGCTTGGCTGGTATAGCTCTCTTCGGTGGTGATGACCGTGATACCGACCAATGCGGCCTTGTAGCGCAACATCGCGATGAAGCGCGTATGCGGGATCTGCACAAACGCCTGGTTATTGCGCTTGCCCATCTCGACCTCTTGCTTCCAAAACGCGTTTTTCCCGATGATGAGGAGACCGATCCCCTCAGCCACCAACAATCCAATGATGGCTTTGGAGGCCAGGTGCAACTGATGCTTGATCCGACGATTGCGCTTGTCGGTGATGGCGTCGAGTTGATGGGACGTGAAGCGGCTCTCCCTGGCGAGCTTCTTTTGCAGATGTTCGCGTTGCTTGTTGTAGCCTTGGTTGATCGACTTGAGCACACGACCGTTAACGAGTACGGGCACAAAGCCCGGCTTGTTTGAAGTTATCGCGGCTAAGTTACTCACGCCAAGGTCCAGGGCAGCGAACAGAGCAGGATCAACAGAGGCCTGCTCGGCTTTTCGCTCGTAGACGACTTCTATCACATAATGCGTGCCACGCGGGACCACACGGGCCTGGACAATGGTCTCTTGCTTCTGGCGCGTTTTCACCAGCTCTCCCAGTGCAGAGAGTGAGAGCAGGCCACGTTTCAACGCCCGTTTAGAGATCGCCCCTTTCTCATACACGAGCAGATTGCGCCCTGCGTTTTTGTGTTTGTACTTGGGCAATTGAGGGCGACGCAAGAACTTCTCCGGGTGCTCGCGCCACTGGGCCATGGCCTCGAAAAAGGCCACCCATGCCTTGTGAAGCTGGATGAGCACTTGATTGCTCACTTTACGCGGAAGGGCCTGATAGGCTTCATGGGACTTGATTTGCTGAAAAACCTTGACGTGATCGAGATAGATGCCTTCGTGAATGAAGGATTGACGCACCACATAGTTGGCTGCGTTCCAGAGATTTTTTGAAGCAAAGGCGGCCTGATCGATCACTTCATAGGACGGATCGTTCTTGCTCATGATATGCTGCTCCACCAGTTGCATCATGATGCTTCCTCATGGCGGGCAGACCTCTGCCGCTTGCACTCCTGGGCATACTCAGGATAACGTGCTGCTACCTGTGCAGAGACCCGACGACGAATGCCTCTGCCAGCCTCACGTCCTCCAACCTGCCCTGCCAATTCCTCCCGATGCGTATCATACTCCGTCAGGTGATGACGGATAGCATTCACCATGATCCGCTCCAGAAAGGCAGGATCGCTCTGTTCGCTCGCCCGCCCGTAGTCATGACCGCACTCCCAAAGCATCTCCTCATGAAAGGCATTGTAGGAGGCAATGGCACGGTTGACGAGTGTATCCAAGGCAAGGCGCACGACCGTGATAGACATACGCTCGGCTTGGGTTCTCAACAAAGCCGCTGTGCGTGCTGCTACCGTTTTGCCTACCTCGGAGCACACAGCGGCGAGGGCTTCTACCTGCTTCCAGCCATCTTCCTGCTCACAGACTTCGATACAAGCCAATGCATAAAGTTGCATGGGTGCCGCCGACCGATAGGATGGATTCCGTTTGGTTGCGTCGGGCGAGCCGAGAAACTTCTTCACCAGAGCAGGTGTCCAGTCCCGCTCCTTGAGTTGTGTGCTACTGAGGAGAGCTGGTCCTTCGTTCATCACTCGTCTCCATTCGCCTGCCATTCCTGGACAATCCGTGCGGTTTTGCGTTTGGCCCGCCGTTGCCCATAGAGCCGTGCAGTCAATGAATAGACACTTGCCACTAGGTCGGTAATCAAGTCCTCTCTGTCGTTCTCTGCGACAGTGACGATCTCAATCGTGCGCCCTTGTGTCTCTAAGAGAGTTTCGAGGTAGTCAAACCCAAAGCGAGTCAGCCGATCTTTGTGTTCACTCACAATACGGGTGACGCCCGTATCCTTGAGCAGACTGAGCAATGTAGGGTGGCTATCGTTCACATCGGAGGCAATCTCTTTCACGACTTGCACCACTTGGTAACCGTTTACCTCACCGTATGGTGAGAGTCGCTCGACCTGCCGCTCTCAATTGGCCCGATGTTCTGCTGAGGAGACACGGGCGTAGATCGCGACTTGTTGAGGGGCTACAACAGGTTCATGCTCAGTGACGATGCTCGTTCCCGATGGAGCCTGATAGCCCTTAATTGCTCCATCCCGAAACCAGCGTAGGGCCGTTCGATAACTGATGCCTTGTTGTTTGGCATACTGACTTAACTTCATTAGGAGTAGTATAGAACAGATGTACACATTTGTCAATGTTTGACATCATTTCGGGTGTATGAAATACTTGTAGGCAAACGAGCAGACAGGCCTATGCTTAGAAGACGGAGAAAACGCTGGTCAGACCACGATTCAGGCGCAATGGGCATATCAGATATCTGAAGGTCTCGTTACAAATATGCTTTTGCATAGTGCTGTATCCAGTGGAATCGAGGGTGTTTCCTGGCCTCGCTAGCTTGGTTTGCTCGCTTGATTGCCTACAAGTATTTCATACACTCCATCATTTCTTGGGAACGTTTATCACACCCAAAATGGCTATTGCCATCCTCTTCTCCAGTTGCCATGCATGCAGAAAACGTCTATAATAGTGAAACGTTGCGCAAGCGACCAGGTGTGCAGAGGTTATTGGCTAAGGAAGAAGTATCAATTTTCAATGCAATACGAGCGAACGACGCTACAAAACGGACTCCGCTTACTCATGGCTCCGATGCCAGGTATGCGTTCAGCTAGCATCTCATTCTTTTTTACTGTCGGTTCGCGCTATGAATCGAACACTAACGCGGGAATATCACATTTTCTCGAACATATGCTTTTTAAGGGGTCGAAGAAGTACCCTAGTGCCAGGCTTATTTCAGAGGCAATCGAGGGTGTTGGTGGTGTATTCAATGGAAGCACTGGAAAAGAACTAACCACGTATAGTGCTCGTGTGCCCGGTGAACATTTACTAGAGGTCATGCATACTTTGGCAGACATGGTACGCCATCCACTCTTTGACCCGCTTGAAATTGAGAAAGAGCGCAGCGTCATTATAGAGGAACTGAGTTCTACTCACGATGATCCTCAAGAATGGGTCAGTCTGCTCATCGACCAGGCTATGTGGCCTGGGTTACCATTGGGTCGCGATGATGCAGGCTTTGTGGAGACCGTTGCAAAGATTCAGCGCCGGCAGATGCTGGACTATCTAGCTGAATACTATCGGCCAAACTCGCTCATCATTAGTGTAGCAGGCAAGATCGACCCGGCGGAGATAACCCAGGAAAGTAAACGCCTCTTTGGTGAGTGGGAACCACGTGAGCATAGGAAGTGGACGGAATGCAGACCACCGGCGGATACATCGCCAATCGTCTTGATTGAAAAGGAAACAGAGCAGGTCAACCTTTGTCTTGGAACATTAGGCATAGCCTATTCGTCTCCTGACTATTATACACTTATGTTAATTAATGCTATTCTAGGGGATGGGATGAGTTCACGGCTTTTCCAATCAATCCGTGAAGAGCAGGGGCTGGCCTATGATATTGGAAGCTATTTTAATAGTTATGCCGAGACGGGTAATTTTGTGGTGAGTGCCGGAGTAGACCCGTCACAGGTCGAACCAGCAATACGAGCAATCATGTGTGAGCTGACTCGTATATACACCACACCAGTGCCAACAGACGAGCTTGATCGTATTAAGGCATATGTGCGAGGTGGCATGGTATTAGGACTGGAAGGTACGAGCCAGGTCGCATCCTGGCTTGGTAGCCAGGAAAGCTTGCGGGACAAAATCCTTGATGTAGATGAGATAATTGCACACATTGAATCTGTCACTTCGCAGGATATTCAGCGCGTAGCGCAAATCTGCTTTGCTCCTCAATGGCGTCGCTTGGCGCTGATCGGCCCTTGCGAGCCTGCACAAGCGGAGTCAATAGGTAAACTGCTCAGGAGCGGGGATTAAACAGGAGATCTAACTATATGGCAAACACAACTCTTCGCGAATACTTGCAAAAAACAGAAGATGCTATCAGTTCTGGCCACGTTGATGCTGCAATGGCCAACTGTCAGCACATTCTCTCTATTTTTCCAGATGCGCTCGAGGCTCAACGCCTCCTGGGCGAAGTTTACCTGGCGCAAGGCCAACTTGAAGAGGCTCAACAAACTTTCGATTGGATATTAGCGAACGATCCAGAGAATGTTATTACCTATTGTGATCGCGCCCTAACCAGCGAACGCCTGTCAGACATCGATACCGCTCTCGATTGTTATCAGCAAGCCTATGAGCTAAGTCGCGGCAACAGCCAGATTCGCCGCGAATTTAACCAACTGAGCGCAAAAGTTGGGCAACAAGAATTTATGTTCTCGAGAGCAGGACTTGCACGCCTCTATATGCGTGGAGATCTCCTTACTCAAGCAATTCAAGAGTGGGAAGCTGTACTGAATGTCAGTCCCGGACGCCTCGACGCACGAACAGGTCTGCTTGAGACATACTGGCGTGAAGGAACTTATGACAAAGTCGAACAAATAGCTTCACGGATTCTCGAAGAGATCCCAACCTGTTTAAAAGCACTACTGCTCCTGGCATATGTCACTTCCACTTACAATCTTGAACGTGCAAAAGAACTGATCCTGCAAGCCCAGGCACTCGATCCAGAACTGGTAATGGCCCACGAACTCTTCAGCGACCTGAGTGCAAGTCAGCCCAATGACCCATTCCTGGCATTGTTGAAAGCAGAGCCTATCATCTTTACTGATCACTTAGACGAGCAGCAGGTGTCTAAATTACAAACAGCCATTAACGTCGCAGTCGAGGTGAATGGGTCTCAAAGCTCTGCAAAATCGCCAGATCAGTCTCATAGTTCGAGTAACCTGGAGAGTTGGAGCGAAATTGATACCAGACATGCTCCTCAAGATGCTTCAAAACCTGTGGACGAAGCCTCGGCCTTTACTTTCTGGTCAGATGCTACGAATGTTCAGAACGTTGATGCATGGGCCACCAATGACCAGGTGAGCCAAAGCGAGCCAGGCGCTGATAGCGCGAAATCATCATCTGAATTCGATCATGATTTCGATCCAACTATCTTGCAACAACAACCCTGGTTCCAGGCAGACCAACTTAACACAACCACTACTGAGCCAGAACACGCAAGTGAAAATCTGAGCAGTATTGGGCTTGTTGAACATGTGCATTCATGGTCAACAGCGACTCAGGAAGATGACTTCCCCACACCTCCCGCCTGGCTCGATGTACTCACTAAAATAGATCTGCAACCAGCTGATCCAATACCTACAACCTCAGCTCAGTCGCCTGGCATCCAGGAACCACTTGAAAGTGTACAACCTACCCAACCTCAAGCTGAGCCTGAAGTTGCTTCTCCGAAGCTATGGGAGGACGATCTGAGCGCCGTTCCTGCTTCTCCATTACAGGAGGAGCAGACTTTCTTCTTCTCAACAGAAGATAACACCTCGGACATGCAATGGCCGGAGTGGCTAAAGTCACTTGGCGCTGAAACCATGGAACCTGATCCAGAACCAGGTGTAGCATCAGTTGCATCTGAACCCCAGCAGTCCCTTGCTTTCCCCGCATGGGCAGATCAGATAGACCAAACGCTGTCTGAACCTGAAGAAGAGCAAATGTCAGCGTTAGAACACCTGGAACACGATTTGCGTTCTCAAGGTTTTGTACCATTGCAGCCTGGAACGCTCTCTACGCTTGCAGAAGAACCATCGTTCTCGTCTGCATTAGCAGAATTAGGCAACTTTACTACACAACCAGCTTCTCCTGAACAGCCAGACGTGAACATACAACCAGCTTCTTTCATGCAGTCCGCGGAATCTACTGCGCCTGCTGAACTTCCTTCACCACTTACTCTACTGGCAGGAAATACCCAACCAGGCGAACCAGAGCCTTTGCGGGCAGACACGCCAAACCAGCGTTCTGACATGCCCGTAAGCCCGGCTACTGAGCAGTCAATCAACACTAGCAGCATGATCCCACCGGCTTCACCTACACAGGAAGCTGCATACGCAGAAGCAACAAACCAAATTTTCGAGCCACTAGCTACTTCTGTCGCACATACCTCACGGGAGGCTCCGCTTATCCCAGATTATTATGCTGACGCATTGCTCGAAAATGAGTTGGAAACAACCATGAAACGGCCTGCTGTCAGGCTACAATCAATACAGCAATCAACAGCACAGCCTGACACCTCATCTACGCTGGGGAGAGGGCACGCAGGAGAACGCGGCAGAAACCGGGATGACAATATCAGTAGCAAGGAACGTCTCCTTCGAGGATATCAATTCCAACTTGCTGGCGCTTACGATGATGCTATGCAGGAGTACCGCATTATTATCCGTAATGCACCCGAACTACTGAGTGAGATCATCAGCAATGTTCGGGCGCTCTTGAAGCTGACACCCAGTTACTCCGCGGGCTACCGCGTACTTGGTGATGCTTATATGCGACAAGGTGAATACTTACAAGCGATGGAGGCATATAATAAAGCTCTCACGATTGCTAAAAAGGCTAAAAGTCAGAGCAGCTAGCACCAAAGGAGTCGAAGGTGGAAACTATTCTACAACGATTGACCGACCTTGATGAAATTTCAGGCGCAATTCTCATCGGCAAGGATGGCCTGATCGTCTCGGGAGCCCTGCATAGTGAGGATGAGGAAATGTTGGGAGCAATGTCGGCTGCCGTCTTTGGCTCGATTGCTAATTTCACCGATCAGCTTAACAATGGCGAAATGCATCACGTGATTATTGAAACGTATAACGGCACCATCCAACTGGCCGAAGTAGGTGATCTTATCCTGGTCGTTACTACCAACACAGCCACTAATCTTGGACGTGTTCGCCTGGAGATGAAAAAGGCCAGCCGTCAAATCACGCAGCTCGTAGCCGCATATTAAAAATGTCGTAATGGATATCAATCACCGGGCTTTTGATGCGAAACTGAGGCCGGTATCGCCAACATCTTTATCACAGATCATGTGACAGCACAACTCCTCATGTAGCCTGAATCCGACTAACAGAAAGGATACGTAACTGTATGGAACGCACATTGGTGCTTATCAAACCCGACGCTCTGCAAAGAGATCTGGTCGGTGAAATTGTCACTCGACTTGAGCGTAAGGGTCTGAAGCTGGTTGGCATGAAAATGATAACACTCTCTAATGACCTGCTTGATATTCATTATAGCCATTTACTCGGGCGAGACTTCTTTCCCGAGATCAAGGCTTTTATGCGCCGCACGCCAGTAATTGCTTGCTGCTGGGAAGGAACCGACTGTGTTAACACAGTACGGTTGCTTTGTGGTATCACAAAGGCCCGCGAAGCCGATCCTGGGACGATACGCGGCGATCTCGCCATGAGTGTACAAGCCAACCTTGTTCACGCTTCAGACTCGCTCGATACGGCCAAAATCGAAATTGAACGCTTCTTCAAACCAGACGAACTCTTCGAGTACGAGGACATTCTGGAGTCTTTCATCTATTCCTCGCGTGAACAAGCGTAGAGAAAGGCAAAACAGACGGCTATGCCTATCAGCAAGGAGAGAGCGGCTTCTCCCTAACACCGCAAACGCGATGGGTCCACGCCGCGCGCGGTTTATGGGTATACGAGCAGTAGCGAAGTCTTAAAAGTAGAAGCGACAAACCCGCCAGTGGTCTCGACTGCTGGCTTTTCGCTTTAATGTGCGGGAGTAGGAGTCTCTTCGGTTGCAGATTGCTCAGCAGCAGATTGCTGCTTCTTTGTTAGACGCCAACAATAGCTTTTGCTGCGTAAACAGCGATCCTGTTCCTCAAGAGTAATCGGCGGTGTGCCTTTCATACAAAACACTTGATACATAGGCTCGCCTGCTGCTACATCATTGCAGGGAAACCAGCGTTCGCGGTAAAACGGGCAAGCGTTTTTATGCTTACGCCAGTTCGAATTTTCAGATGGATTACTTTCGATCGTTCCAGACAACGATTCATCCTTCCTGGTACAGTCTCCATGCGGTAAGATAGTGTTGTAGGTAGTATATCATATTCATGACTCAAAACAACCTCAAAAGGGGTGTATTCTACAATCTTGTTTAGTGGAAAATGGAGAGTAACTTGTTAGAACCAGAAGCAGATAAACAGCCCGAGACAAATACCTCTGCAGATATAGCTCCCTGGACAACTCAGCAAACTTTTCTCGGCACTTTAATAACGCTCGTACCGTGGATAGTATTGACACTGATACTCTCGAGCCTGAATGGGTCAGTCACTGTTACTACACCACTTTCTCCTCAAGCAGATCTGACCGCTGCTATTGTAACAATTATCTTTTCTGCATTGATCGAAGGAGCTTTTTTGATCGCCCCTTTCTACTTTGCCAACGCTGCGTTTCGCTCAATTACTCCACACGCACGCCAGGCTCTACAAGCTCTCGGATTCCGTCACTATCGTTCCGGTAACGCATTGCTCTGGATCGTGATATTGATGATAGTAATTTTCGCTATCAACACGCTCTATTCATATCTGATTACCGTACTGCATCTCAACGTGCAAACAAACGACCAGCTCATTCTCCAACAGAGTAAAGTCGCACCCTTATCAACCTACGCGACACTTTTCGCAGCCGTCGTCATAGCGCCATTTTGTGAAGAAGTGTTCTTTAGAGGTTTCGTTTTTCCAGGACTTCGCCGTGGTATGTCTGTAGGCTGGGCCATCATCATCAGTTCGCTGCTCTTCAGTGTGGCACATGCTGACCCAGGTTCATTTCCGGTACTCTTCGTCATCGGATTGGCCCTCGCCCTTCTCCGCTGGCGCACCCGCTCGATCTGGCCCTGCATTATACTGCACATGCTCAACAATGGGATTGCAGCGCTTGTAATCCTGCTAACGATGCAAGGAGTCATAAAGTAAGACCACGAACGTCACTTATAACTGCTAGGCTGCTATGTATTGACGAATATCCACTTGTACACCTAGCTTTGTTGCTTCTTCTGCCATTTGAAGAAGTCGTTCAGTGGTATCTTCATCCACATATCCCTCGCCACAATTTTGACATACTTCAGCAGGCACATTTTTTATGACAAGTGTAGTTTTACCTCGCTCCAGCAGAATAGAGGTCGTACCTGGTTCTGTCTCTCCATTTTTGCAAATTACACACTTCAAAGCTTTTTCCTCTTGAGATTTGGTTCCCACACTTAGGCTTTGCTACAACATACTCGAAGTTCAGACATACCTCAAGCAATGAGTTGCTCACTAAGGGAGCTCACACCTTGGTGAGCAACTCATCTTGTGTTTAACATCACCCTACTTCTTGCGACGATCCTCGACACGAGCGCTGGCAGTCTTTGCCTCACCGCCAGTGGCACGAGGCAAACTATCCGCAGCCACTAGTTCTACCTTAGGAGAGTTACCCGTCACTGTCTTGACAGCCTCCGCCATCTCGCGGCTTAAGTTGCGGCCGCGTTCCGCATCGCTCAAGACCGAAGCATCCTTGACCTCGACCTTGAGATCAAAGGTATCCAGACCATCACGCTTATCAACGATGATTCGGAAATTCGCGCCAGTCTCCGGAAATTTCACCAACGCCGCCTCAACCTGGCTGGGGAAGACGATCAAGCCGCGAATGGATACTGCATCATCGCTTCTACCCTTGATTGCAGCAATTTTCGGATGTGTACGACCGCAGGCGCACCGTTCCTCCCACCACATACGAGAAAGATCACGGCTGCGATATCGAATCATAGCCGTACCATCAGCAGTCAGCCATGTCCATACGAGCTCACCGTCCTGGCCTTCCTCCATCCATTCTCCTGTATCAGGATGAATGCACTCCACAAGGAAAGCATCGGCCCATGCATGCATGCCATCCCGAGTTTCACATTCGCAGGTCATACCCGGGCCAAGGAACTCAGTCATGCCAAATTCATCGTAGGCAGTGATGTTGAACAGCTCCTCCAGCTTCAGACGCGTCTCCCACGGCCATGGCTCAGCGCCAAACAGACCGATCTTGAGCTTGGTGTCTTTGAAATCGACGCCACGCTCGCTGGCCTTACCACCCACATAGAGACCCACAGAAGGTGTCATACAAACAGCAGTCACGCCGAAATCGATGATAAAGTCGATCATACGGTCATATTGACGGGCATCAGAACCCATGGGGATTGCCAACGCATCCATCGCCATCGCCCCATAGTGGAACCCAAAACCACCTGTCGCAAGGCCATATCCATAGCAGTTCATCAAAATATCACCTGGACGCATACCAGTCATCCACAGTTCGCGGGCATTGAGATCTGACCAGTAGTCAATATCCTTTTTTGTCGCGAAGACCGGCACACTTTTACCCGTCGTGCCACTGGTTGCATGTACCTCTACTGGCCCACCCGGGTCACCGGGCTTCGTAAAGGCCATCCCATACGGATATGCCTCACGCACCGTCTTTTTCTCTAGGAACGGCAGCTTGCGTATATCCTCTAAGGATTTGACATGCGATGGTTTGACACCAGCTTCGTCATAGAGGTTTCGATAAAACTGGTTCTGTGAGTAGGCACGCTCGACAATCGCCTGGAGACGCTCCAACTGCAATGCTTTGAGCTTGCTTTTAGGAAGGGTCTCCATTTCTTCGTTGAAATACTTTCGATCACTCATTCTTGATATTCCTCCGGGTTCTAGAAATCCCACTTAAGTTCGCACTCCAACGCGGCCGCGATGCGCTCCATGTGGGACATTACATCATCGAGGTACAAACCTTTGTTGACCAGGTCTACCGAACCATCTGGGTTAAAATATGTAGGCGGCAGAACAGGGTCATGGGGAATAAGGCGCAGGCCGCGTGGCCCTAGATCAAGCCAGGCGCCTAGATCTAGAGGCTCCAATACACTGCGCAAATGATTTTTGTCCCTCCCTACCTCCAGGGGAAGCAGCGTGCAGGACACCACAGAAAACCCGTAATCCATAGCATTCAGGGATACAGCCTCATTTGAGGCTGCATCATACCTCCATATCTTGCATATGAGCGATGCGGGCTACCACTAGATAGCGTCAGGAAAAACACCCATGAGTATTGTACCATTCACAAGGCTGAGAGTCCATAGAAAAACGCACCATAGCAGGGCCACTTAAAATTCGAGAGATCGAATGTGATGATGTTAAGATATTACCTGTCTCTTAACCTTAATTGCCTCGAATGTTACATGGCTCTGGCCCCAGAGTGTATGATATGATTACCAAAAAACAGGAGCCTCAATTCATGGTTAAGGCAATACAAGCAATAATTTGGGACCTCGATGGTGTAATTATAGATAGCGCGGACGAACATCGCCGCGCATGGCAAC
This sequence comes from Chloroflexota bacterium, assembly GCA_046726655.1. Classification (GTDB taxonomy): domain Bacteria; phylum Chloroflexota; class Ktedonobacteria; order Ktedonobacterales; family Ktedonobacteraceae; genus DATMNR01. The sequence continues at coordinate 11,733 of JBKPAZ010000196.1, forward strand.
GCCTTGCTCGTGAAGAGGGCATCGTCATGACCGACGCCGACTTCTGGGCAACATTTGGCAAGCGCAACGATGACATTTTCGCATCTCTTTGGGGCAACCTGCCACCGGAACAGGTGAAAGCGCTCTCAGACCGCAAAGAGATGTACTTCCGCGAACTCATCCGAGAGAGCGCAGCGCCATTGCCAGGTGCAATAGAATTGATGCGCGAACTACATAACGCAGGTTTTGCTCAGGCATTAGCATCCTCCTCACCCGTTGAAAATATCCAACTCATCAGCGATGTATTAGGGCTAAAACGCTATCTCTCAATCCTGGTTTCAGGTGAGACAGTAGCGAGAGGCAAACCAGCGCCTGACATTTTCCTCAAAGCATCCCAGGAACTACACATAAATCCAACTGCATGTCTGGTAATCGAAGATGCCGTAGCGGGTGTAGAAGCAGCGCACGCTGCCGGAATGCGTTGTATCGCAGTCGCCGGAAATCGCGATTTGCCTGGATTACACAAAGCTGATTTGCTGGTAAAAGACCTAACAGAAGTAAACGTAGAGCGCGTACAGCAACTTGGCAAACACACATAACCGTGCTTGACAAGTATACAACTCAATGGCAAAATACAGCCACACAAACATGGAGGTGTAGGGGCCCCGGTGGGTCTCACCGTCTTCAAAACGGCTGGGGGGTCGCTCGGCGCGGTCCCCGGTGGGTTCGACTCCCATACGCCTCTGCCAGGAATGGTTTACATCGGGTTGTGTGCCTGTCTTTTTACCCATGGTTTTGCACAATTTGCAAAACTATGCTTCCTCTTTTCCCTGCAAAACTATGCTTCCCCTGCTTATCGAGGAATAATCTCTCTTTTCATAGTAGATTTGGGAAGGCGCCGATATCCTTGTTTAAATTGGGGACCACTGAGGCACAGCGGTCTGCTCTCGGAGTCAACCACCCCTCCCGAACTTCCCTGTTGGGTAGCCCAGTTCTGTCAGTGTTAAAAGCCAGGCTTCACGCCCTTCCTTTGTTCTCGCGATGTGAGGGTCCTTCAGCACCTTCCCTATTTGCTTAGCACTCGGATAGATACTTCTCTCGTGAAGAAGAAATGCCGTGCGCCGGATTTCTTCATCGATCACGTCCATCCTCTGTGCTCGTCGCTCCTTGCGTTCCGCGGAACGCCGCGCCGAAACCTGCTTGCACAGTTCGGGGAACTTCCCCCACACGACGTGGTGCGGGTAGCCCAGTTCCCTCACAAGCTCGTAAATCGAAGGAACTTCCGCGTCGCTTGCCAGTACCTCCCGCAGGCGTTGCTCAATAATCATGTAATTGATTCTTTCGCGGTACCTCGTCACGATGGCGCGACTAAGGTCCGGGTGATACTTGCGGAGTATTGCGTCTTCGCAGCCCAGTTGCCGCGCCACGGTCGCCAATGACACAGGCTCTGGGGCCCTCAAAGCATCCTCCAGAGCCTGCTTCATCAGCTCAAGGCGATCAGCATCCGCCCAGCGTTTCACGTAACGGCTCGAAATTGCTTTAGAGAGATCAGGGAAGCGATTACGTATCGTCTCCTCGTCAAAACCCATCTGTCTGGCGACATCTCTTAGGCTGGGAAAGGAATCAAGCTGATCATCAAGCGCCAGCACCTCTTCGAGTACCTGCTTCATGCATTGGACATCCTCCTCTGTCATACGCTTCCCTTTTCCCTTGGAGATAATAGGTATACTTGCAAGAGAAAAGCCCGAGTCCCTGAATGGTGGAAGGACAGCCGTAGTCAAGAACTCCAAAGGGGTAATCGATGATGCGAAGCAGATTCTCAGTAAGGAGTCAAAGTACGGCACTTGTTCTCTGAACAGATACCCCCAGAGAGCCGGGTTGCTGATTCCCCATAAGCGTGCGAGCTTGCTTCTATTGCCACTTGCAAGGTGAGCCACCAAGGCTTCTATCCTCTTCTTTATTTGCTCTTTGGGAGGGGGAACCGCGAGAGCGGGAGCCCCGGAAAGTAAATCGCCAGAAGCCTCAGCCGCCCAGTAGAGCCAAGCCATGTCCTTCACATCATGCGGCGCACTGTTCAAACTTCGCTGCTCCTGGGTGCTGCCCAACCAACGAGTACAGTTGGGACAATACCCGGGACGAGCTGATTGTGTGAGGAAAGGTATCGTTTTTTGGCAATTCGAGCACTGGCTAACAAGTAGTTGTTGGTGACGGAGGCAAACATCGACGCCTTTCAGCGCCCATAGCAGAGGTTCATAAATGACCTGACGGGCTAGCCTCCACTCCTCGTAACATCGAGGACACCAGGCTTTACTTCCACGTACCAATCTACTGACAGCGATAACTCCACTGAACGTCAACATTGTCAGAAAGCGAAGGTTATCGCATGTCGTGAGCGATTGTAGTATGTCTACCCACTGCGCGGCGCTGAAGCTGAGGCCATTGAGGGCCAAGGTATTTTCATGCCACAACTTATTCAGGCTCTTTTGGTATTCTATAATTGGCCTTTGTTGGGACTGAGGAGGCACTATTTCACCCATAATCAAGTGCTTCGGAGTAACGTGGTGAATTTCAGCAAGCCGGATGACATAGCCGGTTAAGCTCTCCACATACGGCGTTCCAATACCTGTCGGTTCCAAACGATAGAGGCGGCTACGGGGTGGAATAGGCGGGATGTTCATATCCCATTCTTCGTATCTCTCCATGAGATTTTTACCT
>JBKPAZ010000197.1:0-25144 GCA_046726655.1 Chloroflexota bacterium
TCATTGGTGACGACGCTTTCCACTTCTATTCCGTCTGCCTGTGCTAATTCTGCCGCCATCTCAAAGTTCAACACGTCACCGGTGTAATTTTTGACCACGTGGAGTACACCTGCTCCACCGTTCACAGCTTTGGTAGCGGCAAGCATCTGGTCTGGTACTGGCGAGGTAAAAACGGCACCAGGGCAGGCGGCGTCGAGCATACCAAAACCAACAAAGCCACCATGCATCGGCTCGTGGCCGCTACCACCGCCAGAAATAACCCCTACTTTTCCCTGTACGGGGGCATTCTTGCGCACAATGACTTGCAGATCGATATCGACGCTGATAAGGTCAGAGTGAGCAGCCTGCATGCCAGCAAGTGCCTCCTTGACGACATCTTCTGGCTTATTGATCAGTTTCTTCATGTTGTCTTGTATCCTTTCTGTGGAGGTATTGAGATGCTACCAATAACATATTCCTTCTCAGCAGCTAGCTGCTGCTGCACGGCGGAACGAAAAGCATCGCTCATTAGTAGCTGCTGCTCAGGAGACCAGTTATGCTCACTGGCCATGAGCGCAACAACATCATCGAGAGCGCCCAAACCCCGTTGACGGTCTTCAAGCATGATCGAAGTACGACGTGCCAGCACGTCATATGGCGTCATGGCCATTTCGTGACGGCATGCATAGATAACCTCTGCTCGAACAAATGGCAGATCATCAACGAGACGCCTACCCAGTTCAGCATCGTCCTCAATCAGCTTTAAGAGCGCAAGAGCTTCAGAACCGTAATTTCTCAGGTGCTGGATTGTCTGCGGACTAAGGCCGAGAGCCAATCCTTTGATTTCCACATCACGTTGCCTGGCAAGCCAGCCAGCACTGCCCTGAAGGGGGAGATTCTGCGTGGGATGGATAGGGCTCGAACCATCACGACGACTCAGCACATCTACCGTATCCTGCGCCATACGCCGGTACGTAGTGAGCTTACCACCAACAATGGTAACCAGGCCCGACGGGCTCTGTAATACCGCGTGTGTACGTGAGAGTTTTGCTGTAGAATGGCCCGAACCACGTGAACTTAATAGCGGCCGGTAGCCAGCATAGACACTAATGATATTATCTTCGGTGAGTTGGACGGAGAGATAGCGTTTTAGATGGTTCAAGAGATACGAGATATCTTCCTGTGTTGCAGTTGGATGATCAAGATCACCTGAACCAGTATCAGTGGTACCAAAGATCGCGCGCGATTCCCAGGGAACAAGGAAGAGAATACGCTTGTCATCGGTCTCAGGTAGAACAATTGCGTCGTTGCCCAGCTTGACATCCTCACACGAAAATACGAGATGCACACCTTTACTTGGATTTACCTGAACCTGTGGTTCATAACCAGCAAGCGCCTCAATCTGCTCGGAGAAAACGCCCGTGGCATTGACGATATGCCGGGCACTTACAGTCATATCCTGGTTTCCCAGTTGATCACGCACATGAGCGCCACTTACTTTGCCGTTTTCGGTTACAAACGAGGTAACTTCCGCGTAGTTAGCGATGGCCGCCCCAAATTGAGCAGCGGTGCGAATGAGCGCTAACGTGAGCCGGGCATCGTTGGTTTGCGCATCATAGTAGATGAAACCTTCTTTCAGCCTTTCAGTCACAAGAGCGGGAGCTAGCTCCATCACCTTTTTACGACTCAGACGACGATGTCTCTTGACGCCCCGGCTGCCTGCAAACATCCCTGCCATGAGATCGTACATCCAGAGTCCAATATCCATGATCAGACCAAGTCCAATACCGCCTGGCGTCGTAAATGGCATACCCACCGGATGGCGATCTCCCTCGTAAAGCGGCAGGACAAAGCCAACCGGTTGCACGAGATAGGGGGCGTTTCGCAGCAGGGTACCACGTTCTACCAGGGCTTCATGCACCAGAGCGAAGTCAAAATTAGGAAGGTAGCGAATGCCTCCATGGACGAGTTTGGTAGATTTGCTACTTGTACCGCTGGCAAAATCTACTTTCTCAACGAGGGCGACCTTGTAACCGCGAGCAACAGCATCCAGGGCAACACCAGCGCCTGTAACGCCGCCACCGATTACAAGCACATCAAACTGCTCGCTTCCCAGGAGAGATAGGTTGTGCGTGCGCACCGATGATGATAGTGGTTGCATAAGAGCAAGATCACGAAGATACGGACATGCTAAATAGAGTTTTCATTCTATCTATTGCATGTTCGTATCTTCGTCCTTTCATGTGTTCGCGATTGGGTCTACTATTCGGCAGAAGGCTCTCGTACAGACCTACCCGTTGTTTCACTGCCGGGAGTAACCTCTCGTACAGCTTCACCCACCGTCTCGGTAGTGCCAGATTTGCCTAACATCTTGGCTTGCAGCACCTTACCGAGGGTGTAATCGAATATAAAGGCGCCGACAACAGCTCCTAACAATGGAGCGACAATCGGGATCCAGAAGTAGTAATTGTCTGCGGTAAAGCTGGCCCCACCGCTGACAAGAGCAATCCACAGGCGCGGGCCAAAGTCGCGGGCGGGATTGATGGCATATCCGGTATTGAGGCCGAATGAAGCACCGATCGCCACAACCAGGAAACCAATGATCAGCGGGTTGAGGTTTGCCTGGACCGGCTGGTTGCGCGCATCAACGATAACCAGGATCAGGCCCATAAGCAGAGCAGTTCCTAAGAATTCGTCGCCGAAGGCGCCGAACGTTCCAACAAACGCCCTATGGCCGGTGTAAAAAACGAACCCGTAACCCGGACCACCGAAAGTCGGCCCCTGCGCAATATCGCCAATGCTCAGGTGATTCAGCGCCAAGGCATGGACGAGTGCCCCTTGATAGACAAAGTAGAGGATTCCCCCAGCGACAAAAGCTCCCAGCACCTGGGCTCCCCAGTAGGGAAGTACCTTGCCCCAGGGATGCCTGCCGGTTGCGGCCAGCCCTAACGTTACGGCCGGATTGATATGAGCGCCACTGATAGCTCCAGCGACGTAGATACCAAGCATAACGGCAAGACCCCATCCCAATATGATAACAATCCACTCGGTCGCAAATGGAGATGGGGCGCCGTTTGCGCCTAAGTTAGAATAGAGGAAAACGGTCGCCACGACGCCGTCGCCGAAGAGAATCAGGGTCATCGTCCCAAAAAACTCTCCGATCATCTCACCCCAGATACCGGCTAAGGCAGAGGGTGGATTATCAACTTGACTTGCCATAGAAACTTACTCCTTTTCTGTTTTGGATAGATGACGGATAACTCGGAAGTTCGCCGCCTTAATCCCAAAAATTGATAATAAGTCACACTATACAAGACGCACTACAAGTTCGAGAGGGACGCATTGATGCACATTAACTTTTTCATTGAGGTATCGGGAAAGCCACCAGGGGCCGATAAATCGGCGATTGGGCGCGATAAATCGGCCCCTACGGCTGACCGGATTATGTTGTTCATCTGCATTAGTGCGTCCCTCAATAGATCAGGCCTGCTCCCAATGCATCGAACGCTCCACAGCGCGTTTCCAGTCAGCATAGAGCTTTTCGCGCTGATCCGCACTCATCTTCGGCTCGAAGGTGCGGTCAACGGCCCAATGCTCGGCCAATTCTTTTGTATTCTCCCAGAAGCCAGTCGCCAGGCCTGCAAGGTACGCAGCGCCCAGGGCGGTCGTCTCAGCAACCTGTGGCCGCTGCACTGGAACGCCAAGAATATCAGCCTGGAATTGCATGAGCAGGTTATTAACGACTGAGCCTCCATCGACACGCAAGGTTGTCACATGCACACCACTATCAGCGCCCATGGCCTCCAGGACATCACGAGTCTGATAGCACATGGACTCCAGCGTTGCGCGAGCAATGTTGCCAGCGGTCGAACCGCGTGTCAATCCAACAATGGTACCGCGCGCGTAGGAATCCCAGTAGGGAGCTCCCAGGCCGACAAAGGCAGGGACGAAGAACACGCCACCATTATCAGGGACGGTTGCAGCTAACGGCTCAACATCACCACTGGTTTTGATGACCCCCAGGCTATCGCGCAGCCACTGGACCGCTGCGCCAGTAATGAAGATAGCGCCTTCCAAACAATAGATGGTCGGGCCATCACCTTGCCGCCAACCGATAGTAGTGAGCAGGCCGTTTTGCGAGGGCACACCTTTGGTACCTGTGTTCATGAGCATAAAGTTGCCAGTGCCGTAGGTGTTCTTCGACATACCAACTTCGTAACATGCCTGTCCAAAGGTCGCTGCCTGCTGGTCTCCCGCATCGCCGGCCATTTTGATCGCACCACCGAAGAACTCCGGATCGGCCTCCCCAAAGACCCCGCTCGATGCCCCCACAGTGGGGAGCATGGCGCGAGGCACGCCCAATTCCTTGAGGATGACATCGTCCCAATCACCTCTATAGATGTTGTACATGAGAGTGCGCGAAGCATTGGAGGGATCTGTCGCATGAATACGCCCTTTGGAGAGACGCCACATCAAAAAGGTGTCGATGTTGCCGAAGAGTACATCACCGCGTGCTGCCTTTTCACGTACACCTGCAACGTTGTCAAGGATCCACTTGACCTTAGTACCGGAGAAATACGCATCAGTCACCAAACCTGTGCGTTCGCGAATTTCTTTGTCGAAGCCTTTTGCTTTCAACTCATCACAAATAGGAACGGTCAAGCGACTCTGCCAGACAATGGCATTGAAAACAGGCTTGCCTGTGTTCTTGTCCCAGACGACTGTCGTTTCACGCTGATTGGTAATGCCAATAGCGGCAACATCCGAGGCAGAAGCTCCCGCCTTTTTCATTGCCTCTCGACCAACTGCCAACTGACTGGACCAGATCGCCTCTGGATCATGCTCGACCAGGCCCGGCGCCGGATAAATCTGGGGGAATTCTTGTTGTGCGACACTTACTATCGCACCATCGTGATTGAAAACGATCGCTCGCGAACTAGTTGTGCCCTGATCCAGGGCTAGTACATACTTTGCCATTGAAAACTCTCCTTCTGCTGTTTAAAAAATACAAAGATGTTCCATCAAAGAGCACAGGTACGGATGCCTGCGCAGGAGCTTATATGGAAGAGCCACTGTTAGCAAGAATGCTTTTTCCGTTCCTCCTTTCACTGGTGCTTGTAGAGGTATCACCTCTTTTTACAAGTAGAGCTCGGGTCGAGCAACTGCAACTCGCACTGCACCGGCGCGAAGCACCGCCTGCACTTGCTGAAATGTAGAGATTAAACCAGAACCAATAAATGGTAATGGCAAACGAGTATGTGAAACGACGTAAGGAATAACAAGCGCAGGTGAAATATCGAGCAGATCAACCAGGTGACTATCTATCGATTCGAGAGCCGCTTCCAGTCCCGTCGAGTCTACTGCAAATATGCGTTGAATAGTCTCCAATTGAAAACTTTTACCCAGGGCTAGAATTCTCGGATTGCTTGAGACAATGCCTGCAATACGAAGTTGCTGTGCAAGAAAGCGAAGGCCAGCAGTATCAGGGTGGATACCATCAATATGATCGACATTGACATAGACGGCCACTTCATGCTCGAAAGCATGATCCAGCAGCGGTCTGAGCTCAAGCAGATTGCAATGCCGTAAAAATATGGTGGCGATTTGCGGAGCATCCAGAGCGCGTACCAACTGCATACGGTTCTCTAAGAGCGGTATGGTTTTTTGCCGATCTGAAATACTAAGTAAGGACCTGGAAGACCGGGTAAGCATGCTGCACCTCACTGTAGCAGTAAAGACAACAAAGCCCTAAGCCCTTATTAATATAAGGTAACTCAGGACTTTTCATTTCACTGTCCCTGGGCACATATGCAATTGTATATACAGGTCAACTTTGACCGTTTTGCACACCGTTGTGTAAGACAGAAGAGATTTTTAAAAGTGATAGGAGAACTCAGTGTACAAAGGTGTTTGGTCTGCTATAATGATAATACTCAGCATCTGATCTTTTGTCAAGTGCTGGTGGTTCCTAATTACTAAGTAATTCTTTCTAAGTAATTCGGCGAAACTTTTGCGGGAAATAAAAAAGGGATGACCAAACAAGAGTTTCTACGTTTAGCTCATAGGTTTCCTGTAGCGGCTGCACTAAAGTCGAACGACGATATCGATGCCGCATTGGGTTCCGATGTCTCGCTACTCTTCATGCTCAAAGGAGATGCTTTTCAACTGGAACCCGTCGTGGCGCAAGCCCACAAGCAAGGTAAGGGATTTGTAGTCCACGTGGATCTTGTAAGCGGCATAGGCAAAGATCGCGCTGGCATCCAGTATCTCCATCAGATCGGCGTTGATGCGATCATTACGAGTCGATCCCAACTTGTCGCTGCTGGCCATGCTGAGGGATTGGTAACGATTCAGCGCCTTCTCCTGGTGGACGACTCCGCTTTAGAAACAGGAGTGCGAACAATAGCTCGCGCCGCTCCCGATATCGTAGAAATACTTCCTGGCATTATCTTTCCAGAGATTGCACCGGCACTTCAACAGTTGCTTCCCGGTCCTTTTATAGCAGGCGGTTTTATCCGCGATGCACTAGAAGTTGCTCGCATTCGTACTGCTGGCGCGATACTGAGCAGTAGTAGCACCTACGCACTTTGGTATCGCACATCAAGCTAGATGAGGAGATTCATTGCAATGTATAACGTACCTAATCTGCTCAGCTTTAGCCGGATTGTAGCCACAGTCCTGGTTTTCGCGCTGGTGATAGTCAACCAACCCTGGGCTTTTTTAGTCGCGGCAGTTGTTTTTTTGCTTGCATCCCTCACCGATTTTTTCGATGGTTACCTGGCACGGCGATACCATATCGTCTCCCAAGTAGGTATCTTCCTTGACATGACCGCAGATAAAGTGTTTGTCTGCGCTATTCTGGTAGCATTTGTGCAGCTTGGCCTTGTTCCTGCCTGGATTGTTGTCATTATTATTGCCCGCGAATTCATAGTCACTGGACTGCGCTCAATGGCAGCCGCTAAAGGAACTGTCATTCCTGCAGGAAAATGGGGAAAACAGAAAACGTTTATTACCCTGATTGCCATGGAGGGAATATTGCTGGGAAAGGGGCTGGGGGCAGGTCATCTCTCGCTGTTCCCAGTGATGCTTAATTTCAACAGTAGTATGTTGAATGTTGGTGATTACCTGCTGTTACTTGCAGATGCGTTAATGGTGCTGGCTGTTATCTGGACGATTTTTTCAGGAGTCGAATATTTTCGTGAAGCAATGCCCCTCTTACAAGAAAAACAAGATACAGCAGTTTCAAAGGTTTAACACGGCAAGCGTAAGAGTCATTACGCCTGGGCTTTTGAGGAGGGACTATTTGTGGGTGAAGTTCCCTCTTCGACGTTTACTTTCTGGCCTATCTTGCGTTCAGTCCCCGCCAGCAAGCGACCAATGTTGTCGTAGTGGACAATAATGACAATCGCCGATCCAATCACCATAAAGACCAATTGCGCCAGGTTAACTTTTCCGAAGAACGCCGGGTTAAACAGCCCGATGAAATAAAATAGAATACCACAGATCATCGAGGTCAGACTCCCAACGATCGACCCCAGCGATACGAAGCGTGAAGTTACGATGGCGATGGCAAGAGCTACAAATCCAATCAAGAAAGTCAGAGGAGAAATAACCAGAAGCGCCCCGGCACCAGTCAACACACCGCGCCCGCCTTTAAAGCCAATGAAAACCGGATAAATGTGGCCTATCAAGGCAGCCAGACCTGCCACCGTCGGTCCCCAACCTGCGCCATAGAAGACAGGGACAAGAGTAGCAATGAGTGTTGGCCCGAATCCTTTCAACAGGTCAAATACCAAGACGATCAGGGCTGGTACTCTGCCAAGAGTACGTAGAACATTGGTTGCGCCTATTTTATGGCTACCATAGTCACGAATGTCAAAATCTTTACCTCGAAGTAGTTTCCCCATCCAATAGCCGGCGGGAATTGAACCCCATAGATAGCCAATAATCCCTATCAGTACAAGTTGAACAATGACTGGCATATCCGGCCTCTTTCATGCAAATCCGGTTCCAACACTACTATTACGGCCTTTCCCATGTATGAGCATTTTCGCATCTGAATCTTTTTGGCATCCGCGTAAGCAGAACGAGATAAAAGATTGATATGAACACTAAAATAAGGCCAGGAAGAGCAGTTACTAAATGGTTTCCAGCATTGCCGTATGATCCAAAGAATGAGCCGATGAGAATGAACAGGCTGAGTCCGAAGAAGAGCCAAAAAAATCCCGATCTTAGTTCCCTGCCTCTCGGGTTCACATGCACAACGCGTACCGCATTACGCCCGCATGTAGGACACAGTTTCGGGTCCTCCATCTCTTACCTCCGCTTGCTCTAAAATATGGGAAGTGCAAAGTTATAACGTTCATCATGTAATAGAAGTCACCACACTCATTCTAAACCAACATGAGCCTTATTACAAGCATGTCAGGCAACGAATTTCGACTGATTTCATGCTCTCTTCATGATGGACACGTATACTTTTAACCGCTTCGTTCGTATGTAAAGAAGCATCAACAAATTGTATGGAGCACAGTATGCGAATATTAGTTGCGGAAGACGACCCGCGTTTGGGGCCAAGCCTGAAGAAAGGGTTAGAAGATAGCCATTACGCAGTTGACCTTGTCACAGACGGTGAGGAGGCCCTATCGGTGGCGCTGGCAGTCTCATATAACCTGATCATTCTGGACATTATGCTACCGCGCATTGATGGCTTTGAGGTCTGCCGCCAATTGCGCGATCAGAAACGGGTGACTCCTATTCTGTTTCTGACAGCGCTGAGCGGAGTTGATCACCGTGTGAATGGATTGGACCTTGGGGCCGATGACTATTTGACCAAGCCCTTTGCCTTTCGTGAACTAGAGGCGCGCGTGCGTGCTTTATTGCGTCGTGAAGGGCCTTCAAAAACAACGGAATTGCGCTTTATGGATATCACACTGGATACGCGCACGCACGAAGTGAAACGAGGTGAGCGTCAAATCAACCTTACCAGTAAAGAATACAGTTTGTTGGAGTTACTCATGAGCAATCCTGGCCTGGTACTAAGCCGGGATATGATTGCAGAACACATGTGGAATATTGATGCCGAACACCTCTCGAATGTGATTGACGTGTATATTCGTTATCTACGACGCAAACTGTGCGAGAGCGGAGAACCGGATGTAATCACGACTATTCGCGGCTTTGGATATCAACTCAAGGAGCCTTGAAATGAATGGGCTTTTACGCCGTATAAGGCTTCCGGGTATGCGTGTCCAGTTGACACTGTGGTTCATATTGGTTTTTAGCGTATTGATGATGCTCTTTGGCGCGGTTTTTTATCTAAATTTACGCACCTCGCTTCAAACGAGTTTCGATGCATCGCTACAATTGCGCACACAACAAATTGCCGCTGGCATCAATGAAGATAAAGGTACCATCACTATTCATGATGTGACGGGAGCATTGCCTGGATTGATTGATGCCGATGCAGCGAATGAAAATAGATTTCCAGAGTCAAGCCCAACGCCAACAAGCACGACTACTCCCACTCCGACAAGCACAGAAGAGACTCATGCTGATGTTAATCTTGGAGCAATCGTACGCATCTTGAATAGCAAGGGAGAGGTCGTCTATGTTACGCCAGCTTTTCTCGCTCTGACGATCCCACCAATGAGTGTGACGAAGCCACTTCACGGTAGCGCATGGCAGGGCACAGTTACAGCACAAAACGGACAATCGGTGCGTCTCTACAGCGCTGCTTTGACTGAGAATGGAAATGTCTTCGGTGTTGTGCAGGTTGGAGAATCACTCGCTCCGTTAGGGAACACGTTACGGAGTGTGGTTATCGAATTACTGCTGATCGTCCCCTTTGTGTTGATATTGGGTACGCTTGGAAGCTACTGGTTAGCGGCCCATGCATTCGCACCGATCAATCGATTAACCCGTATCGCCAGGCGCATCGAGGCGGGTGATCTACACGAGCGCGTACCGGTGCCGCGCAGCAAGGACGAGATACAAAGTCTCGCTTTAACCTTCAACGAGATGATCGAACGACTTGATAAGGCATTTACGCGCCAGCGTCGTTTCGTGGCAGACGCCTCACACGAGTTACGAACGCCTGTTGCAGCGATACGAAGCATGACAGACGTAGTGCTGGCACAGCATGCACCCGTGGAACGCGAAGAATATACGAGTGTATTACGCGATGTGAATGCCGAGGCTGAGCGACTCGGCCATCTGATTAACGACTTGCTGGCGTTGGCGCGCACCGATGAAAATCAGGTAGTACTCGAACATGAGCTTGTGCGCCTGGATCTACTGGTAGCTGATGTGGCAGCTACCACGGAGCCGTTAGCAGCCGAGCGCGGCATCACTATAGGGGTGGTGGCGCAGCAGCCTGCTACGGTTATGGGAGATGAAGTACGGCTCATTCAAGTGATCATGAACCTGATAGATAACGCGGTTGCCTATACCAATGCGGGAGGGAAGGTGACGTTGGGAGTGGAGGTGCAGAATAATAAAGCGTTCTTGACTGTACGTGACACCGGCATCGGAATAACAAAGGAGCATCTCGAACATATCTTCGAACGCTTTTACCGGGTTGATCCAGCGCGAGCTGCAGGCGGCACAGGACTAGGGTTGGCGATTGTCGATTGGGTTGTACGCGCACATGGCGGTAACATAACTGTCGAGAGCGAGGTCGGGCAGGGAACTACTTTCACTGTGACGCTACCCATCGCTGCACCAACACGAGTCTGATAGAATACTTTTCCAACCCTGGAAATTTTACAAACATCTCGTCCAATTTCATCGTACTTTCATGTATGGCTTGTATACTCTTGATGCACAAAAACTTGCCATCGCATTAGGCTAGCCAGTGAACGGTAGTAGTAGAGCAATGGGAAGAGATAATTTGCACTATTTAAATATATGCGGATATACTAAACGAAAGAAAAAAGCTATATGAAGCAAGCCAGTAATATGAAAAACAAGGCGAATGTGACAGGAGGGCAGCGAAATCCACCCGCTACAATGAAAGCTAATACGACAGCCCAGCCGGTTAATGCTCCCGACACTGGTATGCCAGCACGTCCGCATTCATGGTGGGCAGATACCCGACTATCAGGGCGAGTTCTGCTGTTTTTGCGACTCTTTCTTGGTGTTACCTTTGTATATGCAGGTATCCAGAAACTGACTGATCCACAATACTTTAATCCTGCGGCCACAGGATTTATTGGCAAACAGATTATGGCGTTTGCCCATGGATCACCCATCAACAGTTTTCTGATGCATGTTGTGTTGCCTCATGCCGTGTTCTTTGGCGCACTTGTGGCTCTTGGCGAAATAGCGATTGGTATCGGAACACTTCTGGGATTGCTTTTCCGCCCCGCCGTCTTCTTTGGCATGCTGCTCAGCCTGATGTTTTTCCTGTCGGCTAGCTGGCATGTGTACCCATATTTTTACGGAGCGGATATTGTGTTTTTTTTCGCATGGACTCCGCTACTATTAGCCGGGCCACGCGGAAGTGGTTTGCCCTCGATCGATGCCCTGCTTGTTCCGCGCATCCTGATGGACATGTCACCTGAGTGGAGAGGAAGGCTTGGACTTGCACTAAACTTCCTACTGGGAGTTGGAGCAGGTGAGAAAGGCAATGAAAGCGCTCTGGCGGAAGAAATGCCGTCGCAAGCGACTAATCGAACGCCTGGACAGGCAGCAGCCTATACTAGCAAGGTCAGCGGCTATCCCCAGGGAGTGCCACAACACAGTATAAACGGCCAGGGAAGGTCGGGAAATGTGTATGGGACTTCGCAGCAACAGAAACAGGTTAACTACAAAGGAAGAAGTGCTGCCGTACGACGTTCACAAGAGAGCCGTCGCAATTTCTTGTGGGGTATAGTAGTTGGTGGGCTGGGTATGCTCGGGATTACAGTTGCCGGGAGAGCTATTCTGTCTCACCCATTTGGTGGAGATGATAACGCATCTGTTGCCACACAGAATCCTGCCTCTAGCACTGGTTCTGGTACACAATCAACCCCAGGCCCAGGGACAGCAACCACAGCAGGTGGAACTTCCGAAATCGCCCAGGTGAGTGCGGTGCCATCCAATAGCGCTTCCACATTCACTATTCCTTCCAACGGAGATCCTGGGGTTCTGATACATCTCAGCAATGGAAAATTCGTGGCATTTGATGCCACCTGCACGCACGCAGGTTGCCCGGTACAGTATGACCCCAGCAGTCAGCACCTGTTGTGCCCATGTCATGGCGCAGAGTTTGATCCTTCCAACGCTGCCACTGTTGTCCAGGGACCAACAAATACACCATTGACAAGTGTTCCGATTCGTGTAAATAATGCAACCGGAGCGATTACACTTCAGTGATGCTCTGATCATTCTCTTGCCAGGGCGACTGCATGGTCCTTTACACGGGTAGGTTTTTTGCATAGAGGGGCCTGATCGGCGAGGGAACCGGGGGCGGCGCAAGCACGGCAATTCTCATTTTTTCCTACCCCAACTATCCGGGGCCTGATCAGCGAGGGAACCGAGGGCGGCGCAAGCGCCCCCACCTTTCTCCACACCACTCCCGCCCCTACGAGACCTGGAACACTCAGCTGTCTTTTCCATTAAATTGAAAGCTTTTCGTGGTATACTGTGCAGAAACGTTACACCAGGCCGGGAGGGACGAGACCCCATACACCAGCAGGAAGCAAAACGCCCATGCTCAACTCGAATTCATTGAATGCTGTGAATGGCGCAAGGTACTCGCAGAGATTTGTTAAGCCACTGTATGACTCGTACTGCTTCGCTGCTCTTCCGCACGCGATTGAGTTTATGTTGACTGGCAGGGGAGAGAGCGCCTTACCCCGGGATGTATTTGGAAACTTGCCGACCAGGTACGACAAAGTGATCCTGTTTTTTGTGGACGGTTTCGGCTGGAGATTTTTTAAGCGGTACGCCGAAAAATATCCTTTTCTGAATACGATTTTGAGGCACGGAGCCGTCTCGCAGATGACTTCACAATTTCCCTCTACTACTGCGGCACATGTGACATGTATGCATACCGGCCTGGATGTTGGACAAAGCGGCGTCTATGAATGGAACTACTATGAACCTCTGGTAGATGAGGTTATCACACCATTACTTTTTGCGTATGCAGGAGATAAGGAACGTGATACCTTGAAACGATCCGGGATTCCTACCGAGACATTTTTCCCCACGCAAACACTCTATCAAAAACTACGAATGAGGGGCATAACATCTTACGCTTTTCAAAGTAAATCCTACACTCCATCTACCTTCTCAGATATCGTGTACAAAGGAGCTACGGTTATTCCTTTTAAGAGATTATCGGAGGCTTTGACGAACCTGGTAGAACTTGTAATAGCTGATACAGCCCCCGTGACCTATTATTTCGTGTATTTTGACAAGATTGATGCCATTTGTCATACCCACGGGCCAAACTCACGCCAATTTGAGGAAACGGTGGATGTGTTTTTGAGGATGATGGAGGAGCTATTCTATAAAAGGCTGATTGGCAAGGTTGGGCAGACACTATTGGTCGTGACCGCAGATCACGGGCAGGTAGAGGTAGATGCGCGAAGGACGTACTATCTGAACATGCAAGGCATGAATATTGAGCAGTATTTACAAAGGAACCAGAGAGGGAAACTGCTTATTCCGGCAGGCTCTGCCCGTGATATGTTCTTACACGTCAAAGAAGATCGGATAGACGAAGCAGTAGCTGTATTGCAAAAACAGCTGGCGGACAGAGCTGAGGTGTACCGCACAGAGCAACTGGTGGCACAACACTTTTTCGGCTCCCCGCATCCTTCAAAGGATTTCTTGACGAGGGTCGGCAACGTGGTTATTTTACCCTACCAGTACGAGACGGTATGGTGGTACGAGGGAGGGAAATTTGAAATGCATTTCCAGGGCCATCATGGGGGACTGACGCCAGAAGAGATGGAGATCCCTTTGCTGTTGTTGACGCTCTAAGTGCTGGAGTTCGCATGACCACATCATCAAGCCACGCGACACAACGAAGCGAGGGAAAGAAAGTGGGCGCAATGAATTGGGCCCCTAGAGTGCGTCTAACTGTTGCTGCATGTCTCGTATTCTGGATATTTGTGTTCGCTGATAGTGGCTGGGGACCGATTCTCGTTCCACTTTCCAACCAGTTGGGGATCTCTCTCACGATTACTGGACTATTTTATGTTGTATGGTCTACTGGCTACTTGCCAGGTGCATTGATTGGTGGAGCGATGCTTGATCTGTATGGCCCACGGCGAGTACTTTTTGGGGCTTCACTGATCATCCTGTGCGGTTTTTTCACAATCTATTTTGGCTTGTTATTACCGCATGCCATGCCGGTGATAGTGCTACTAGCAATCGCTGGTCTCGGAGGCGTAGGAGGAGGAGTAATTGATGCGTCGACTAATGGACTGATTAGCGCGATTTATACTGAGAGACGGGGCATGGCGCTCAATTTGTTTAACCTGCTCTACCCGCTGGGAGGAGTGCTAGTGGCACTGACGGATGCCTGGTTATTGAGGTTATTTCACAATGATCCGCGCCCATGTTTTATTTTTACTATGTGCTTTACTGTCGGTGCAATGATCTCTCTCCTGGGCATACCAGCAAAATATAGGATTGACGGCGGTTCTCCTACAGCACATAAGGATGGAAGCGCCGGTGACAGGGAAAGTACCATTACGTTAGTAAAGATACTGGCTCCGGTAATTCTTGTGATGATGTTGACTTCAGGCATAAGTTCTAGTGTTCGCGCCTGGACACCAGCCTATTTACATGTTGCCTACGCACAGACACCCGCTATTGCAGCCGCGCTCAGCAGCATAACCTGGATTATTTCAGCAGGCAGCCGATTAGGGGCAGCTTTTTTGATCCTGCGCATTGGTTCGTGGCGCATGGTCATGCTGGGTATAGCGATTACACTTTTGGGATTGGTGGCGTTGATGTTCAGCCCGAACGCGATCACAGCAACACTGGCTATCGCACTAACAAGCGTTGGCCTTTCACCAATCTTTGCTACGTGTCTTGCCATTGGCAGCGAAAGAGCAGGAAGATCCTTCGGCTCTGTAGCCGGCATCCTGCTCTTTGTAAGCGGCATTAGTACAGTGCTCAGCGGCTGGTTCTTTGGCTTCTTGCTCAATATGACAGGCCCATTATGGCCGGTCATCTACTGCTTTACTTTCGTGACCCTTGGTGGGTTAATGGCTCTACGTCTTCGTCCCGCACACTGAAGATGCCTATCAGCGCACCACCTATAACGGACATCCACAAAGCGAGAAGCATCAATACAACAACTTGTGGGTCAAAGGCTAGAACTTTGTTGAAGAAGTCGCTCAGACCTCCGCCAATATCTCCCCAGAACGGCACGATAAACAAGAGCGTATTCCAGGCCAGGCAGAGCAGTGTAGAAAGTAGCGCATTCGTCATGCCAAAGAATACTCCCCAGAAAAGGGCCCATGAAAACGTAGTCAAGGAGATGCGCCTGAATGAACGCGCGAGTAATGGACCAACCAGCAGAGCAGGACACAACGCTATCAAGACTCCGAAGCTTATAGTTTTCGTTTGCCAGGAGTATTCTGCCGCAAACACCAGGCAGATCAGCAAATTGAGCAAAAGTGAGCGCCATATCCATCGACTGCTATAACTTGAGACTTTGGGCGCTTCCGTATGAACATCCTGAAAAAGCGGCTCATTCTTTATCACTGGTTCCCAGGCCGGGTTAACCGCTGGCACTGGCGTGGGTGTGGCAGGAAGAGCAATGGGATCGGTAGCGTGAGCATTTGCAAGAGTCACTCCGACTGGCTGTATTGCTTGCCGCTCATTCACTTCTGTTTGTACGTTTCTGAGTTCAGGTTGAACCCGAGTATTATCAGAAGGACCTGGCCTGGTTACATTGACCAGTTGTTGTGTGGTATCTTGCGCAGCGGCCAGCAAATCATTTGCGAAGGCTTGTACCGTAGGATAACGTTCATGCGGATTTTTTGTCAGGGCTTTCTGCAAAACAGCGTTGACTGCCAACGGCAGGTCAGCACGATATTCGCGGAGGGATGCAGGTATAGCATAGCAATGTACATGCTGCCAACTGCGCACATGGCCACCAGCGTTTTTTTTCAATGGTAAGTTACCAGCAAGCAAAAAGAAACACGTAACGGCGAGCGCATATTGGTCAGAGTACCGTCCGGGGTGCGTACCCCAGACCTCTGGAGCCATGTACGCTGGTGAGCCAGCCAATCCAGTGCTCAAATGCGATACGTCAGCATCAATAAGGGATGCTACGCTGAAATCGGAGAGTAAAGCATGTGAACCCATTTGCAGCAAATTGGCGGGTTTGACATCACGATGCAGCACATTACGCGAATGAGCGTAGTCCAGGGCTTCCGCCACCTCTCTGGCTAAGATAACGACACGTTCAAGAGACCAGGGACGTTTCCCTCCTCGTTCAAAGGACTCGGCCAGGGAACCCTGCTCGGCAAATTGTACGACAAGATATGGCAGGTAGGCAGTCTGGGACTCGTAGATCACTCCATAGGAGAAGATTGGTAGTATATAAGGATGCGATAAGGATGCAAGTAACGCTGCCTCGCGTTGAAAATCGCCTATATGGCGCTCACTGCACGGCCGGTGTAGTATTTTTATCACAACCTTACGCCGATTGAGTGAATGCTGCTCTGCCAGGTAGACATCGCTGGAACTACCATTGCCGATATAGGAGATAACACGGTAATCACCGATCAGTATACCTGCTACCAGGCTACCGCACTCGACACACCGGATGTTACCAGGTTTATTGAGATGTTGATTGATACAGCAATATGCCATTGCAATGCTCCACAATACCCCTATCGAGGTACCGCTACAAACCAGGTGCAAGATAGAGGGTCCATTTTGCATAAATGAACCATACCAACTTTTGGGAATGGTTTGCCACTCTCTCTCTATACGCTGTGTACATAAAATTTTAGGGGACCAGTAAGCAGAGGGCGCATATGATGATTTGGTGATATGTTATTGAAGTATAGCGAGGTTTTCATTGCCTGGCACTCCCATCCACATTCTCAATGGAAGCGATTGTACCATCCAAAAGGCGTATCGCGCGATCAGCGTGTGAAGCCACGTTCAGATCATGCGTGGCAATAATGAACGTTTTGCCCGTCTGCGCGCGCAGGTAGGCGATCAGTTTCAGCACATTCTCGCTGTTTGTTGCATCCAAATTGCCAGTAGGTTCATCAGCCAGTACAAAGGCGGGGTCGGTTGCCAAAGCTCGTGCGATGGCCACACGCTGCTGTTCACCACCAGAGAGCTGGTTGGGCCGGTGCTTCAGACGATGTGAGAGACCTACAAGGTCTAACAGCTCTTTGGCACGCGCCGAGGGTGAGCCCGGATGCTTGCCCACGTATAGTGGCACCTCTACATTCTCCTGTGCCGTCAGGGTAGGGATGAGGTTGAAAGCCTGGAAGACCATGCCGATTTTGTTATTGCGAACCGCAGCCAGTTTGCTCTCACTCATCGTGGTGATATCTATACCATCGATCAAGACCTGTCCGCTCGTAGGGTTGTCTAGTCCGGCGATGATACCCAACAACGTACTCTTGCCTGAGCCGGATGGCCCCATGATGGAGACGAATTCTCCGCTTATTATCTGAAAGCTAATACCTTTTAGAATTTCGATGCGCTCACGACCCAGAGGTAGACTTTTAGTAATATCGCGCACATCCATAACAATCTTTTGATGTATATCTTGTTGAACGGCATTCTCTACGGTTGTATTTTCTTGCACTGATTCTATTGCTCCCTACTGAAAAAGATGAAACAGACAATATGAAGAAACGGCTGGTGCTGTTTCAAAAATATCGAGGAGAACCCTTGTTGTCTGCTATTTCTATTGTATCAGCTTCATGTTAAATGTAAACTAAATGGAGTTTTGAGACAGATTATATGCATGACCCACGAGAATTTCTCCCTTTCTGTTACGTATTACTACGGTGAAGATTGCAGACTGCGCTTATCTTGATAGAACGAAAGTCATCCCTTGATAACAAATTAGGATATGCAAGGACAAACAACTATGTTATACTGCACAGCAATTAAACGTAACGTTGTTTATTGCACTGCGTCTTTCTCAATATGCGTGCTAATGTCCATAAAATAGATAAAATAAGGGGAAAGAATTCATATGCGCCGAGGAACTCTTACACTCCTCCTGTTCATTATTTTGCTGGGGGCGGCTGCGATCTACATTGATCTGCCGAATACGCCCGGCATACATATTCCAGCTCTAGGTATCAATAACTCGCTGCAGGCCAAGCTGGGACTTGATCTACAGGGAGGTGTACGCGCACTACTTGTACCTGACGGGACTTATGACCAGAATACACTCAATCAAGTAATGCCGGCTGTACGTGATAATATCGAATCTCGCGTAAACGGTGGATTAGGTGTTAGTGAACCCAGTATTCGTATCATCACAACCAATGGCTCACCAGCCATTTCTGTAGAACTACCAGGGTTTACGGGAAACCAGACCGAAGCAGTCAATTCACTACTTAAAACTGGGAAACTGGAATTCTGGAATACAGGGCCTACACCTGTCGCGTTAGGTTCAACATTCGACCCAACGCAATACACCCAGTACAACCCCGGTGGCAAGGCGCAATTCACCGGCGCCGATCTCGATTCTGGCCAGGTGTCTGTAGGCTATGATGCACAGGGAGTAAGGCCGGTTATCAACTTCGAGATGAAAGGCGACGCTATAAGCCGCTTTGGGACTTTCACAAGCAGTAATGTAGGCCAGTACCTGACGGTCACACTGGATGGAAGCGTTATTGAGTCAGCACGTATCGACAGTGCTATCACTGGACCAGGTCAAATAACTGGAAACTTCACAACCGACGAAGCACAGCGTGTTGTGACTATATTAAAGTACGGCGCACTGCCGATTCCGCTCAAGATTGCAAGTGAAGAGACGGTTGGCCCTACCCTTGGCCAGGACTCTATTGTGAAGAGCTTGATTGCGGCAGTCATCGGCCTGGGAATTGTCATGCTATTCATGCTCCTGTACTACCGCTTGCCGGGACTGCTGGCTGACATAGCGCTTCTTCTATATGCATTAGTCACCCTCGCCGTCTTCAAATTGATCGGTGTTGTACTGTCGCTGGCAGGCATTGCAGGTTTCATCCTGTCTATCGGTATGGCAGTAGACGCCAATGTGCTCATCTTTGAACGAGTCAAAGAAGAATTGCGAGCAGGGCGGCTGCTGGCTGCGGCGATAGACATCGGCTGGAAGCGCGCATGGCCCTCGATTCGAGACTCCAACATCTCCACGCTCATCACCTGCGCAGTACTCTACGCTTTTGGCAGCAACTTCGGCGCGAGCATCATCGTTGGATTTGCTACGACGCTGTTCCTGGGCGTCTTGATCAGTATGTTTACAGCCGTTGTCGTGACACGCACCTTCCTGAATCTACTGGTGCCGACCGGCGTAGTCAGTCACCCCGCACTGTTTGGGCTACCCCCTGGCTCGATTGCTACAGCCACGGCGCCCCTGGCGCGGCGGAACAGCACTGTTTGATGAGTAAGTAGAGAGAGGGAGAAAGCCGTGTTTAATCTCGTTGGAAAACGCTACCTGTTTCTTATCATATCGTTGATTGTGATTGTCCCCGGTACAATCTCATTGCTATTCAAGGGACTCAATGTTGGTATCGACTTCGTAGGCGGCACAAATGTTGAGTATCGTCCTGAAAGGTCTGTCACTATCGCCGAAATGGGAAACCTGGTTGCCCCTTTTAAATTGCAGGACTTGCAGATAGTTACCGGAGATAATACTCAATTACCTGCCAGGGATACCATCTGGATACGCTTCAATACGCAAGTCGATACAAATGTACAGGATGCAATTAAAAGTCATTTGCAAGCAAAGTATGGTCCCCAGCTCGCCGTCAGCTACGACAACCTGATTCTGAAACCTGTAACCGGTCAGGGACTGCCTTCGACTGTGACGGTTGCAACCGTGACGAAATTCAACACAGGAGTCACTCCCAGCGTCAATGATATTCGAGCAGCGCTCAGCAGCCTGCCTGATACATCTGATCCTACCAAGGGGCCTCCAACTTCGACACCAACGCCGACGGCAACTGCAACAGGGACAGCTACCGCTACAGGTACGCCCAAAGCATCACCCACAGCCACGAGTACACCGGTAACCAAGGCTACTGGAAAAGGAACGCCATCGGTTCTTGTTACACCGACAGCGACCCCGGCGTCACATCCCAATCCATCCAACATACCTGTCCATGTAGTTGATGTGACCCAGGGAACGACAACGCAGACGGTCACCCTGTTGACACGTTCTGTGATCAACTCAAATATGCTGCTCCAAATGCAGGCACATTTTATCAATAGTGGTATTTATATGCAGCAGTTGAGCACAGCGCTGGTTTCAGGCTCGGTAGCATCGGAGACCACCCGTAACGCCGTTTTCGCCGTTGTTGCAGCCTCGGTATTAATCCTGCTTTACATCTGGTTCGCGTTCCGCAAGGTAGATAGGCCATGGCGATATGGAACGTGTGCTATTATTGCATTATTGCATGATGTACTGGTGGTGCTTGGCGTCTTCTCGATCCTTGGCTGGTTGATCGGTTTCCAGATAGATGCGCTGTTCATCACGGCTCTCCTAACCGTTGTCGGTTTCTCAGTGCATGACACAATTGTGGTGTTTGACCGTATTCGGGAAAATATGCAGCGTCGAACCTCCGAGACATTCGACCAGGTGGTGAATGCAAGCCTGGTGCAAACCATGGCTCGTTCACTCAATACATCGTTGACAGTAATCTTCACCCTGAGCGCGCTCACGCTGTTTGGCGGCGCAACGATTCGCCCATTTACGCTAGCACTACTGGTTGGTATCGTCAGTGGTACCTACTCATCGATTTTCAACGCCAGTATGTTGCTGGTTATGTGGGATCGGCACGAATTCGTCTTTGGTCTTTTCGGCCGCGGCCGCACCCCCGATAAGCGCGAGGAACGTGAGCTGGTGCGCACACGAGGGTAGTGTGCAATGCTGATAGCAATCGACCACATCATCATTGGGGTGAATAATCTGGAACAGGCTACGACGCTATTCACCCAGAAGCTTGGATTGGCAGTCTCCGGTGGAGGAATACATCCCACCGGCGGGACTGCCAATCGTATTATTGTAATTGGTGATACATACCTGGAACTGATTGCAGTTCACACACCTGCAGAAGCACAAGAGAGCATGCTGGGCAGGTTGGCAATTCGCGAGGGGTATTTGAATTTTGTGCTTGCTTCAAACGACATCGAGACCGATAGCAGAGCGATGGCCAATCGTGGTGTTTCAATTATTGGGCCAACACCAGGATCATTAAGAGCCGTCGATGGGCGTACGCGGGGCTGGTCACGCACAAATATCGAGCGTCCAGACCTGGCACAGCGTTATCCATTCATCATTCAGCATGAGAGCATAGGCGAAGAGCGTCGTTTCCGCCTGGCCGGCTGGGTAACTCCTCCAGAGCATCCGCTGGGCGTCACGCAGGTACGCAGCGCAACCATCGCTGTTGCAGACCTTGCAGAGGCTACGCAGCGCTTTCAGCACATCTACGGATTAGAGCCCTCAGAAACATTCACTGGCGAGGCTGATGGGTGGGATGCAATGCTTGTTTCGTTTCCACTCGGCGGCAACGACCAGGGTCAATCTTTTGAACTTGCTGAACCCCTACCTCTAAGCGCCGAAGAAGATCAAGAAGTGGATTATGAGCATTTGCCTGAACCAGGAGCGCTTGCCAGGTACTTGCAACAATTTGGAGAAAGCTTATGCCGCATAACCCTGGCAGTGCAGAATCTCGAGGCTTCCCGGCGTTATCTCGATGAGCAGGAGGTAACATATACCTATCGAAACATGGCACATCCGGTAGTGTGGATTCACCCCGATTATGCCTGTGGCGCGTCGATCGTACTACACCAGCAAACTACGTAGACTTTCAGGGTGGGGGGAGCCCCACCCCTACTATACGGCGGACCGGCTTACCAGGACCGTATACAGCCCTGGAAATGGCGCGACTAACGTTTTATTTTCAGAGTTTTAACGAAGTTATCTGCGAGCATATCATAGGCTGAGCCACGATACTGTTCTACATGGCCAGCGTCGCATAAGCTCGTTAAAATGGGATCAATTGGCAGTTGGGCCAGTAGAGGAGCGCCGGTCATCTCAACCAATTCTGGTCCATTGCTGGGACCGAATATCTCATATCGCTCGCTGTTTGGTGTATCGAAGTAGGCCATATTCTCAACAACCCCCACGATGATCCCTTTGAGTTGCAATACCATATTAATACATTTTTTCACTACCATAGTCGCCAACAACTGTGGTGAGGAGACGATAATGACGCCATCGACGGGCAGCGACTGCAAAACGGTCATGGGAGCGTCTGAAGTACCGGGAGGCAAGTCCACCAGCAGGTAGTCAAGCCGACCCCAATCAACGTCGCTGTAAAATTGCTTGATCGCGCTGGAAACCATTGGCCCACGCCAGATGACGGGAGCGCTTTCCTCCTCCAGGAACATGTTCATCGACATAATACGAATACCACCCATACTGGTTAGTGGTTCAATGCCACCATTAGCGGACTTGCTGGGTTGACCCGTGACACCAAACATGCGCGCAATGCTGGGACCGGTGATGTCACCATCCAGGATGCCAACCCGTAGCCCCTGGCTCCTAAGTGAAACAGCTAGCAGACCCGTGACGAGCGATTTGCCAACGCCACCCTTGCCGCTCATGATGGCGATTACCTGTTTAATAGTGCCGTCTTTACCGGCCGAAGCCATCGTCAATGGCACACCGCGCCCAACCGGTGCCTTCTTAGGAGCAACCGAGATGGGTTCTCCATTGATGGCTGCATTCAAATCTTTGAGCAAAAGCGCCTGTTTTTCTGGTGTAAAACGATGGGTGCGTGCGCCACCTGCGACACTTTCACGCGATCCTACAGCGCAGGCAGTACAGGGCAGTCCATGTCCATGAAAGACCTTAACTGTTTCCGGGTGTTTCGTCACAATATCGTGAATAATCATATCGGCAGTGATAGTTTCCACCATATCCCTTATCCTTTTGAGCGCTTTCAAGCATCACATACAATGCGCATAAGCGCTCTCCCTCATACATTCTAATTTGGTGTTTAGTAGGTTGGAGATAGAAAATAAATCCGACCTCTGCACTCTGATATTATAGCATACGAGATATCTGGCTTCAATAAAGCGAGAAGAGGTTTTGCATGACCTGCTCTTGCAACCCGCATGAATCAGTTGGCCTCAATGCTTTAGGAGGATTGGCGCTCGTACTTACGGGCATCTTCCTTACGGGTAGAAAGACGAGATAGTAATGCACCTGTGACTGCAGGGGCGTATCGATACGTTGATTATATCGGCAACACGTCTGCCAGACGTGGATTTCTCTACGATGTAATGCAACAATACTGCCTGGTTGAGATAAACATGCCAGTCTAGATGTACCACTTTCTCGCAGGGAGAACGAGATTATGCATCCTGGGAACAACATATATCTGCGTCATTTCAAACTCATTGGAGTGTTTCCTGTCATTGTGTTCAACATTAGAGCGCATTCAGGACCGGATACCTTGTCAGCTATTCTGTCAGTTCGACAGGGACCGCAAAGTTTCGAAACTTATCACCTGCCACGGATCCAGGGAATATTTGCAACTGTACAAGAGAGCCTGCCCCATGCTACTGGAGCGTATCCCCTCTGTCCTGTTGAGTTATCACCATTTCCTGAACACCTGGGGCCTCATGGTCTTCAATGTACTCTTGCATATGGTGGTTGGGGTCTTGGTTTTATTACCCTCTTGATACTTGCACTCTTGCTGGCGATAGCTGGTCTTTATACGTTCTGGTCTCACTATCGAATTAAAAAGATATCTCCCGAGGACAGACAGCATGCTATACGTCATGCAGCACGGCTCGTACTGCTAGGTGGAGCAGGACTTACCTTGATGCTATTCGCCCTCAGCCCACAAACAGCGTTGTTGCCTTTTCGTTCCGTACGCTATTTAACACCCCTGCTTGTCGCCGTACCTGCCGTGATCTGGCCGCTCTGGCTAGGAGCAAGCCGAATACAGCAACTTTACCCATTGAAGAAGGCCACCATTAAGGTGATCGTCTGCCAGGCTCTACTTCTCCTGATAGCTGTTACTTTGCTGTTAGACACTATCAATACATTCGGTGAGATTCCAAAAGCTCAAGCCGTTACTCAGCACCAAACCAGGTTGATTCAAGACCTTCAGCGCATCCATGCTACACATATCTATGCAGATTATGAAACTTGCTACTGGCTTGTCTTTGCGACAAATGAGCAGATCATTTGTAGCGCCCTCGAGGGAAGCACCCTCAATAGTTTTGACAAATACGCACTCTACGGGACAATTGTGAGAAGCGATCCATATTCCCCGTATGTGTTTCCTCTTCACTCCGCCCAAGCCGCTACCTTTGCACAGAAAGCAGCAACTTCGCCGCATCGATATCAGCGGCTTGAGTTTGATGGCTATGTGATCTATCGCCCTCTGGCGTCTCTTCCTCCAACTACCTTTTCCAAAAGAGCTAACAGAGAAACTTTCTAGCAAGATGTGCGTTATAAATAGAGATGTATTCTATATCGGTATAAATACCTACCCAGACGGTACATTGGATGGGATTCTTGTCCTCTCTGAAGGAGTATGTCCAATAGAAAAAATGAAGGAGCGCGCATGCACCTGCGAGCATCGCGATAAAGTACGGTATGTTGCAGCGAGAAATAACAGAGAAACAACCATCAGGAGAAGCAAAGAAAGCAGGCATCACGCTCTGGAATAGATTGCAGGCACGTCAGGGCTTCGTGGCCTATCTCCCTATCATTGTGGCAGTCATCTTGCTCTTACTGGGGGGGTCCTGGGAATATTTCCGGGTGCATGCCGCCGTGGCGTATTACGCCTGCTATGCGCTCACCTTCTGGCACGGTGGCGGCGGGGTCAATTTATATCATCCCGTAGCACACTGCAATTTTTTGCCAGCTGCAACGTTGTCGATGCCGCCATTTCACGCGCTGCCGCTTGAATATCCACCGCTCTCGCTAGTCCTTTTTTCGCTTCCCCTCTTC
>JBKPAZ010000198.1:0-8645 GCA_046726655.1 Chloroflexota bacterium
TGGGCGGGTCGGCACGCACTTTTGGGGCTTCGAGACACAAGGCGTAATACCTGATATCGTGACGATGGGCAAGCCGATGGGCAATGGGCATCCGCTGGCGGCGGTTGTGACAACGCCTGAGATTGCAGCTTCGTTCAACAACGGTATGGAGTATTTCAACACTTTTGGTGGTAATCCGGTGTCGTGCGCGATTGGGCTGGCTGTACTTGATGTCATCAACGAAGAACGCTTGCAAGCGAACGCGCTCAGAGTAGGTACACGTTTGATGGACGGCGTGCGCGGGTTGATGGAGAAGCACGCCCTGATTGGTGATGTACGAGGACTTGGACTCTTCGTAGGCATTGAGCTGGTGCTGGATCGTGAGACGTTGGCGCCTGCGGCGTCACAGGCATCTTATATCGCGAACCGTATGAAGGAGCGCGGCATCTTGTTGAGCACCGACGGGCCGTTCCACAATGTGCTGAAGATCAAGCCGCCACTGGTGTTTACGGAGGAGAATGCAGATTTTTTGGTGGGAACATTGGATGAGATTTTGGGGGAGGATTCAGCGAGAGGGTAAATTATGATACTATATGAAATCAAGTGAGCCGGTCGTTAACGATTCAAGCAACAGAATCGTCGAGTTCGTGCAGTCTGCTGAAGAAACGCAACCGGATGTAGCATTGAACTTCTACCTGAGATATGTGGCCTATCTCATTGACTATCGCAACCGGCGAGCTTATGAAGAAGCAAGTCGTATCCTTATCAGGATGCGCACGCTTTACGAAAAGCTCGGTAAGCAGGAAGCGTGGTCACGCTATATCTCGAGAATACATGAGAAGCACCGGAGCTTGAAAGCATTACAGAGTGTGTTGGATGCGGCGCGGCTGTAGCATAATTTGAGAGGATGGCTGAGCCATGACTAAAACGAGCTGGGTTGAGATTTGCGTGAGCGACTTCGAGCAATCCATTCAATGGTTTGAGAACATCCTGGGTTTTCGCGTTGTGGCCCGCGATGCAAACGAATATGCTGAGTTGTCTCGCGGGGAGACTTCTATTCAGTTGGCGGCAGAAGACGCACCATACTGGGAGACGGAGCGCAGTCGTCTTCTTCCGCCGGGACAGCGCGGCAGCGGCGTTGAGATCGTCCTCCTTGTAGAGAACGTAGACGCTGTCTATCGCCAGGCCCAGGAGGCCAGGGCAGATATCGTGCGCCCACTCGCCGACTACCCCTGGCATATGCGACAGTTCTGGGTACGCCACCCCGACGGTTACCTCATACGTCCCGCTCAGAAGATGCTCTCTGTGAACCCGGCTGCCTATCGCCGCCAGGTAGCTGACGCTTTTCGACCTGATACACCGCGCATTACCGAGGAACTGCTCGCAGTGAAACAGACTGCTGATAGCCTTGTGCAGCAACGAGACTATCTCGGCGCGGCAACGATCTATGAAACCCTGGTGACGGAGATATTCGAGCAATCCCATCTCTACTTTGATGAGGAGGCCGAGTACGACAATTACTACGAAGAAGAGCAGTATTATCCAGAAGAGGAGGGATTAGACGAGCTTGTTGGGAAGTGTATCGAGGCGCTGGGCAATTGTCTGGCTGACAAACAGGCTGATAGGGTAGCGCGTGAGAAGATCATCGAGGTGCTTTTTGACATCTACCAGCACGACTTGCAGGCCGACAACAGCCTCGGCTTTACTACCAGTGCATCGGACCAACTCGTCAAATACACAACACCGCTCGAACGACAGACTATCGCAGAGTGGATTCGCGATGTGCTTACCGACGACGAAGAAGAGATCACTGGCTCTAAGCGCCAGGCATATGGCAAGTTTTTGCTGGACCTGGAGAAAGATACCCTCGACGATGAAACTTACCTGCGAATCTGCCGTGAGACCGGTCGCACCTCTGACCTGATCGATCGGCTGCTAACGCTTGGACGCATTGACGAAGCTGCGAGAGAAACACAACATATTGACGATAATGCACTCCTCGGACTGGCCGAACTCTTCATTCAGCATGGCCAGGATGCCGTGGCCGAGCGCCTGGTGAGGGCACGTATCTCAGCACCTATCCGTCCCGCTTACGCCACGGCGGGTCTCTTGCTGCGCAGTCAGGCGGGACGAACGGAGGAAGAGAAACCAGACTGGCGCGTCCTGGAATGGCTCCAAAAATATTATCAGACCAGGGGTAACCTCGTCGCCGAATTCGAGATAGTCGAAACGTTGTTCCGCACGCAGCCCTACCTCAGGCGCTACCAGGAGCTACGCGATCTCGCCAGGCGACTTGATCGCTGGGAGATCGTACGACCGGAGTTGCTTGCTTTCCTTGAACAAGCCAGAAACACAACGCTCTTGATCCAAATCGCCCTGGACGAAGGCGACATCGACCATGCCCTACAATTACTGAAAGGCACTGTTAAAAAGGATCATTACGGCTATACCTATATTGAGAGCTACGGCTATTACGGATACAGCAACATTGCCGTCGAAGTCGCCAGGGCCGCCGAGGAGACGCGACCGCGCGAGGCAATCGAGCTGTACCAGCAGTACGCCGAACGACTGATTGCACTGCGAGACCGTAAGAACTACCGGGCAGCCTGCACACATCTTGTAAAGGTGCGAGCCTTGTATGAGAAGCTCGGTGAGGGCGAGACATGGACGAGTTACATTACTGCGTTGCGTGAGCAGAACCGCAACCTGCGTGCGTTGAAGGAAGAATTGGCGAAGGCTGGATTGTGAATGAATGTGCCGAGGTAAACTGTATTACCTAATCATCACTGTTTCATTGGATAACGCGACTTCTGGAGACCAGGTTCTCTCTGGCCATCTCTTTGACCTTCAAGATAGCACTGGTCAGCACTACACAGAAGACCAAGTCTCGAATCCTGACCAGTACTTCGATGTGACACCTGGGCAATCTATCCAGACAGAAACGGCATT
Organism: Chloroflexota bacterium; assembly: GCA_046726655.1. Classification (GTDB taxonomy): domain Bacteria; phylum Chloroflexota; class Ktedonobacteria; order Ktedonobacterales; family Ktedonobacteraceae; genus DATMNR01. The sequence continues at coordinate 2,929 of JBKPAZ010000198.1, forward strand.
TTTGGTACCCACTAGTCAGTGCAGCCTTACACTCTCTTTTATCGCAGGCTCCAACGATGTAACACAGTGGTCAATAACAGCGTGTTAGTGAAAATTCATCATGTACACGGAGGGAGAGTGATGCGACGGATAAAGACGGCATGGGAGCCTGCTTTTCCGTCGCAGTATTCGCCTATTCGGAAGTGTGCTACAGATTAACGCACATTCGGCCCTAACAGGTCAATGTACCAATTTCCCTTATATTAGATCACCGATAACGTCTGCCCATCGGTCATGGCCTGCGGGCCGGCATGTAATGCTCCGCCACCTCCATCGAAGGGTGTGCCGGGGATGTTGGGGTTATTCAACACCTGGCGTGCGAATTTCACGCCGTCGAACCACATACCGACGTGCTCCAATTGGATGCCGGAGGCGTCACCCGACTGGTCGGCTGAGGTCACGGTCGAGTTGCGTGCATCGGCGGCAAACGCTACGAATGTGATCAGGTGAAAGATCGATTCTGCGCTGCCATCCCCGCGAGTGATTACATCTCCTACATATTCTGCATGTCCAAAGGGTTTGGCGGACAGTTCTGTGAAGAAAACTGTGAACTTTACATTAGGCGGCATCTTTTGCACATCAACGATCACGGTGTCAAAGTCGTTGGTTTGCGGATTGCCCTGAATGACTGTGACCAGGCCCGTAGCGTCTGGGAAGAGCGTTTTGATACTGACCGGGACGAGGGGGAACTGTACAATCAAGGTGGGATCGGCGGATGCCAGCACTTTGACGGTTGGCGCAACCTGTCCAGGGGTGCCAAATGCAGGTGTGCGCAATGCCAGCGCTGTTGCTGGAAAAGCAGGTGCGCCACCACTTGTGGTTGTAGTGCTGGTCGGGGTGGGCGTGCCGGACGAAAATGGGCCGGAGCAGGCGGTCAGGAGGAGGGTCAGTAACATGATTCCCAGGAATTTGTGTATGTACATTTCTATGCTCCTTCTAGAATACCGGGGCGCTCTGGCCGTCAGTCATTGCCTGGGGGCCTGCGTGTAAGGGTGGATTTCCGCCGTCGAAAATGGTGCCTTTGAGGGTATCGTCGTTCAAGACCTTCTGTGCGTCTTGCAACTGGGAGAACCACATGCCGAGGTGCTCAAGGTTTGTGCCCGAGGTCGTTCCCTCCTGTCCATCCTGTGATGTACCAGGGTTGCGTGCATCCATTGCGAAGGCTACGAATGCGATATTCTGGAAGATGGTCTCGCCGCTGCCATCGCCGCGAGTAGTGAGGTCAGCCACGTATTCCACGTTGCCAAAGGGTTTGCCTGCGAACTCGATGAAGAAGATGGTGAAAGTGATATTCGGCGGCATCTTTTGCACATCGACAGTGATTGTATCAGAGAAAGCGTTGTCGCGGTCTCCACGCACGATCGTTACCAGGCCCATCGCCTGGGGGAAAGCGCTCTTGATGCCACTAGGTACCAGCGGAAATTGTACGATGGTGGTTGGTGGCAGCGAAGCCAGCACATGCACTGTTGGAGCCAGGCGACCGGTACGTACCAACTGGTGTAAACGTTCAACATTTGGATTTGATGAGCGTCTGACAATGGCTCCGTGAACTGCCATGAGAGAGTTGGCTTTCGCCGGTGCTGCTGCCACTACACCTACCCACATGGTCGTGATAAGCAGGAGCGCCAGGAGCAGTGAGCCGCTCAAAGAAATTCTGCGTAAAAGTTGCATAGCACTCCTCCTAGAATACCGGCGCGGCTTGGCCATCGGTCATGGCTTGTGGGCCTGCATGTAGCGGTGGACTGCCGCCATCAAAAATGGTGCCTTTGAGCGTATTGTCGTTTAGGACTTTTTGCGCATCTTGTAGAGACGAGAACCACATGCCGAGATGCTCTAACTGAATGCCTGAGGCTTCACCGCTCTGATCCTGTGAAGTTACCGGGGTACGGTTGTCGGCTGCAAAGGCCACCAGTGTGATTGCCTGGAAGGAAGCTTCACCTGAACCGTCATCGCGGGTATGTAAATCAGCAACGTACTCAACATGTCCGAACGGTTTGTTCGCCAGTTCGATATAAAAGATGGTGAATGTGGTGTCAGGTGGCATGTTGGAGACATCGACTGTCACCGAGTCAAAGAGGCTTACCTCCGGGTTGCCCTGCACAATCGTGACCACGCCGGTGGCTTTGGGAAACGCCTTCTTCACGCCACTGGGGAAGAGGGGAAACTGAATGATGACGCTCGGCGGCTGTGACGAAAGCACCTGAACCGTCGAGGCCAGTTGATGAGCCTGAATCATTTGTTGTAACGTTTTAGGCTGAAAACTGTGATTACGAATCTGCCGACCTGCATCGGCGCTTGAGCTTGCGCCGATAGTGCTTGCGAATACAGTGGCAATGATCACCATCGCAAGTAAGAGCAAGCCTGTAAAGGCAAGGCGTCTGGGAATGCTCATTCTTTTCATAGTAGCTCCTTCTCCTTTCGTCTGACCTGACTGCGTAGCAGTAGAGGCGTAGCCTCGTTGGTCAGACGGATTGGTGCCGATTTTGAAAACTACGCATACATTTGTTTGTGGATATCAGCCAGTAGCGAGACAGTGTTTGATGCTAGAGACGAGTGTGGTTTATAGTTTGCTCGCTTGCGATTGGCTACTGTGCTACTCCTGTGAGTAGATTACTTGAAAGGGGAAATAAACACATGAGCAAAATTACCCACTTTTGGTTTTGGGGGATAAACTCAGTAATGGGTAATCAGTACTCCAAATGTCATTTTTACGGTGTTTTAATACTATGTTCTGTTAAACTGATGCATGAAAATACATCATGAAACATGTAGGGGAGAGATAATGGTAGAACGATTCTCGTATGTGGTTGTTGGCAATGGCATCGCAGGATCAACTGCTGCTGAAACGCTGAGAGCTGAGGATGCTTCAGCGGAAATTGCTGTTATCGCTGACAACTCTTTGCCAGTGTACAATCGCCCTGCTCTCAAGGATTTTCTGGCGGGGCGGACATCTGAAGCCAAACTGTGGATGCGACCAAAGAGTTTTTACCAGGATCACCAGATACGCTTCTTTATGGAGCAAGTGGTAGGTATCCAGGTCGATCAACAAAGCATCCAGTTGCAGAGCGGGCGGCAGGTTGGTTACCACCGCCTGCTGCTGGCCAGCGGCGCTCGCGCAAGACGGCTCTCCTGTTCAGGCGCAAATCTGGCGGGTGTAACCACGCTGCGCACTGTTGCCGATTACCAGAGAGTGCTCAATTTTCTTGGTCATGTGCGGCGTATCGTAGTAATCGGCAGTGGGCCGCTGGCACTAGAAACTGTCGAAATTCTGCATCACCGAGGGTTTCAAGTCACTCACCTGATGCGCCATCGCACACTCTGGTCGGAGGTGTTGGATAAGACTGCTTCTGATCTTGTGCTCCAGCAGGAGTGGCACGATGGTGTCGATATGCGTATTGAAGAAGATATTGCTGAGATTGTTGGGAGGAATGGGCAGGTAACGGGGGTTGTGACCACAAAGGGAGCGCTTATTCCCTGCGAGATGGTAGTGGTAGCGATTGGTATCGAACCTGTAATTGACTACATGAAGGCGAGCGGCATCGCCTATGGGCGAGGTGTGAAGGTGGATGGCTCTATGCGAACCAATGCTCCCGATATTTATGCGGCGGGAGATGTTGCGGAAGTAATCAACGCGGTAACCGGTCAAACGCGCATCATCGGGCAATGGTATCCGGCCATACAGCAGGGACGTGCTGCTGCCTATAGCATGCTCGATATGCTCGATACGAGTCGTTTATCTCATCCTGCTACGGGCAGCGGAGCATATGTAAATTCTGTTACTATGATGTTTTTGTATGGCATTGATTTTGTTACAGTGGGGTTTACCAAAATGCCAAAGGAGAGCCAGAGCTATCAGGAGATTGTTGAAGGGCCAAAACCGTATATCTACTGCAAAGCCTTACTCAAAGATGGTATACCGGTTGGTATGTTTTCGCTTGGTGAACGTAAGGATGCGCTTGCCTTCAAACGTGCCATTGATCACAGCGTTAATCTCACGCCCGTCGCGTCACGCTTATTTGCCAACGATTTCAAGCTCGTGGATTGGCTCGACCAGCAGAAAGTGCCCACCCCTGTTCTGGCTGTGAGCAAAGTGCGAGGCGCAGCCAGAACCAAACCTGCGCTTCATACACCCACTCACATTACGAAGCGTCAATTTACACAAGTGAGCCCTGGTAAGGAATTGTCTCGTGAGCATGAGGAGAGGAACAATGTAGCCGCGAGCACAGGCACTAATCCCTACACCATGCCTATCGTTTCCGTACCACAGCCTGCGGACAACCCAACCAAAGCCTTCCTTGTGCCAGTCTTGCCTACTGAGATTTTAGGAGAGGAACAGGCAGGCAAAGAGATGGCGCCTGGACATATTGCTCCTCTGTGGGCAGAAACGCCACTCAACCCAACAAAAATTCTGACAATTGGTCGAGAACCAACCGCCTCGCTATTAATCAACCATTATGCTGTTTCACGCCACCACGCCGAGATTACGTATGCCAATGGACATTTTCTGCTGTGCGACCTTGGGAGTAAGAACGGCACGTTTCTGAATGACAAACGCCTGGAGCCCCACAGCGTGCATATCCTCAACCCACATGACCAGATACGTATCGGTACGGTGATGGCCTATACGTTGCTGGTTCGTCCGGTCAACCGAACGGAAGAAGCTATACAATACCCCAAAAATGGGTAATCTTACGCAGGAGTTTAGTATTGCCTATGTCGTATACTTCCATTAGGCCAGAGGTATATTGAACTATACAAACCCATATGGAGTCAGGCAATGGTAGAGGACTCCGCTTTCGATAGGTTAATCGGGGCGACACTCGGTAACTATATACTGGAAGAACGCATTGAGCAGAGCGAAGCAGGCTCCATTTTTAGAGCACGTAACAATGTAACAGGAACACTGTTTCGGCTACGCGTACTTGTTGTGCCTTCCAACTTGACACCGGAAGATCGCATCGTTTACCTTGGGCGCTTCCAGCAAGAAGCAAACAAGGTCGCTTCTCTGCAACATACGTATCTCCTTCCACTTGTTGACTATGCGGTGCATAGCGCATCGGGCGACCCTGAAGGAACATCCTGGCCTTACCTGGTATCACCTTACCTCCCTATGAATCCACTAAGCACTCAACTCGCCCAAAAAGGGCCAATCGATGCCATACGTGCCAGTCGCTACCTGGATCAAATTGCTGCTGCGCTTGAGTATGCTCACCAACGGGCAGTACTGCATCGCAATCTTACAACAGATTGTATCTTCAACGGGCAGGACGACAACTTGCTTGTTGCGGATTTCGGAGTAATACGCATGCTTGATTTAGGCGCTCGATTCAACACACCCGATATCAGAAAAGGCATATATGGCATGAATGAGTCCAGCGCTCCAGCGCCAGAGCAGATTCTCGGTCAGGCCGTTGATACGTACACCGACGTTTATGCCCTCGGGGCCGTGCTCTATCGTATGCTCACCGGCCATCGCGTGTTCAGAGGCAAAACGCGTGAAGAGATTATTCAACTGCATTTGCAGGCTCCTATCCCATCTCTCACTCAATGGCGCAGTGACCTGCCCAGAGCATTGGACGATGTTATTGCCAGGGCTCTGGCAAAGGAACCAGCACGGCGTTTCCGCCAGCCTGGAGAGGTTGCTAATGCGTATCACCAGATTGTTGCCCCTCATGATA
>JBKPAZ010000199.1:0-10993 GCA_046726655.1 Chloroflexota bacterium
TAGAATTCCTGCTGGTTGAGTGGGTCCAGTCCTGATGTCGGTTCGTCCAGGATGAGCAGGCGTGGCTTATGCATGAAGGCCTGCACCAGCCCCACCTTTTGTTTGTTGCCGTGCGAATATTCGCGGAAGCGTTTGCTGGGATCAAGGCCCAGACGCTCCACCAATTGGCGCAGGTAGCCCTGGTCGACGCCGCCGCGCAGGTGTCCCAGGTACTCAATGATCTGCGCGCCGCGCATACCAGGATCGAAGGCAAATTCGCCGGGAAGGTAGCCGACCAGTTTCTTCACTTCGGTGGATTGTTGCCAGCAATCCAGCCCTCCGATGGTGGCGCTGCCACTGTTCGCGCGCAGCAGGCCCATTAAGGTGCGCATGGTCGTAGTCTTGCCTGCGCCATTGGGTCCTAGAAAGCCAAAGACTTCGCCTTCTTGAATGGCGAAGGTCACATCGATGATGCCCCGGCTCCTGCCATAGCTTTTCGTAAGCTGGTTGGTTTGAATAACATTTGACATAGGTTGTTCCTCCTCTCTTATTATGATACGAAACAGTATCGTTTCCTTATTAAGACTATAACATATAAAATTAAGAAACGCAATAGTATCGTATCGTAATTAGTGATGAAAATCTTCTTCGTTGGTAAAGTCAGGGGAGAAACTTCTGTCCAGCCACCACAAGCGGACTCAAATTAGTGTTCAGTCATGAAGCTCAGAATCATGAAGAAAGGAAATTGATAGCCCTCTGGAATCAAATTTTTTCCCGCTCTGCGACAAATTCGGCATACTGGTTCGCGAAATCATCGTAGATATCGATCTTGCTTTTCATAGCGGGTTCCTGATAGGTATCTGCGTGCGGCGCTACCTACACCAGCACAGTAGCCGTCACCGAATAGATTGGCGGCAGGAAATCGGCGATCAGCCGCCAGCTATCACCCCTGTCGTTGGTAGCAAAGAGTTGACCCGTATTCGTCCCAACATACACACCACACGGATCCATGGTGTCAGCGCACATACCATGCCGCAACACACCCAGGCGCACGCCGGGTCCTGCCGGCAATCCCTCCGTTAAGGGCTGCCACTGTTCGCCGCTGTTTTCGGTTCGATAGACCGTAAACTGCTCGTTGACGTTATTACGGCCATACGGGTCCTCAACGATAACGTACACGGTATCAGGATTATGGGCATCGAGTACAATGGGAAAGCCAAATTCGGATGGCAGGTTATGTTGAATATCGATCCAGTCATCACCGGCATTGATACTCTTATAGATGCCGCAATGGTTCTGCTGGTATAACACATCCGGCTTTGTAGGATGCTGCACAAAGCGGTGTATGCACTGTCCGAACTCAGGATACTTCTCAGGTAGGAAGTCAGCGCGCGTGTTCTTATTGGCAAAAACCCAGTTCTGACCCCCGTCATCACTGCGCATGCACCCTACAGCAGAGATACCTACCCACATGCGGGAAGCGTTGGAGGGGTCGGCAACGACCGTATGCAGGCATAATCCGCCCGCTCCAGGCTGCCAACGATCCCGCGTTGGATGGTTTGCCAGCCCTGCGTTGATCTCCCAATGCATTCCACCATCGTTGCTGACCCACAGGCTTGCCGGATCAATCCCTGCATAAACAGTTCCAGGTTCATTGGGACGGCCTGGCACGATGGTCCAGATATTTACGAGTTTCTGCTGGCTTCCCTCGGGAAACTGGATACCGACTTCCGGCTCTTGCCATGTCTGCCCAAAATCATCGCTGTAGCGCAAAAATGTGCCGAAGAAATCGCCGTTTTCAGCGGCAAACAGACGGTGGCCATTGCGCTGATCCAGAGCCGCGTAGAAAATGCGCTGTCCTTTCAATGTGGTAGTTTCGACATCCCAGGTTTCGCGATCCCGTGAAGTCAAAATGAATAACCCGCGTTTGGTGCCAACCAGCACCAGTATGGTACCTGGTGAGTATGCACTGTGATGATTCATTGTTTCCTCCTTCAAGCTTCTGCTGTGGCTGTTATCGTATCCGGTCAGCCTCCAGCAACGGACTGCAAGATGTGAATGGTAGCTCCAGTGTGTACTGGCGTATCAAGACCGTGAAGATAGCGGATATCTTCACGATCCAGGAAGATGTTCACAAAAGGACGTAGTTCGCCTGTTTCATGACACAGGTTAAACCGTAAACCCGGGAAATCATGATCGAGCGCATCAATAATCTCGCGTATCGTTGACCCGCCAACCGTCACTGATTTGCGATTGCCGGCTTTTACGCGGAGCACGTGTGGAAGGATAACGGTTACTGTCGGAATAGCAGCCTGCGAATCCATAATTTCCTCAAATCAATACAAGTGATAGATATCAGGTATAAGAAATAACGTCTGGATCGGACTAATTGTCACTGTCAAGCTTTCCTGATTGGTCATGGATTTAGAACAAGTATACCAAACTTGATTGGATTTTACAAGAAGTTTGTACTGTTGGGGGGTGTACGATTTTTATGGCCACCAGGGCGAGGACAAGCCTGGGGAGCTTCCTCGTACCTCGGATACCTATTCCATCCAAAAATCGTACGCAAAGACGTACATTCAGTAGGAATGTGAGATTATTAACACACTAAGAGTGAGTGTAAGCATAATAATACTCCGAAAAATATCCTACACTTTACAAGAGGGAAAACTATTTTGATGTTAACGATGAATAACGATTATAAACATGTCATTCTGGTAAAGACGTTGCTTAGGTATAAAGAATCTGAAGAACTGATATAAACGCACTGGGAGCACTATGCTATGCAAGAATGTAAATTTTGTGGCTCAACATTGCCAAACAATGCTCACTTTTGTGCCAACTGTGGACACGTAAACGATGAATTGAACCAGAGGGCAACCGAAATCTCGAGTTCCACAGGGCTGGACATGCCCACTCTGAAGAGCAATACTCCACCTCTGATGAATGAACCATGGCATCCGAGTATCTTCAATGCGTCGATGGAACAGAGCGATATGGATCTCAACACAACGCTCCCTTGGTCTGGAGAGGTAATCATACCAGACCACCAGCATTTTCAGGAACGCCGAACCGATGAGAATCAAGCGATCCTGCCGGGAATGATGTTGCTCACAGGGCAGATAGCAGAGGGACAGGCGCCTGCCGGAAACGTACCGGTGGTGCAGGGTACCCCCCAGGTGAGTGGCATACCAGCTGTACAGGGAACTCCTGCAATGCCTGCTCATCCTGCTGGCGCCCAAGCACTCTACCATAATGCTCCTGCATCAGCGCCCAATGCTCCATCAGCCCCATCATGGGTGCCACATACATCACCGCCAGAGGCTCCGCCGGCTCATCGCCGTCATCATCAAACCTCGGGCGAGTTACATACCCATCATCACAAACCACATCGAAGGCATGTCCCTCGTCCTCACAGTCTAGCCCAGCATCTGCTGGTTGCCGCTGTCGCCGTTGTTGTCATCGCTACCAGCGCTGCTACTGGCGCGCTCGCCATCTTCCGGCCAGTCCTCTCACTCAGCGTCAATGGCGGCATTACTCCCGGGGGAACATTTCAACTGCATGGGCAGCATTTCACCCCTGGGAGTAGCGTATTGCTCACGCTCGACCAGGGCGTACCGCTCTCCGCAATTGGTCATGGCGATGGAGGAGCAGCCAGCTATGGATCAGGATTCGCGAATGCGTTGCAGATGTCAGTTGCTGTAGAGCACGCTCAGCAGGCAACAGCTCCAGGCACATCCATCCCGGTCAGCATCCAGGGAACCTTTGATGTGGCGATTCACATCGGTCAAAATTGGTCAGCCGGGGTTCACACGATACATGCGACAGATCGTGTACTAGGGCGAAGCGCTGAACTGCAGTTCACGATTCCACCGTCACAAGCTAAGCTTGTTGTTACACCCTCCTCTGTGCTTGACTTTGGCTCCCTGCAAATAGGCGGAAAAGTGGCTCTGGCGGTGATCGTTGGGAATAGGGGTGGACTACCATTGCATTGGACTGCCGATGTAGGATCAACATCATGGCTAAAGGTTCAACCCGCCAGCGGCACGTTGTTGCCTGGCAATCACGAACAAGTGGTGAATATTGTTGCCAATGCCGGTAACCTGACCGCCAAAAACTACTCCGCGGTTCTGCATATCAGTTCTGATGCTGGTGATGCGCACATAGCAGTCAAACTGAGGGTGATCCCTCCCGGTTCGAGTTCGAGTGTGAAAGCGATATTGGATGTGAACCCCGCCAGTCTTGATTTCGGTACCCAGACAGTGGGTGTGCAGGTAACCATGAATGTGACGCTAGCGAACAGTGGCACGCAAGCGCTGAGTTGGGGAGCGGATACCGGAAACGCAAATTGGTTGAAGCTGTCCAGCAGTTCAGGAAACATTCAGCCGGGAGATCTCCCGCAGATACTGTCCGTTACAGCGGATACAACACAACTTGCAGCGGGGAACCACTCGGCAACGCTCAATATAAAGTCTAATGGTGGCAATAAGCAAGTTGCAATCACTGTGGTCGTGACCGCTGCAACGCCAACGCCGACGCCGACTACCACGACACCTCCTACCAGTCCAGCGGTGCTGACTGTGAACCCCGCCAGCCTTGACTTCGGCAAAATGGCTCCGGCTACCAGTCAAGCTTTGCAGGAGACGGTCGGCAACAGTGGTGGACAAGCACTGACCTGGAATCTGGATACCACCTCGCTGCCAGGCTGGTTGTCAGTGGATACAAGTTCAGGCATGGCGGTCTCTCCTGGAGGTCAGCAGACAATCAATGTGACTGCCGATACGACAGATTTGTCCCCTGGGTCCTACACAGCCACGTTGAACTTCACCTCCAATGGAGGGAATAAAGTGGTACCAGTGACTCTAATCGTGAATGTGCCGCCGCCAGCAGTGTTAGGGGTGAGTCCAAATTCACTCGACTTTGGAGCGTTAGACCCGAATACCCATAAAACATTGCCGGAAACGGTCAGCAATACCGGTGGACAAGTGCTGATCTGGCAGTTAGATCCCACATCACTACCCAGTTGGTTAACGGTGGACAAAGGTTCTGACACGCTTCAGCCAGGTAGCCAGGAGACGATCAATCTGACGGCCAGTACAGCGAATCTGAAAGCGGGAGGGCCATATACCGCTACACTAAACTTCACCTCCAATGGAGGGAATGTACCTGTATCCGTCACACTGACCGTTAATTCACTGCCACCAATACTGTGTTTAAACCCGAACCCGCTAGACTTTGGGGCGGTAGACCCGGGAGGTGCTAATAAGACGTTGCCGGAGATGATCTGCAACAAAGGTGGGCAACCACTAAATTGGAAGTTGGATACCACAACCACACCGTTGCCGTTCTGGCTAACGTTGGATACAAGTTCGGGCACGGTTCAAGCTGGTAGTTCGCAGACGATCAATTTGACGGTGGATACGACTGACGTGTCCACTGGACCTCAATCGGCTACACTGAACTTCACTTCCACTAATGGAGGAGGGAGTGCATCGCTATCCATCACGCTGACCGTAAATCCGCCGCTGCCACCTCCGGGGGTAAGTCCGCTCGACTTTGGCGCGATGGATCCTGGCACCACTAAGACGTTGCCGGAGAGCATCACCAACAGTGGGGGACAAGCATTGACCTGGAAAATTGATCCCACATCGCTGCCGGGTTGGTTAACGGTGGACACGAGTTCAGGCACAGTTCAACCAGGTAGCCAGCAGACGATCAATGTGACGGCTAATACGTCGAACCTGAAACCAGGACCCTACACAGCCACCTTGAACTTCACCTCCAATGGAGGGAACGCACAGGCTCAGGTCAAGTTAACGGTGAATAATCCGCCGCCACCTCCTGCGCAAATAGCGCTTGGTCCGCCGCCAGACTTTGGCGCGGTAAATCAGAATACCACTACGACGTTGCCGCAAACGGTCAGCAATACCGGTGGGCAGCCACTGACCTGGAATATTGATCCCACATCGCTGCCGGGTTGGTTAACGGTGGACACGAGTTCAGGCACAGTTCAACCAGGTAGCTCGGAGACGATCAATGTGACGGTGAACACAGCGAATCTGAAACCAGGGCCCTACTCAGCCCCCCTGAACTTCACTTCCAATGGATCCAATGGAGGGAATGCATCGGTAACCATCTCGGTAACCGTTAATGCGCCGCCGCCACCTCCTGCGCAAATAGCGGTTAGTGCAAATTCGTTGGACTTTGGATCGGTAACTACTGGCAATACGGCAATGTTGCCGGAAACGATCAGCAATACCGGTGGACAAGTACTGAACTGGAAGTTGGATCCCACATCACTACCCAATTGGTTAACGGTGGACAAGGGTTCTGACACGCTTCAGCCAGGTAGCCAGGAGACGATCAATCTGACGGCCAGTACAGCAAACCTGAAAGTAGGGGGGCCTTATACCGCTACCCTGATCTTCACCTCAAATGGAGGGAATGTACAGGTAACAGTTACGATTACTGTAAACTCGGGGTATGTTTCTTAATGCTACGAGTAAAGCAAGCAAGCGCAATGTGTGAAAGGGTCTAAGCGGCTTACTTGAGTCGTTTAGACCAGGTGGTGCTCAATGGCATAGCAGGTGGCAGCAGTACGCGAGGATACCCCGATCTTGCCATAGATTGATGTAAGATGACTGTTGACCGTTCGGGGACTGATGATCAACTGCTCGGCGATCTTAACATCAGCCAGCCCCTGTGCCACGAGACGAAGCACCTCCACTTCGCGGGAGGTCAGTCCGTCTGGATAGGTGGCCGTTGACATAGCAGGAGGAGCAGATGTTCGCTCACCCGTACTGGATGATGAAGAACCCAATGTTGGTCCCTGTGCGGTAAGAGCTTGATCTGGCGTCATGGTTCGCCCCTCGGCCCAATCAGTGGCAAAGGCCTTCTCTCCAAGTTGGGCGCGTGCGGCAGCTACCCCACGCTCATAGTCAGCGCGATAGGCTGGTGGCAGAGGCGCTCCGATAACGTCACGCAGCGCCTCTGCTGCACCCCAGAGTCGTGCCGCCCATAGGGGTTCTCCCTGTGCCACTACTACAGCAGCTAATCCTTCCAAGCAGGAGGCGATTAACCACTTGTTGCCAACCTTCCTGGCAATCGCCAAGCTCTCCTCGTAGAGTACGTGTGCTGCTGTGTAGTCACCCTCGCACGTGGCCGCTCTCGCTAAAACGGAGAGTGATTGGGCCATACCCCGCCAACTCCCCACCTCTTTGTATAGTATCATACTCTCCTCGAGCGAGGAACGCGCCCTAGTTGCATCACCTTTGCACATGATTATCTCCCCCAAGAGGCAGAGTGCAGAGGCAAGATAAAGCTTGTCACCCACTTCTCTCACTATCGCGAGACTTTCTTCGAGCAGGGGAAGTACTTGCTCTAGATTGCCCTGTAAGAAGGCCGTCCGTGCCAATTGGATCAGTGAGCCAGCAATGCCCATCCGGTCCTCCAGTGCTTTAGATAGCTCTAAACACTCCTGCGCTAAGGTATGTGCCCTGGAATACTCGCCTTGTAGAGAAGTTACATCTGCTAATGAAGCGAGTACCGTTTCTATGGCCTCTCTGTCGCCCAAGTCCCTATATATCTGCAGGCTCTTCTTATATTGTTCACCCGCCTTGGCGAAGTCCCCTCGCATAAAGAATGTCCATCCCAGATGCACGAGCGAATCGGCAATGCCCAAGCGATCTGCCAGCTCTCTGCGTAGCATCAGGCTTTCCTCATGGAGAGCAAACGCTGCTACAAAGTCGCCTCTCACTGAAGCTGCCTGCCCCAGCATCATTAGTGATGCAGCAATGCCTCGCTTGTCTCCAAGTTCCCGATACAGCAAAAGGCTTTCTTCCCCCCTCACAGTAGCCCGACCATCATCGCTCAGCAAGAGAGCTAGCTCCCCAGCAGCATAAAGTGCCTTCGCATGCACCCAGGCCTGTACTCCATCACTACCACTAATTGCCTTCTCCAACCAGTCAAGTCCTTCCCGAACGGGACCATACACTCGCCAGAAGCGCCAGAGTGCTCCACTTAAGCGCAAAGCACTCTCCCTTTCTTCATGCTCAATCAGCCCATACAAGGCAGCACGCAGGTTCTCTCGCTCCGACTTCAAGCGCATTGTTGATATGACTTGTTGTGGGCCTCCGAAATCAGTTTCGAACTTTTCAGCCAAGGAAAGGTAGTATATAGCATATGCCTGCCAGGCTGCCTCCGTTTCTCCACTCGTTGCTAAGCACTCCACCGCGTACTCACGAATTGTCTCCAGCATCACGAGGCGTGGCTCGCCATCTTCTTGTTCCATCTGTTGCAGCAGGCTCTTGTCGATGAGTGAGGCCACTCCGTCCAGCACTTGTCCCGCTATGGATTCGATGTCAAGCTCAGTACAGACCGCTTCTATTGCTTCAAACATGCAGCCACCGACAAAGACTGAGAGCCGTTGGAAGAGTTGCTGCTCATAGGCATTTAGCAATTGGTAACTCCACTCGATGGTATTGCGCAGCGTCTGTTGACGTGCTGGCGCATCTCGTGCTCCGCTCGTCAATACTGCCAATCGCTGACCGAGCCGGGCGAGGAGCGCCTGCGGTGGGAGCACTTTGATGCGAGCCGCCGCCAGCTCAATCGCCAGTGGTAGTCCATCCAGGCGAGCGCAGATCTCAGCAACGGTTGGAGCATTGCTATTAGTCACCTGGAACTCTGGCTTGACCGCCTGGGCGCGCTGGATGAAGAGCGCCACCGCCTCATATTGCGAAAGCGTCACCAGGTCGGGCAAGTGTTTGGGATCGGGCACGGCTAACGGCGGGACGGCAAACTCCTGCTCCCCTCGTACATGCAGCGCGGCACGACTGGTGACGATCACCTTGAGCATTGGACAGGCCGCGAGAAGCTCCGACACATAGACGGCTGCGCCGACCACCTGCTCAAAGTTGTCCAGGAGCAGCAAGACTTGCTTACATTGCAGGGATGCTTTGAGCAGGTTAAGCAGGGTTTGATCTGCGATTTCTTTGATGTCGAGTGTCTGGGCAATAGCGGGTACCACTAATTCGGGATCACTGATGGGAGCCAGGTTCACGAAATACACGCCATCGGAGAACCCTTCACTCAGTTCCGCTGCGACCTGCAGAGCAAGGCGGGTTTTGCCTGTGCCACCTGGGCCCGTCAGGGTGAGCAACCGCACGTGTTCACGCTGCAGGAAATTCAGCGCTGTCGCCACTTCCTGCTCGCGTCCGATGAGTTGGGTTAATTGGATAGGCAGGTTGTTTGGCCTGTTGTTGAGTGACTTGAGGGGCGCGAATTCGGCAGGCAGGCCTTTCATGACAAGTTGGAACAGGCGACCTGGACGTTGTAAGTCCTTGAGACGGTGCTCTCCCAGATCGCGCAAGCTCACCCCGTCCGGTAAGTTCTGCTTCACCAACTCACAGGTCGTTTGGGAGAGTAGCACCTGCCCACCATGTCCAACGCTCATGATACGTGTAGCGTGGTGTACTTCCAGGCCAACATAGCCTTCAGCAGTGCGTAATGGCTCACCTGTATGCAGACCCATACGCACCGGTATCGTCACTCCATCTGGCCAAGCATGGGTGGCGAGGGTACGTTGCATCGCCACAACTGCTGAAATGGCATCGGTGGCGCGGGCAAAGACCACGAAGAAGCTATCCCCCTGTGTATCGACTTCGTGGCCGTTCCACTGCTGAAACACTGCACGTAGTAGTTGGCGACACTCAGACAACACCTCAGCATAACGCTCGCCCAACTGCTGAAGCAGGCGCGTGGAACCCTCGATATCGGTGAAGAGTAACGTGACGGTTCCGGTTGGCAGGTCAGGCATGCAGGCCTCCTACTGTTATAGGTCAACTGACACTTCCCTGGCTTTTCAAAAGCATGTACACTTCAGGTTGTCAGTAACAATGTTAAAAATATAACACATTCGATGTGAATTTACTCATAATATTTTTCCTAAAAATATCCTACACTTAATACTCAGAGAGTTTACCTCCACCTGAGGCGTCTGAGCAGGCGCAACGTCCGAAAGGGGTACGAGCATGAAACAGAATGCATCCAGCACATTCGGTGTCAAGGAAGAACAACGTACAGTTTTACAAAGCGCCCCCGTTGAGCAATCAACGCCTGCCTCTATAAGGCTAGAGGCAGCATGCGAAGCGCTGACTGTTTCACAACTTGCAGTGCTGAGCCAGGTGGAGCTCAACAACTACCGTCGGAACGAGCCGTACACAGATGCATATGGTGTCGAGCTGGTACGCCGCGCGACGGTGCTAGCGGACCAGGATGCTTGGATATGGATGCAGCACTGTTTCAGTGGGTTAGTACTTGGCTGGTTGCGTCGTCATCCAAGCAGAGAGACTGCCTGCCGCCTGGAGAGCGAAGAGAACTATGTTGCTCAGACCTTTGAGCGCTTCTGGCAGGCTACCACCTTGACCCAACGACTGAAATTCAACACGCTTGCTGCAGCGTTGCAGTACCTGCATCTGAGTCTGAATGCAGCCATCGTTGATACATTGCGGGCGTATGCGCGCTCAAGAGAAGTCTCATTACCGAAACCAGGAGATCCGGGGGAACCATATGTGGAAGACGTGACTCCCAGCACTGAAGTGTGGGAAGTTCTCCAAAAGATGCTTCCCGACGAGCGCGAGCTGCGGCTGGCCTACTTGCTCTTCCTTTGTGGTCTTAAAGCCAGAGAGATTGTGCGCTTCTGTTCACAGGAGTGGAGCGACGTACGTGAAATCTACCGCCTGCGTCGCAGCATCATGGAGCGATTACTCCGCAATGCAGATCAATTGCGATGGCGGTTAAGTTGAAGAACACCCCCTTGACAAACTCCCATTATCCGTGTATACTCGTATCGTACGAAGTTTTTCGTACAATACTAAACATATCGAATGAAACGACCAGGGAGAGATGCTATGTCTGCACAAGGCAGGCCAACACAAAGACAACCACTAATCGTAGAAATCGAGGCCAGCCCGGCTTACGAATTCATGATGACGCTGTGCGCTTTCAGCGATAC
>JBKPAZ010000200.1:0-12146 GCA_046726655.1 Chloroflexota bacterium
GCCGTTCGATTGAGATTCCCAGTGTCATGCAGATGGCTGTCCACGCCGTTCCGAGCATGAATCCTGATGAAGAGATCTGGGCGAAAAATGCGCATCCCTTTGCCTCCAGCGTCGCCATGGCGGTTGGTGACGAAAAGAGTACCTGGATGGACTATGGCATGCGCTGGGATAACTCGGGCAAGAATGGCCACTACGCGCCGATCAACTGGTCCAACGCCTAGAAACGGCACTGAACTCATCGCAAGAGGAGCATGCGGTGGCTGATTCTACTACCCCTACGCTGCAACGCGAACGCTATCTGATCCTGGGCGGACTACTCGTCCTGTCGGCTCTTGCCTGGGCGTTGCTCATTTGGCAATCACGCACGATGAGCAACCAGGCAATAGGCCTGACGATGGGCATGAGTGCGATAGTGTTCATTGCCATCTGGATAGCAATGATGGTCGCCATGATGTTCCCCACCGCAGCTCCGATGATCCTCATGTTCTCCAAAATCTACGCCAGCAAGCGGCAGCAGGAGCACCCCTTTGTCCCCACCTGGGTTTTCGTCAGCGCCTACCTGCTCGTCTGGTCGTTGTGCGGGGTATTGGCATACCCTCTCGCAGTGGGGATCGAGAAGCTGGCAGCACCATCCATGTGGCTCATGGAAAACGATGCTCGCCTTGCTGGTGTCGTCCTGGTCGTGGCCGGTCTCTATCAACTCTCACCCCTGAAACACATCTGCCTGTCGAAATGCCGCACGCCTTTGCAATTCATTCTTAGCTCCTGGCACGATGGGTATGGTGGAGCTTTCCGCATGGGGTTGGAGCACGGAGCCTACTGCCTCGGTTGCTGCTGGCTCCTGTTTGTGATCCTCTTCCCGCTCGGCGTCATGAATATTGCGGTGATGGCGCTGGTGACCGCGCTGATCTACGCTGAGAAAGCGCTGCGCATTGGTCGGCAGATCAGCCAGCTTGCGGGGGTAGGGTTGATCGTCTATGGGGTGCTGGTCATGTTCTTGCCCGCTGCGCTCCCAATGGGGATGTAATGACAGGACAGAGAGCGGCTATGCGCGATATATGACTCCCAATTTACTTTAAGATGCGCGGAAACTCACCCCCCAACCACCGCGTGGATACTCCCACTCGATTGCTCTACGATCACAGGCCACATAGCATGTCCCACACTCAAGGCAATGCTCATACGAGAAGTGCATCTCTCCTCCAAGCAGTTCAAAGAGGCCAGCGGGGCAGACGTAGACACAGGCTGTAGTGTCACACCCTACGCACTTCTCCCGGTTGAGCCGGATATGAGGAGTTTTATCAACCTTGAAGCGCACTAGCTCCAAACGTTCCTCTATTGGTTGCATGATTGGCTTTTCTCCCCGTGTAGCTAGAAAAAGAGCGCTCGCCCCGCCTGCCACCCATCGCGCAGCAGAGTCAGTAACGGCACCTCCTTGCGCATTGTACGAAGTACAACTCGTCCAAGTTTGTGACGCGGCTTGCCATTTGAGCGAAATATGTTCTCCATCGTATCACAGATCAAGTCAGGATAGACATTCTGCAAATGTTCATTGTTTATAAAGGCTGGTGCATGCCTGTATCTCTTGAGGTCTTTCAACACGAAGATCGATTCAAGCCGCTTGCGATAGTCCGCCATGCTCTGTGCTGAGAAATCACGATCGGTATGGGCTTGTTGTGCAGTGGCAGCGGCCGCCAGCCCTGATGCAATAGCAAAGTTCATACCCTCCAGGAAGAGGCCGGTAGCGAAGACGAATCCCGCGGCATCTCCCACAACCATCATGCCTGCGCGAGAAAGGGTGGGCAACATAGACCAGCCACCTTCGGGGATCATATGCGCCGAGTATTCCAGCGTTACACTATCACGCACAAGTGGAGCAATCGCGGGATGCTGCTTGAACTGGTCGAGCAGATCATATGCTCTCCCCCTTTTCTCTGCTAGCGAGGCGATCTGTACTACGACGCCAATCGAAAGCGTATCGCGGTTGGTATAGAGGAATCCGCCACCCTTGACGTCACCTGAAGCGTAGCCTACGTATTCATTGGTCATACCCTCATCGCCATCGAGGTTGAAGCGTTCTTCGATAGTATGCGCGTCAAGGCGCAACACCTCTTTGACACCCAGTGTCATCTCATCTGCACGGAACTCGTGCTGCAATCCCGCTTTCTTCGCCAGGAACGAATTAGCGCCATCGGCGGCAATCACAATAGGAGCACGCAGGTCACCATCTTCGCGACGACAGCGCACACCAATCACCTTTTCATGTGCATACAGCAGATCATCAACAACGGTAGAGGTGATCAGAAGTGCTCCTGCTTCTTCTGCTTTACCGGCCAACCAGCGATCAAACTTTGGGCGTAAAAGAGTGAAACCATTGTAAGGCGGCTGGCTGAAACGATTCGTGCGAAAATCGAGGGAGGTCGCCGCTTCTTTTCCAAGGAACGTAACGACGCGGCGTGTCAAATAGCGCTCTACCGGGGCTTCTTCCCAATAGCCCGGCAACAGATCCACAAGTAGATTGGGTGCGTAAAGAGCAGCTCCTGAGACGTTCTTTGCCCCTGGATATTCGCCCCGTTCAATCAACGCCACCTGTAACCCTGCGCGAGCCATTGCCAGGGCAGCACTACTACCTGCTGGCCCCGCACCGACGACAATAGCGTCAAATTGTTGCACAGCCTTTATCGTCCTTTCTGCCTATCAACACTGCTCAAGCATCTTTGCTGCGAGCGGAAGTACCTGGTTGGCGTCGCTCAGCAGACCCAGGTCGGATAAAGCAAAGATGGGTGCGCTGCGATCGGGATTGATGGCGATTATCGTTTGTGACTCGGTCATTCCACTGGTGTGCTGCGCCGCGCCAGAGATGCCGCAGGCGATATAGAGCTTCGGGCGTACAATTTTGCCTGTTGCGCCAATCTGCCGGGCATGCTCTACCCAACCAAGATCAGTTGCCACACGCGTAGCCCCAACCGCGGCATCGAGGAGACGAGCAAAGGAGGCGATAGTAGTAAATCCTTCTTGCCCAACGCCGCGACCTCCCGCGATGATGCGCTCGGCAGCATCTAGCTCAATCTCCTCAGGCGATGGTGCCTGCACTGCTACCTGTCTAACACTTTCATGCCCGCGCCCCTGCTGAATCTCAGGTATCAGTCGTGTCATCCTGAGCGAAGCGAAGGATCTCTGCACATTCACAGGCATACCTCGTACACCAGGAACAAGCGTTGCCAGTGCGGTACGCCCATGTAAAGCAGTGCGCGTCTGTACATATGCCCGCCCCTCATAGATCGAGCGCAACACGAAGAGGCCATCATTGTGTAGATCGAGGCTCAAGCAGTTTGGCACGAATGGGAGATGAAGTTGCGCGGCGAGTCTCGGTGTCCAGTCGCGCCCATTTGGTGTCGCGCTCGTTGCCACCAAGACAGGCTTACTCTGCTGAATAAACCAGGCCAGCGCACTGACATAACGTTCTGTTGAGTAGCGAACCAACTGCGGATGCTCCAGCATGTACAGGTGGTTTACTCCCAACTTCGGCAGTAGGCCGACTTCAGGTAACTCCATCTGTTGAGAGTTTAGAAGAACAGCACATACCGTGGCAGGTGATGGCTGGCGTTTGGCAATATCTACCAGTTCGCCCAACAATTCGCCACTCTGCTCATGAAGAATGGCGTCGCTATGCTCAAGCACAGCCCAGATTTCGCTCATGGAATGTCCCTCGCTACAGAGTGGCGGGACCTCGCTCGCATTATTTGGTCTCAACCGTAATCATACCACAAGGTGAGGGAAGCGTAGAGTTGGCATATTTCTAATCAAGTTTGTATCGTTTGTATCACTTATATCACTTGTTTCCGTTGTATCGCTTCCAGTAACAGATGTATGCTCTTTCACGGCTACAATAGACACCACATCCCAGTTTGCGCTTCCGCCTCTTCCTGATGTATAGTGCCAATATAACTGAAGCGAATACGCAACCATCTAATCTCTCCCGGAAGGAGAAAAGGCTATGTCATACGAACTGATTACGTTGGAATATGAAGGTGATTTTGCCACCATCACCATGAACTACCCGCAGCGACGTAACGCCCTTTCACTCAAGCACATGCTTGAACTTACTTCAGCTTTCCGTGAGGTTGGGGACAGCACAGTTCGCGGGGTAATTTTAGGCGCGAATGGGCCAGTCTTTTCCTCCGGTCACAACTTAGCCGAAATGGTGGATCAAGACCTCGTTGCCATGCGCAAACTGCTGAAAGTCTGCACAACATTAATGAATACAATCCAGGAGATCCCACAACCCGTCCTTGCGCGTGTACATGGGCTTGCTACCGCCGCCGGGTGTCAGCTGGTAGCAACGTGCGACCTGGCGATCGCTTCCACAGAAGCAGCTTTCGCAACGCCTGGTGTAAAAAATGGCTGGCTCTGTACGACGCCAATGGTGGCTGTAGCCCGCAACATTGGGCGCAAACGGGCGCTCGAAATGCTGCTCACGGGTGACAGGATCGATGCACAGACTGCAGCAGACTGGGGCCTGGTAAATAAGGTAGTTCCTCCCGAACAGCTTGTGGAAGAGTCGCAGCGCTTGCTTGAAGCAGTTACTCGGGGCAGTTTCATCGCAACAGGCATTGGCAAACAGGCTTTCTATGCGCAAATAGGCCTCGCTCAACCGCAAGCCTACGACTACGCGATGGAAGTTATGGCTGCGACAGCTCTGATACCAGACGCCCAGGAGGGATTTCGCGCTTTCTTAGAGAAGCGCAAAGCCCAATTTAATCGAGAATAAAATCAGGTGCATGTTGATACAGCAAAGATGTGCGTGGGCAAATTCCAGTCAGCTCTACCTCGATTACCATGACACCGAATGGGGCGTGCCTGTTCATGATGATAGGAAGCTCTTTGAATTTCTTATTCTCGAAGGGGCACAGGCAGGTTTGAGCTGGTCAACGATTCTTAACAAGCGACAGGGATACCTGCAAGCATTTGATAATTTTGAAGCGAGTAAAATTGCCAACTATAGCGACACCAAAGTCCAGGATTTACTTGCGAACCCAGGCATTGTGAGAAACAAGCAGAAAATCCAGGCAGCGATTCAAAATGCACAATCTTTCCTCAAGGTACAGGATCAGTATAGAAGTTTCGATGCCTATATCTGGCAGTTTGTCGAGGGACAACCCATACAGAATAGCTGGAGAAGTCTGCAGGAAATCCCAGCAAGTACTAAAGAATCAGACGCTATGAGCAAGGAGTTGAAGAAGCTGGGATTTACATTTGTAGGTTCCACCATCTGCTACGCTTTTATGCAAGCAGTCGGTATGGTGAACGACCATACAATCGATTGTTTCCGCTGGCAAGAAGTGAGAGATTTTGCTTTGAGCAATTCAAATTCTACCCGATACGATGGGCAGCCAGGTCCTCAAGATAAGTAAGTAGGGCGGTGTGGTCTAGATCACCCCGCCCTCTGGTCTCCAAGGAAGCAAACATTTGATCCACCAGGGCAGTCACCGGCAATGATACTCCATACATGCGACCCAGTTCTAAAATAATGCCCAGATCCTTGTGATGCGTCTTGATACGCCCTCCTGGAGCAAAATCATGCGCGAGCATACTTGCTCCACGCAACTCTATCACCCGGTTGGCAGCCAGACCCCCGTTCAGCACTTGCAGGATCTTGGCGGGATCAACACCTGCCCTAGAACCGAGCACAAGCGCCTCGCTCACCGCTTCAATGATCAGTGCAACTACGATCTGATTACAGGCTTTGACCACCTGGCCTGCTCCATTGCCTCCAACATGCACAATTGTCTTGCCAAGAGCCTGAAAGATGGGCGTACAACGCTTGAACGTATCTTCCCCACCGCCTACCATAATAGAAAGCGTGCCAGCAATAGCGCCCTTGTCTCCACCGCTCACCGGCGCGTCAAGCATGACTATCCCATGCGCAGCTAACCGGGCAGCCAGGGTTCTCGTCACGATAGGCGAGATAGTGCTCATATCAATCACGATCAGACCCACGTGTGCTCCTTCGATAACTCCGTCAGTTCCAACAAGCACCTCCTCTACTTGAGGAGCATCGGGCAACATGGTTATCAGCACGTCGCAGGACGCAGTGATATCTCGCGGTCGAGCGCCTGGCGAAGCACCCGCTGCAACCAGTTCATCTGTCACCTCTTGATGACGATTATGTACAATAACCGGAAAACCTGCCTTGAGTAAGTTGTGGGCCATGGGCTTTCCCATAATACCCAGGCCAATGAAACCAATCGTGTCTGACATATTCGTTAACTCCGTTCAGAACATTGCAATAAAAACTCTTGCTCAAGCAACTTCATCTGAGTAATATACTAGCAGATTGCCCATAGTGTGATGAATGCTTAGATCCGTTATGAGATGCTGTCTTCGGCGACGAATGACCATCGTGAGGAGATTGCGGCATTTCAAGAGAAACGAAAGCCCACCTTCCATGGGACCTGGAATATAGGCATGTTTGACTTGAACTCTTTTGAAGACTAAATGACAGGGGAGAATCATGGACTATCGCAAATTAGGCAGAACAGGCTTGAAAGTGTCAAGCCTGTGTCTCGGCACAATGCAATGGGGCTGGACAGCGAATCAGGAGACAGCATTTGCCATCATGGACGCATTCGTAAACCAGGGTGGCAACTTCCTCGATACAGCAGACTACTACTCTGGCTGGCTGCCCGGCCATGCTGGCGGCGAATCCGAAGAGATCATCGGGCGCTGGCTGAAGGAACGGCACAACCGCAGCAGTATCATTCTTGCCACCAAAGTACGTCACCCAATGGGACCAGGCCCAAATGACCAGGGACTCTCACGCAAGCATCTCCTCGAGGCAGTCGATGCCTCGTTGCGTCGCCTGCACACCGACTACATCGACCTCTACCTGATGCATGCCTTCGATGCCGAAACTCCCATCGACGAAACACTGCGCACACTTGACGACCTGCAACGGACTGGCAAGGTACGCTACATAGGCGCATCGAACTACCCGGCCTGGCGACTAGTCGAGGCATTATGGAGTGCAGATGTCCACCACACAGTACGCTTCGACTTGTTAGAACCGCACTACAACCTTGTCCACCGGGAAGAATTCGAACGCGACTTAAAAACAATCTGCGAGCAATACCAGATTGCAGTCACTCCATACAGTCCTTTAGCGAACGGCTTCCTAACAGGAAAATACAGCCGGAACGAGACTCCAGAGAGCGCTCGCGCTGGCTCCGTTTTGAAACGCTACAATCACGATACAGCATGGCAGACACTAGAAGTAGTGCAACGCATCGCAAAAGAAGTAGGAAGTACGCCATCAGCCGTGTCTCTTGCCTGGCTTCTTGCCCAACCGGTCATCACTGCCCCGATCATCGGCGCTAACTCGGTCGCACAGTTGCAGCAAAATTTCGCCGCTCTTGATGTAACGCTTACATCTGCGCAACTGGCGCAGTTAAATGAAGTTTCGGACTGGCAGGAAGTATAAAGAGTTTCGTGTCACTCATCCAAGGGTCCAGGTACTTACACTTCGCAACTCACAGTTAATCTGATACGTGGCTCTGGTGCGAATGTTGGAGAATTAGGCAACGACGGGAGGCTTCCAGTGTGTATCAGCATCACCAACGGCGGAAAGACTGGAACAGTGAATTCTGATCTCGAGGGGATACTGAAACTTACTGATATCCAGTTATCAAAAGGGCATGTATCAGCAAGCTGGACATGTGGTTGAGAGATAAACCAGGATGTCTTTGTGATATAGTGAAGTACTTTTTCTAATTCTCCCAAGACATCCTGGCATTGGAGACAATAGTGAAGAATGCGGCTCCCGCTTCCGAGGCTGGGCCTATCACCGTTACCTGGCACAAAGTAGTCACCTGCATTTTAATCACGCTTGTAGGCTTCAATTTACGTTCGGTGATCCTTGGCGTACCCCCTATCCTGCCACTCATCCAACGTGATCTAGGGCTTTCCTACACCGCGACAGGGTTTCTCACTGCATTGCCAGTGCTGGCATTAGCAGTAGGGGCCTGGCCATCAGGGCTACTTGCAGAACGCATTGGCGCACGACTCAGCGTGTCAATCGGCCTGTCACTCCTTGCTGCTGGGACGCTTTTGCGTGCTTTCAAGCTAACCACATTCTCTCTTTTCCTCTTCACACTGGTATTGAGCATTGGCATTGCCCTAACCCAGACAGCAGTACCCATACTCATACGCCGCTGGTTCCCAAAGCAAATCGGTCTTGTTTCGGCGCTGTTCGGTGATGGGCTGATCATTGGCGAAGCAGTGGCAGCAGGAGTCACCGTTCTTATTATGGTGCAATTCCTGGGAAGTGATGCCTGGACGAGTACGTTTGTTTTCTGGGGTATACCCGTTGTTGTGCTGTTCGCATTCTGGCTCTGGCTTGCCCCACCAGCACCTGTAAAGACAACCAGGCAACATGTCTCTCCACAAAGTGCCACAACATCATCACCAAACACCGCTGCACCCATCCAACAGAAGCGCGTTAATGCTTTGCATTTGGGTATTCTGGTCGGCGGAGGCAGTCTCGTCTACTTCGGCATGAATGCCTGGATTGCTTCATATAACCAGGCCACGCACCAGTCATATCTGACGCCTGTCGCCTTGCTAACACTCAATGCGGCGCAACTACCAGTCAGTCTAGCGGTCACACTCGTCGCGCAGCGAATCGTAGGCCGCCGCTGGCCCTTTATTGCTGCCGGAATTGTCAGCACTTTCGCAATTGTTGGATGGATTTTCACACCCGCTGCGCTGGAACCTCTCTGGGCAGCGCTGCTCGGTGGAAGTGGGGCGCTCGTCTTTACGCTCGGCATTGCGCTACCACCGCTACTGGCAAACCCTCAGGAAGTAGGGCGCCTCACCGGTATTACGCTCTCACTCACATACGGCGTGGCCTTCGTGGGACCTTTCATAGGGGGCGCATTATGGGATCTGTTCAATTTGCCTGCTCTGGCATTTGTGCCGGTAGTAATAGCCAGTGTCATGCTTATTGTACTCGGCGCACTACTCCCCTCACGCACAACTTTTGGCATTCCGGGGGCGCTCAGGCCCACCGGTAAGGGCGAGAATAAGCAAGGCGCCTTCACGTCTACACCACCCACCACATAGTCCTAACCGGCCCAGAACAGAACCGATCAAACAACCTCTATACTGTGACCTCATCGTGAGAATACCGCCGCGCTACGTGAGCGTATTGTGACGACAGCGGTGTAACTACAGAGTATGAAGGTGCACCGGTAGTAGTGTTTCTGAGCGATTTGCATAAGTTTGCTGCCTGCAGGGTATGGAGATACCATACTCGTTTCCGCACCGGGCACATACACCAGGAGGATATCATATGTTGAACATCGAAAATGAATTTCGCCAACCTCTCTCAATTGACGCTGCCCCCGAAGGGAGTGTCTGCCAATGGTGTGGAAAACCCGCCGAGCATGAGCTTACAGAGTCAGGTGGGACATACCACAACGAGAGTGGACTTTTTTGTCGTACATGTGGTGAAGCATTCGTTCGCGCCGTTGCCAGCTCTCTTCGCCGCGAAGTTTCAGCAGAAGCAGTGATCAATGGCTGAAGATGAACTACACTACCCAGATCAAGCTTTCTTTTTTTCATGGTGAAAGCGCCAATTAGCACTGAGATCATCACAGCCTGCTGAGTGCTTTGATCGGTATACCCTGTATAGTCTGCTGCATCAAGAACTGTATAACGGCATCCATGCTGCCAGTTTCCTGATAGACTGCTAGCTGGCGATCAGCACCTGTGCCGCGTGGATCTTCGAGCAGCTTACGCAGATAGTTCATTTCCTGCCTGCTGCCCAGATCGTCAACCACTTCATCTACGAAATCGAGCAATTCGCTTATCGAATCACGCATACTGAGACGCCTGCCCTGCGCAAAATCGATTATCTCCGCATCCAGGCCAGAGCGCATAGCATGCCACTTGTTCTCCTCGATAAAGTGACACGACAACATCGGAGCCCACAAGTTATTTTTATTGAGCCAGGTCAATTTCGCGACAAGCGCCTGGCAGAGTGCGGCAATAGCTATTGTGTCGTCAATCGTCGCAGGCATATCAAAGATGCGAAACTCGATGGTACTATAAAATGGGTGCGGGCGAATATCCCACCAGATTCTTTTCCCATTGTCGATACAGCCTGTTTTGATCAGAGCCTGCACATAGTTGTCAAAATCACTCCATGAGGGGAATACCTCGGGTACCCCGCTGCGGGGGAAAGGTTTCCAAACAACAGAACGGTACGACTTAAGTCCCGTGTAGCGTCCAGCACAGAAAGGAGAGTTGGTAGAGATAGCAAGCAATTGCGGGAGCCAGGTGCGCACCTGATTCATAAGAGTGACTGCAGTCTCTTGATTCTCAACGCCGATGTGAACATGCTGGCCAAAGATCAAAATGGATCGGGCAACGTCCTGTAATTCATCTTCCAGTTCGGCATACCGGACATATTCTGACCTGCATTCATTCTGCCATAAAGCAGCAGGATGAGTACCTGCGCTAATCAGAGCCAGGCCCTCCTCTCCAACGAGTTGTGCTAGCTTCGCTCTCATAGTTCGCATTTCCTCACGAGCAGTGGGGATATCCGGCATGATATCAGAATTAATCTCCACCATTGATTGCAGCATCTCCGCTTTGATCTGCTCCCCAAAGATGGATTGCCCTTTTTCTAATATAGTATGTATGTGTGGACGTAACTGGCCTGTTTGACGGTCCACCATCTGAAACTCTTCCTCGATCCCAATTGTAAATCGTGCTGCCATAGCACTGCTCCTTTCAGGATATGTCAGTCGTTTCTTTTCACCGTATTCACCTACAAACAACTCTCCTTACGAAAGTGTGTACTTTTTGCCTCACAAAGCCATCACAGTATTTAATTTCAGCAACACAATATCCTCACAAAGTAGTTCTGAAGTTGGGGCGGGTCTTGCTTGTTGGTTACTTGGCCTGAGGGAAAGGCAGAAGGAAATATTTATCAACAAGGATCTATTAAGTTTTCACTGATACAAAGGTTGCGGATATCACAAGCTTTGCAAACTTCTCGTCCAGGTGGGACCGCTACACAAAAATCTTTAACATTGATTTTGTTTACAACAGCGTCAAACTGAAAAACAACCTTTTCGACTATTTTAGGCCGATAGGGAAATACCATCAATGCGTCTTCCTTGCTAGGCTCTTCAGTCCAGTAGAGGAGTAATCTTTCTGGCCGTATTCCATCGCGTTGTTCCAATGCATGAGCATACATATACAACTGTCGCTCACAATTATCTACAAGCTCAGAGTCACAGTCTGGTCGCTTAGATGTCTTAAAGTCGAGTATTTCTAGTCCGCCGTTCACTTGCATGAGTAGGTCAATTTTGCCAGTCAGGATATACCCATCCTTCACAACTGAAATTTTTTCCTCGGTTTTTATCACACGTTGCATTTCCGATTGATTTTGAAGAAAATAATTCATGACTTGTATGAAAGCTTTCTCTTTCTCGTTTGCATCAATCGATGGCATATTGGTGCGAGAAAGAAAGAAATAGGTTCGCTCGAATAACTCCCGGAGCTTCAACTCAGTTAGGATAGCAAACTGACCATCAATAACAATTCGATGGATCATTTCTATTGTCTGATGTACTAGGTGACCAAAGAAGGTATTCGCTGCACGGGATGGAATGAACTTATACTCGCGGAAAAACTGATATTGGCGAGGGCAAGTCTCATATATTTGAATATGACCAGTGTAACTGTAGCGACGCTTTGCGATAGCCCAGCTCTTAGTTGGAAAGCCTTTTATGTTTAACAGAATGCTATAAGTGGAGGAACATTGTGGCAAATCTTGCCAGATTGAAGTAAAGAGAGAATTAGGCTTTTTATGTTGATTCGTAGTCAACACAAGTAAATTCATCGCACGAGAAAAGGCAACATAGTAAAGGCGCATGAAATCGAAGCTTGGGATGAGATGCTCTGGTTCAAATTGTTTTCGGTGATAAAAGCGCTGTAATCTTCTATCAACTTCATCAGAATCAGATGGTTGCCTATCTAGATTTCCTACTACTACGACAGGAAACTCCAATCCCTTAGCCTGATGAATAGTCAGAACTTGCACATATCCCTCGGGAAATGGCTGCTCAGGATTCTCA